>CAZTSL010000053.1:0-29567 GCA_964616915.1 uncultured bacterium
GCTTCCACGATACCACAGGTAGCCAGGGGGGACAAGCGATCCTAGGATCGATCCATAAAACTGGCAGGAACTTTTTCGCAGTTCACCGGCTTGCGCCTCCTCTCCGGCGCGGCGGGGAGACGATTGGCGATCATGATGGTCGTTCGCCAACGCAAGCCGCCTGGGCGATCGGCAAGAGGAGCCTTCCTGGCGAGAGGTGGCAACTTCCTGCGGGTCTTGTGCGGCGGCACCCTGAATACGGAGGCAATCGTGCCGCTCTCGTAGAGCGATCGAGGCGACAGGCGGATCCCCCGAATCTCATCGCATCGAAATCCAGAAGGAGCGGTTCCGGAAGGAGCGGCCGGTTCTTTGGCGGTGGTTGGGGGGAGGAAGTGGCCAGGGAAAAAAAAGAGGGGAGAACTTGCGTCCTCCCCTACATGCAACCAAACTGCTCGTAGTTGCATGGTCTTTCCCCCTCCTCGATGGAGGGGTGGCTCCGCTGCTGTGTTGCCCCAATATAAAGCAGATCTCGTGCCATCCTGAGACCGATCTGCAAAACCTACGGATTTCTCGAGCTTTTTTTCTTTTCTGGTGGGAAAAGAGCGCGGTAGTGGCACGGGAGGATGCTTCAAAAGAAGCAAACAGGTTCCTGTTTACCATATTTGGGAAATCGAGAGGGTAAGGAAGGAAAAGAGTTTTGTTTCCGATGTGTTGCAAGAAGCGATGAAAATCGGAACGGGAAAGGGGGGGATGCGGCAAGGCGTTCGAATTGAGGTAAAATACATCGGATTGTTTAAAATAAACCCCTGTTTCATAAGGATATATAAGATATTATTTCGTGTGGATGTCGTGTTGCGTGATTTCTCACAGGCGCTTCGTATGATTTCACGCATCTCCAGGGGGGTTCCGAAGGTTGGCGGAGCGTTGGGTGTGTTTCGTTCACGTGCCGCGGTACGTGCACCCGAGATTGCACGTCTCATGGACCGTTACCGCGGAGAGTTCGGGGATGTGGGGTTTCATCCGTTTCCAGATCCACCGGGCGAGGTTCTCCGAGGTGGGGTTCTCGAGTCCTTCGATCTCGTTGAGGTAGTGGTGATCGAGGCGTTCGTGGAGGGGGTGGAAGGCTTCGGCGATCTTGCCGAAATCGATCCCCCATCCCGTATGGGGATCGACGGTGGCGGTGACCGTGAGGACGATCCGGAAGCTGTGTCCGTGGAGTCTTCGACATTTGTGGCCTTCGGGCACGTTGGGGAGGCGATGTGCAGCCTCGAAGGTGAAGTCGTGGGTCAGTTCGACTTGCATGGCGTTCGATCCTTCTCGGAGGAAATTTCCAGGGGTCGTCCGTCTCAGGCGGACTCCACGTTCCTGGTTTCGGTGGGTTCGGTGTGTTTGGCCTCTTCGGTGTCTTCGGATGGTACGGGTGATTCGTGCAGGGTGACGGAGACGAGGGTGATCCGCAGGCGGGCCATGTTCTCCACGCGGATCTTCCCGAAGGGGGCCTCGACTTCGTCCCCCACGCGGGCGGTCCGGTCGAGGCGGTTCATGACGTAACCGGCGATCGTGCCGACGTCCTCTTCCTCCTCTCCGAATTCCCACCCGAAGCGGTCCTTGAGTTCATCGAGACGCACCTCTCCGCGGATCAGGAACTGGTTTTCCCCGGATTCCTTGATCGGGGGTTGTGCGACTTCGTATTCATCCTGGAATTCGCCGACGATCTCCTCGATGATATCCTCGAGGGTCACGATACCCGAGGTGCCGCCATGCTCATCGATCACGATCGCCAGTTGGGTGTGGTGTTCGCGCATCGCTTCCAGGAGATCGTCGAGATGGGTGGTCTCGGGGATGAAGAGGGGGGGATGGAGGAGGTTTCGGAGTTTTTCGGAGGAGATCTCCTCCCCAGCGTAGATCCGCTTGAGCAGTTCCCGCTGATGCAGAACCCCGATGATGTTGTCGATGTTCTCCTCATAGACCGGCAGCCGGGTGTAGGGGCTCGAGACGGCCTCTTCGAGCACCGTTTCGATATCTTTCGACAGGTCGAGCGCCTTCGTCTGCGAGCGGTGGATCATCACCTCGTAGGCGGTCAACTCGGAGAACTGGAAGGCCCGGTGCATGATCTGCTGTTCGAAATCGTCGATGACGCCGGCCTGGTGGCTCTGGCGGACCAGGATATCGAGTTCTTCCACGGAATGGACGGCATGGTGCGCCGGCGGCTCGGAGAAGCCGAATGCCTTGAGAACCAGCACCCCGACACCGTTGAGCATCCAGATGAAGGGGCGGAAGAGCTGGACGACGAGCCGCATCGGGCGCCCCACCCCGAGGGCCACCCCTTCCGGATTCTGGAGCGCGAGCGATTTGGGCACGAGTTCCCCCAGCACGACGTGCAGAAACGTCACGAGAAAGAAGGAGACCGCCACCGCGATCGAATGGCGGGCCAATGTCGAGGTCGGGGTCCAGGCAAAGAGGGGCTCGACGAGCTTGGCGATCGTCTCCTCGCCGACCCAGCCAAGACCGATACTGGCGATCGTGATCCCCAGTTGGGTCCCGGCGATGTACCGGTCGAGATCGAGGACCGCCTGGTAGACGACCTTGGCCGAAGCATTCCCCTCCTTGATCAACTGTTCGATCCGGCTGCGGCGGACTCCGACGAGCGCGAACTCCGCGGCCACGAAGAACGCATTCGCCAGAACCAGGGCGAATGCGATCAACAATTTGATGAGTATCGAGGAGAGATCCTCCTCCATCGTATCTTCTCCTTCCCTGTCTCGAATGGGGTACGGTTCATGCGTTCCTCAGGACGTGGAAGTGGCGTTGCAATGCATCGAGGAAGAGCGCACAACCGCTATCTTTTCGTTTGAAGGATTCCAGATCCTCGATTTCGGCTACGATCCGTTCCGCATATTCCGTCCCTCTCACCAGAGCGTGGACCCCTGCGGCCTTCAGCGCCTCCCCAAGGATTTTCTTGTAGGGATGAAAAGGCTCCAGAAGGGGGTCATACCGGAATCGTGAAGGAGAAGCACGAACCCTTTCCCGGTTCGCTCTCCACTTCGATCTGCCCGCGGTGATTCTCCACGTAGCGTTTCGCGATCGCAAGCCCCAGTCCCAGACCGGCGGAGCCGAATTCGTAGGAGCCCGAACTGTGGCCCATCGAGTCTCCGACCTCGTAGAACTTCCTGAAGATCGAATGCCGTTCCTCGGGAGGGATCCCGATCCCGTCGTCCCGCACCGAGATCCGAACCTTCCGGATCCCTTCCTCCTCGATGATCCCTGCCTCGACTTCGACCCTGCCGCCATCGGGGGTGAAGCGTATGGCATTGAGTAGCAAATTTTCGATCACTTGTCGAATTTCCTCCGGCTCGATGAGAATGTCGGGGAGTCCCTGCGGGACATCGACCCGAAGCGCCAGCTTCCGCAGCGTGAAGATCGGACCCAACTCCCGGAGCACCGAGCCGATCAGCTTTGGAAGGGGGGTCCGTTGGAATCGGGCGGGTCGTTTGTTGAGGTCGGCGGAGGCCATCTCGAGGATCGCGTCGGTCATAGCGTTCATCCGCGCCACAGCCTCCCGCACGATCGCAAGGATTTCGCGTTGGTTTGGAGGAAACGTTCCATAAGTCCCCTGCTCGAGCAGATCACAGTAGGCCTTGGCGATCGTGATCGGGGTCTTGAGTTCGTGGCTGAGAATGAGGCCCACCTGCGCCTTCTTCTTTTCGTGATGAACGAGTTCCTGCCGGATCAGCTTGAGTTCCGCCTGCCGCTCATGGAGTTCCTCATGCAATCTTTCCACCTGTTTGTAGAAGGAACGCCGCATCCCTCGCTCCTCCCGCCAGTGATCCGAAAGGGTCCCGATCACGAAAGCCAGCACGAAGAGGAGGGGGAGATCCATGAAGTGATGGACGAGTACGCCGAAGTTCTCCGGTGGCTGGAGGTTGAGGGCGAGAAGGTAAGCGAGCGTGGCGATCCCTGCCGTCACGATTCCGAGCAGGCGTCCCCGCAGATAGGCCATGAGGAGGAGGGGGAGGAGGAAGATCTGGATCAGGACGTTTTGCGTCACCTCCCGCCACAAGGAGGCTTCCGGCATCCCATGGAGAAAGAGGAGAAGGAAGAGGCCGTAGAGAAGGAGCAATCCACCGATCTCGAGGGATCTGCGCGCCATCGACGATCCCCTCAGCCCGAAGAGAAGCCCCGGACCGATGCAAAGATCACGCTACGATACGTCGGCCTCGGGAGAAAGAGCGACGGGATCACTTACGCACCGCCTCGTTGCGAGAGGTAGGCACGCAGCCCCTTGGGGAGATTGCTCAGGTTCGGCGTGATCATGTTGACGAGCACCTTCTCCACGGCAGGACTCACCGAACGGGCGAGCATCCGGGGCACGCCCGGAATGTTCCGCAGGTCGATCGAGAGGTCCCCCACCAGTTCGATGCGTGTCTCTCCCTCGCCCACCCCTTTGTAGGACGTCTTCCCCGAACAACGGAACTGTTCCTTGAAGGCATCGTGGGAGAGATCCCAGGTGCAAAGATGGGTCGTCTCGTCCCAGAGCGCGGTATCGACCCAGGAGAGCATCTCGGGCTTGAGGAACTTCTGCGCGACCTTGGGCACCTCTCCCTTCCCATACCAGCGCCGCACGATGCGAACCTTCCCCTCCCCGAGTTCCTCGCGCGAAATGTCCTCGACCCGATTCACGTTCGGGAGGAAGGGAACCACCTCCGAGAGACGATCCCGAAGGAGGGAAAATACCGTTTCGACAGGAAAAGGGACATGATCAGAACTCTCGATCTTCATTCGGGGCTCACTCCTTGACATGCAACGGGGAAAAGACGAATGGCATTCCCTGCCATCCGCATCTTCCGTTGGACGCTTCGAGAATCCCGCTGAGGGGAAAACGCAGGGGGCAGGGTGGCTAGTTGCGGGGCTCCCGGTTGAAGGCGATGCTCGTGGCCCCGACGGGAAAGACGACCGTCCCGCTCGAGTTCCCCAGGATGCTCGAGGTGATATCGATATCGATCTTTACCGCATCGTTGACCGCGTTGAAGTCCGCCGTGAAGACGAAGGTGCCCAGAAAGTTCTGCACCGTCTTCGTCGGAGAGGAGGGCGTCAGCGTGAAGTTGGCGATCCGAAGACGGGTGAACCAGAGTTGGATGTTCGCCTCCGTGACGTTCTGGTCGACGATCACATAGAGGCTGACGAGGGAGTCGGTCATCGGACGCCAGCGCCCCGTGCTGTCGTAGCGGCCCCGGTAACGGCCCCGCGCGAGATTGATCGTGCTGGGCACCTGGAAGATGTCGTCGGGCTCGCAGCTCGACTGGAGCACGATCCGGCCCGTATTCCCCGGCGTGAGACTCCCCAGCTTGACCGTACAGTTCAACTCCCCACCACTCGTGTCGATCCGGATCTGCTCCCCCACGCCGAGGTGATCGTCGTATTCCACCTCCCCGTTGTAGTCGATGAAGAGGTCTACGAACTGGTTGTTGTTCTTGAACGAAGAGAGCGTGACGTTGACGAGATCGTCCGCCATGGCCATTGGAACGGCACCGAAGAGGGAACAGAGCCCCACGACCACGACAACGAAGGAAAAGAATCTTTTGCTCACGGCCAAACCTCCTTGAAATTTTCGAGACGATGCAACGCCGGAGAAGAGAAAAGACGCAATCCCTTCCGACTCGCTGCGGGGAAATATCGGGTGGGATATCTCCCGGGCGGGGCAGGGGAGGCGCAGAGGACAACATACAGGAGGATGCGATCGACACGACAACGAAGAGCCTCCACGAACAGGGATCCCGCAACGGATACGAAGTCCCACGACACCCGACGAGGCTCCCAAAAGGAATCCCCTCGAGGACGAGAGAACCTCCGGGGCGTCGTCCGGACCATCCGGCATCCTCAATTATCCGTCAAGTGCCGGATAAAGTCAAGAAAGCTCAAAGGAATCGCATAGCGCTCCGAATCCCCTGCGAAAATTGACGTCTCCCCCCTACTCTGGTTTAATGTTTCCCGAAGGAAGCGATCCGGATCCGCGACGTCATGGAGAAACGGATGGAGCGCCGAATCGACGATTACAGGGTCATCAGGCAACTTGGACGGGGCGTCATGGGGCAAGTCCTCGAGGCCGTCGATCTCGAAACGGGCAAAGAGGTCGCCTTGCAGACCCTGGCGCCGATCACTCCCCTGCCGGAGCGGATGATGCGGGAGATCAAGTCGCGCTTCGTGCAGGAGACGAGGCTCCTCTGTCGTCTTGGACACCCTCATATCGTCCCGATCACCCTCCCGGAGGAGATGGCCCACCGTAGCACCGACCCCCTCTACTACGTGATGCCCTACATTCCGGGCAACCTCTCGCAGATCCTCGGGGAGAGCGGCGGTGCCACGCCGATCACCCTATCCCTCGCCCAGGCGCTCCGGGTGATCCTGCCGATTCTCGACGCGCTCGACGCGGTGCACCAACGGGGGATCATCCATCGCGACATCAAGCCGGTCAACGTGCTCTTTCGGGGGGATCACATCTATCTCACGAATTTCAGTCTTCCGCGGCCGTGGGAGGGGGAGCCTCCCCGTCGGATCGAGAGCTGGCCGCCGACCTTCCAGGCCCCGGAGGTGATCACGCGACAGCAGACGATCGACGGGCGCGCCGATATCTACTCGGTCGGCGCCCTCCTCTACCGGATGCTCACCGGACGGATTCCCCGTTGTCCCACCGGCTCTCCCCGTCGCCACAACCCCCACATCGACCGGAAGCTCGAAGCATTGCTCCTGCAGGCCCTGGCCCCGAATCCGTCGCGGCGTTTCGGCCGGATCGACGAACTGCGCGATGCCCTCCTCGAGGCATACCATGGTCCCCTCCCCGCCGTCATCGGAGAAACGCCGGAACCGGAGGAGGACGATATCTTCAGCCTCCCCGAGATCCGTCGTGTGAAGGAGACGATCGACCTTCGCCCCACGGAACTGACCGAGGAGGAACTCGAGGACCAGATCCGCTTCCTCCTCCACAAGGCGATGATCGCGCTCAAACGGGGGACATGCAACGAAGCGATCCGGCTCTGTAAGATCGCCCACGACGCCGATCCCGAAGACCAGCATGGCTATCATGCCCAGCTTCACGGCGTCGTGGCCGAGGCGGTCAAGGCGCTCAAGGAGCAAACACGCCCCCTCTTCCAGCAGGCCTTACGATCCTACAACGAAGGGGATCTCTTCAAGGCGACCCTTCTCTTCCGGAAGGTCCTCGCGATCTTCCCACAGCACAAGGAGGCCCGCAGCCATCTCGAAAAATGCCTCCGGCTCGTCGATCCGGAGGGGGCAGAGGGGTAGGATCGACGGAACCTCAGCAGGCCTTGCGCTCCTTGGGCGCGCGTTCCTCCTCCGGCTCTTCCTTCTTGGGTGTCAGCGTCACGTCGCGGGTAAAATCGGCGCAGTGCATCTCTGGAGTCATCGAAAAGCGTTTCTGGCAGGTTTCCCGCCAGGCACACACAACGCACAGGAGTCGGCTGTCGTGAGGCATGGGGCTTCTGGCTACCTCCGGGTGACGATGAGGGTAAGCTCGGTCGTGATCGTATTCTTTCCGTCCCTGGCCATGATGCGGATCGAGTGTGTTCCCGCGTCCTTGGCGGTGGGCTGCCAGAGCAGCCTCTTCCCCTCGAGACGGGCCCCCTTGGGGAGTCCTCCTGCCAGAAGGGTCACTTCGTCGCCATCGGGATCGGTGAGGGGAATTTCGAGGGAGAAGGGGGTGCCCGCTTCGATCTCGTGGCGGGTCTTGAAAACGCCGAAACGGGGGGGACGGTTCCGTTTGACGACCTCGATCTCCACCGGAAGCGTGGTGCGCACCCGCTTCCCATCGGTGGCAGTGACGAGGATCTTGTAGCGTCCGGCCTGGCCGTAGGTGGGGATCCACGAGAGTTCCCCTCCAAAACGTCCCGTCTTCTTGAAGTTCGCCCCCTTGGGCAGGTTCTCCACGAGAAAGTTGATCGAGACATCCTCGACGGTGGGCGGAAAGATCGCAATCGGGATGCGCAGTTCGGTCGCTTCCTCCACCCGTTGTCTCTCCACCGGATAGAAGGCGATCTGCCACGGTTTCACTTCGACGTCCACGACCTTTTCCATCCCGGTGGCCCCTGCGGGGAGATTCGCCGGCCGGAAGCGGAGGGTGTAGACCCCGGCATCTCCAGCCCGGGTTCGCCAGCGGAAGATCCCCGTGGCCGGGTCGAAATGGGCCCCCTCGGGAAGACCTTCCGCAACGAGGGGAACCCTGCCGCCCAGAAGACGCTTCCCTTCGATCTTGAAACGAATCGTCTGTCCTTCCCGCTTCGTCTGAAGGGGGATCTCGGGATAGCGGATCGCGCGAAGCCGTGGCATCACCACGAGACCGAGCAGGAGGAGGAAGAGAAAGACGATCGCACCAACACCGATGATCCGTGCCGAGCGAGAGGTTTCTCCCCCCGTCTCCAACGAGAGGCTCTGCCCGACCCGGGGATACGATCCGGTCAGTGTTTCGAACGGGCGGGATACGTTCGGGGGGCGGGGGATACCCCCCGACGGATTGGGCGGTTTGCGGAGAACGCGGCCGGGATCCCTTCTCGTCGGGGAAGGGGAAACCCCTCCGGTTGGATGAGGGGGCACACGGCCTGGCCGCTTCCCCCCTCCCCTGCCGCCGGGAAGGGAGAGGGGGGGCGAACCGGTGATCCGCCGCGAGTGGCGGCTATACCCCGTCGATCCCTCATTCTCCCGGACGCTCTGGCGCGCGGTGTTCACGGAGAAGAGCCCGAGCGCCTCGTCGAGATCCCCACGGAGTTCCGCCATGCTCTGATAGCGATCCTCCGGTTGCTTCTCCAGGCACTTGAGGATGATCTCCTCGATCCGCGGGGGGATGGCCGGGTTGAACTTCCGGGGCGGAGGGGGCGCCACGTTGATCTGCTGGAAACGGACGTCCCCCTGATAGAAGGGGAGCCGCCCCGTGAAGAGCTTGTAGGCCGTGATCCCGAGTGCATAGATGTCCGTACGGTGATCGATCGGGGTGCCGAGGAGAAATTCCGGCGACATGTAACAGGGCGTTCCAAAGAGAGGAGAACCGTGCTGCGTCAGCTCCGACTTCCCGAAATCCTTGGCGATCCCGAAGTCCATGATCTTCACGCCCCCTCCATCGACGAGCATGATATTGCCCGGTTTGATGTCACGGTGCGTGATCCCCCGCTCGTGCATATATTCGAGACCGAGCGCCACCCCCTTGAGGATGGAGAGCGATTCGGAGAAGGAGAGTCCCCGCGTGCGGAAGCAATTCTCCAGCGGCTCACCGGCGATGTACTCCATGACGATGAAGGCGTTCTTCTTGTACTCCCCCCGGTCATAGACCGTCACGATATTCGGGTGGTTGAGATTCGCCATGATCTCTGCTTCCCGCAGGAAGCGATCCTTCAGGTCGGGCCGGTGGGTCACCTTCACGGCCACGATACGGTTGAGCGTAAGATCGATCGCCTTGTAGACCGTTCCCATCCCCCCCTCGCCCAGAACCTCGACGATCTGGTAACGGCCGTTGATGACGTGGCCGCTACCGAGCGTCTTGGGGACCATCAGCGTCTCTTCCGCCGTGATGTCCTCCCCGGCGGGGGAAGGGGTGGAGGGAGGTGCGATCCCTTTGCTCGGATCGACGGAGAGGGGAGAAGAACTCCCCCTCCCCTGCCCCGATTTCCCGGCCGGCTCTCCCTCGACCGGCAGGACGCCGAGTTCCGCAAGGGCAGTGCCGCAGTGCATACAGAACTTCCGCACCGGCGTCTGCTTGCCGCATTCGGGACAGTAGATGATCGATCGTTGCTCCATGAATGCTCTCGCAGCCTGCATCTCCTTCACCTCACCGACTTCACGATGCCTCGTGTCCACCCGGTTGCAGCCGGCGAGGGAGGGCTCTGAGGAGGATAACGCAAATCACATCGGCTGTCAACCGGGACAATGACGCAAAAAAAGCTGAAAATTCAATGGATTAGATCGGTTTTCCCCTCGTGGAGGGAATGGTCTTCCCGAATTTCGAATTTCGAGGTTCTCTGCCGGTAGAGCATTCCCGTCCCGTGACCGCAAGGTGAAAACGAGTACCCCGCGGAACGTGGCAGAAGGGACACGGTGCCCCACAGGGTCGATTCGAAACGTTCGGAGATGGGACAAGAAGGGGAAACAAGGAAGCGATCGCCATCTCGTGGCAGGATTGGAGGGGCCTCGCGGCGAAGGGAGCCGGGAAAAGTTCTTGAAACCTTTATGCTACACCATGGGTATATTATGCCACGGGCGGGCCCGTTTGTCAAAACGCTCCCCACCCCGTCTCCCTGCCGCGCAGGTGCAAGCTGGTGAAGTGCGAAAAAGTTCCTGGGGGTTTTCATGGATCCAGAGATTTGCCATTTTGTGGAAAGTGCGCTATGATCCGCAGCGAGAAATGAAGATGAAGGGATTGAGGTCGTCGGCTTCGTTGTTGGAATCACCCCGAGCGATGGGACACGTCGTCATGCCGTGGAGATCGGACTACAAATCGGAACTTTTGCGTCACTTGAACCTCGAGGAACCGTTGCGAGTCAGCCGGACGGATTCCCTGGGGAACGTCATCGAGCGGATGCAAGGGGAACGACGGGCCTGCGTGCTCGTCTGTGATGGTGACCGTCTGGTGGGGATCTTCACCGAACGGGACGTCCTCCTCCAGGTGGTCGGACGGGGCGAACCCGCCGATGCCCCGATCGAGCGTTTCATGACCCCCGACCCGATGGTTCTCTCGCTCGATGACACGATCGGGACGGCCGTGGCCAGGATGGATGCCGGGGGGTACCGCAACATCCCGCTGGTGGACGGCGAAGGGAAGGTGGCAGGGCTCGTTTCGGTGCGGGACATCCTCACCTTCCTCGCCGAGCACTTCCCGGAGGAGGTCTACAACCTGCCGCCCAGATTGCACCAGGCGATGGAACGCCCCGAGGGTGCCTGAGTCCCGCCGATCCGTCCGGAGCCAAGGACGATGACGCCCCTGCCCTTCACCCCAAAATCAAATTCAGGAGTTGACGATGGCTGAGACAGCCGATGGCGCGACACGTACCGTAAACATCGAGGAGGTCGATCGCGTAACGATTCGTTTCGCCGGAGATTCCGGCGATGGGATGCAGTTGACGGGGAGCCAGTTCACCCATTCCGTGGCCCTTGGGGGTCATGACCTGAGCACGCTTCCCGACTTTCCGGCAGAGATCCGGGCGCCAGCGGGGAGTCTGCCGGGCGTGAGTTCCTTTCAGATCAGCTTCAGCTCTCACGACATCCATACTCCGGGTGACGAGCCCGATGTGCTCGTGGCGATGAACCCCGCGGCGCTCAAGGTCCACCTGCCCCAACTGAAACCCGGTGGGATCGTGATCGTGAACACCGACGCATTCACGAAGAAGAATCTCGAGAAGGCGGGCTACACGACCAACCCGCTCGAGGATGGTTCGCTTGCGGCCTACCGTCTCTTCAAGATCCCCCTCACCACGCTGACCGAGAAGGCGCTCGAGGGGTTGGGGATGACGAAGAAGGAGATGGACCGCTGCAAGAACTTCTACGCGCTCGGCATCATGTTCTGGCTCTACAGCCGGCCGCTCGAGCCGACGATCAAGTGGATCGAGGAGAAGTTCAAGCGAAAGCCGGTGATCGCGGAGGCGAACATCCGGGCGCTTCGAGCGGGGAACGTCTATGCGGAGTCCGCGGAACTCTTCACGACGCACTACCGCGTGCAAAGAGCGCCGATGGCGCCGGGGATCTACCGGAACATCACGGGGAACGAGGCGACCGCGATCGGCTTCGTGACCGCCTCGAAACTCTCCGGACTCCCCCTCTTCTACGCCTCCTACCCGATCACCCCGGCCAGCGACATCCTCCACGAGCTGGCCCGGCTCAAGAACTTCGGGGTCAAGACCTTCCAGGCCGAGGACGAGATCGCGGCGATGGGGGCCTGCATCGGTGCGGCCTATGGCGGGCGGCTCGGGCTCACAGGGACGAGCGGCCCCGGCCTCTGCCTCAAGTCGGAGGCGGCGGGGCTGGCCGTGGCGGTCGAATTGCCGCTCGTGATCGTCGATGTGCAACGTGCCGGCCCCTCCACGGGGATGCCGACGAAGACGGAGCAGTCCGACCTCCTCCTTGCGATGTTCAACCGCTCCGGCGAATCCCCGGTCGCGATCGTGGCCCCCGCCTCGCCGGCCGACTGCTTCCACATGGCGATCGAGGCGGTCCGCATTGCGGTCAAGTTCATGACGCCGGTCATCTACCTCTCCGACGGTTACCTCGCCAACGGCGCGGAACCGTGGCGAATCCCCCATTACTCCGAGCTGCCCGAGATCCCGGTGAAGTTCCGGGAGGATCCGGAGGGCTTCTACCCCTTCCTGCGCGATGAGAAGACCCTGGCCCGCCCCTGGGCCATCCCCGGTACCCCCGGTCTCGAACACCGGATCGGTGGACTCGAGAAGGAAAACATCACGGGCAACGTCAGCTATGATCCCCTCAACCACCAGCGGATGACCGAACTGCGGGCGGAGAAGATCGCACGGATCGCCGACGATATTCCGGAGGTGGAGATCTTCGGAGCAGAGAGGGGCAAACTCCTCGTCGTCGGATGGGGGAGCACCCAGGGGGCGATCCGCTCCGCCGTCGAGGAACTCCAGAAGCGGGGAAAAGCGATCTCCGCGGTTCATCTCTCCCATCTCAACCCCTTCCCGAGAAATCTCGGGGAGGTCCTTTCCGGCTTCGAGCGGATCCTCGTGCCGGAACTGAACATGGGACAACTCCAGTTCCTCCTGCGTGCCAGGTTCCTCCGGGATGTCCAGGGCTTCCACAAGGTCCAGGGACTCCCCTTCAAGATCGGGGAACTCGTCCGCCGCTTCGAGGAAGAACTCGCCGCCGCTTGAATGGAAAACGAGTGATGCCGAAGCCCCCCCTCCGAAGAGCCCGATCGAACATCGGAGGGACGCTTCGGCCCTTTCCTGCCCATGGCGGAGAAGAGAGATCCGCCATGCGATCGAGAAGGATACCATGACGACAACGGGAACCACGAAAAAGGAACCGAATCGCCTCACCCGCAAGGACTTCGTCTCGGATCAGGAGGTCCGCTGGTGCCCCGGCTGCGGTGACTACTCCATTCTGGCCCAGACCCAGAAGGTGTTGCCGGAACTCGGCATCCCGCGGGAGAAGTTCGTCTTCGTCTCCGGGATCGGCTGTTCGAGCCGCTTCCCCTACTACATGAACACCTATGGTTTCCATACCGTGCATGGGCGGGCGCCCACGGTGGCCACGGGGCTCAAGTGCGCCCGTCCCGACCTCTCCGTCTGGGTCGTCACCGGCGACGGGGACGCCCTTTCGATCGGGGGAAACCACTTCCTCCATGCGATCCGCCGCAACATCGATATCAACATCATCCTCTTCAACAACCGGATCTACGGTCTGACCAAGGGGCAGTACTCCCCGACCTCGGAGTTGGGAAAACGGACGAAATCGACCCCCATGGGCTCGATCGACAACCCCTTGAATCCCCTTTGCGTCGCCCTTGCGGCGGAGGCCACCTTCGCGGCCCGCACGGTTGCGACCTACACGAACCATCTTGCCGCGATGCTCGAGGCTGCCGGCCGGCACAAGGGAACCTCCTTCATCGAGGTCTACCAGAACTGCAACATCTTCAACGATGGCGCATTCGACCACTTCACCGCCCGGGAGGTCCGGGACGACCGGACCGTCCTCCTGGAGGAGGGAAAACCGCTCATCTTCGGGAAGGGGCACGACAAGGCGATCCGGCTCGAAGGAACCGGGCTCGAGGTCGTCCCCTACAAGGAGGGGGAAAAGATCGAGGGGCTCCTCGTCCACGACGAGCAGGGGCCCGAGTATATCGCCTATCTGCTGGCCCGGATGGATTACCCCGACTTCCCCGTCCCCCTCGGCATCTTCCGCCGGGTCATGCGCCCCACCTACGAAGATCTCCTCACCGCCCAGGTCGATCTTGCGATCGAACAGCTGGGGGAGGGAGACATCGATGCGCTCTTCCACGCGGGAGAGACGTGGGAGATCTCCTGATCGCCGGATCGGCCGGCCGCTCTCCCTCTTCGGTTCCCCTCCCCTTCACGGGAAGGGGAACCGTTTCGCCACCATACGAACGACAACGCGGGAGGTGTGAAATGATCTGTCCGGCCTGTGACCATGAGAATCTGGAGGGAGCCGATCATTGTGAGGCCTGCATGGCGGACCTCAGTTCCCTCGACACACCGCAGTCCGCCGATCCCCTCCAGCAACATCTCCTGACCTCCCAGGTTCGCATCCACCAGAAACTCGACCGGCACGGAAAACTCGTCACCGTCACGCTGGATACACCGGTGGAAACGGCCATCGATCTCATGCGCAAACACCACATCGGCGCCATCCTCGTCCTCGATGGCGAGAAACTGGCCGGGATCTTCACGGAACGGGACATCCTCTACCGGATCATGGAGAACGAAACGAAATGGCTCCAGCGCCCCGTCGAGGAGGTGATGACGCCCGATCCCGCCGTACTCGATGCGGACGACGTCCTCGCCTTCGCGGTCCACAAGATGTGCGTGGGGGGCTTTCGCCATATCCCGATCGTCTCGGAAGGGAAACCGATCGGGATCCTCTCGATCCGGGAAGTCCTGCACCACCTCTGCGAAGTCGCCTGGTAGCGCTACCCCCGACGGCAGCGCCAGGAAGCGGCCAACGGACCCGGTAGCTCCTCCCGAGAGGTGAACGCCTCCCTCCCGCCGACGGGGGGGCGACGGTCCCGCCAGCAATCCCGCAGACAAGGACAGACGATGGCGATCCATGGGCGAGACCTCCTCCTTTTCCTGGTCAGTGCGGCGCTCTATCTCGCCTACGAGGCCTTCCTTTCCCGGCGGGTGCGCAGCAACCCGAACTACTCCGTCCAGGCCGTGAACCAGCGGCTACGCCGGGCATGGGTGGCCTATGTCCTCGAGCGGGAGGAACGGGCGATCGTGGCGGTCCAGACGCTGCGCAACACGACGATGTCGGCGACGTTCCTCGCATCGACCGCGGTCCTCCTCATGCTCGGCACGCTCAACCTCATGAGTCACACGGAACGCCTGGCCACCTCCTGGCAGCTCTTCATGGGGAGCGAGCCCGCCCATCCCGAATTCTGGATCGTCAAGCTCTTTGCGCTCGTCATCGACTTCTTCGTTGCCTTCTTCAGCTTTGCGATGGCGATCCGCCTCTTCAACCATGCGGGGTATCAGTTGACGTTGACCCCGGAGAGGAGCCCGATGACGGTCGAGGAGATCGCCACGAGCCTCAACCGGGCGGGTCGCCACTATACGATCGGGATGCGGGCCTACTACCTTTCGGTGCCCCTCGTCTGCTGGCTCTTCGACCCCCTCCTCATGCTGATCGGGATGCTTGGGATCGTCCTCTTCCTCTCCCAGTTGGACAAGAGCCCGAAACAACGCGAACTCGAACGAAAGGAAGGGAAGTACAGGAGCGGATCGCTCAGAAGTCGATGAGCAACCCGATCCCCCCATCCAGGCGGGACGGCGGCAGGTCGATCCCCTCCTCCAACCCCGGGATCGCAGGGGTGGGCGGCACCTCGAGACCGAAGCGAAACTCTCCCACCGATCCGTAGTGCGCGGTGAGGTACGCGTCGAAATCGAGGTGGGAGAAGAAACGGCTCCGATAGTCGATGCGGGTGAGGAAGGAACGGTCGCTCAGGTTCCCGAGCGTGCTCACGATGAAGGTCGTCTCGTTCCAGCGTCCCGGGTTTGCCAGGAGGAGGTAGCCCCCCACGTAGTGGCGCCCGAGGAAGAGCGGCGTGAACTGGCCGTTGGCAAGGAGCCAGGGGTAGAGGGAGGCATCGCCGTAGCCGTCGTCGTCGTAGAAGTACTCCACCCCCAGGGTGAGGCTGTCCTCGTCCGAGTACTTGAGGGCGATCTCCGCGCCGGCCACGACCTGGGGAATCCAGTCGTCCGATCGATCGACCCCCTGGGGGATCGCCCCGGGGTCCCCCTCCGTGGGATAACGCAGTTCTCCCGTCCAGTGGGGCGTCTCGACGCCGTGAAGGAGCGCCCCCTCGACATGGAGGTCGAAGGGGCCCAACGCGCCGGAGAAGTCGGCGCCGAAGGCCTCGGGGTTGTTCTTGCGAAGGGCGCTCGTCACCGTCACTTCGTTCTTCCCGAAGACGAACTCCCCGCGCAGCGCCCCCCCCACCCCCGCCAGGGTCTCGGCCTCGTCGAAGTTGCCGATCGCGTAGAAGTTCCACCCCAGCGCTTCGAGGGGGAGGTGGAGCTTGAGGAGCCCCACGCCGAGCCGTTCATCGATCACGGCAAGCGGGTCGAGCCGTTGCCGGTTGAGGAAGTCGGTCGGATTCCAGAAACGCCCCGTCCCCCATCGGATCCGCTGCCGCCCGAAGGTGAAGAAGAGGCGCCGCCCCGCGTCGAACTTGAGCCAGAGCTGGTCGAGGAGGACGTCGGTTCGTTTCCCTTCTCCGCCGGGTGTCGTCGTTCCTGCCTCCTCCTCCGCAGCGGCCGGGACCGTAGGGTCGTGAACGAGGCGCCCGCGGGCGTAGAAACGAAGGTGTTCGCCGGGACGGGCGTCGAGGTAGAGGTCGAGGAGGTTGGCGCTCGAGAGGGTCGTCTCCCCGATGCCGCTTTCCTCCCGGGAGGCGCCATCGAGACGGAGGAAGACTTCCCCCCCAATGGCCAGGAAATCCTCGGTCTCTTGCAGTCGCAGCGCGATCTCCTCGTCGGAGGGGAAGTCTTCCATCCCCTCCTCGCCGAAGATTTCGGCATCGTGTCCCCCTTCCCCTCCCTCCCCTTGCGCCCCGGAAGTCCCGGCCACTTCTCCCCCCCCTTCTTCGCTCCCGAAGATCTCGGCGTCGCGATCCTGTTGGGAGGGGTCCCCCTCCTCTTCGAAGATTTCGGCATCGCGCCCCACGTCTCCGCTTTCCCCTGCTGCGCCGAGGATGGCGCGGGGAGGCAGGAAAAGGGGCAGGAACACCGCCACGATGAGGAGGGATCGCTTCATCGGCTCTTGCTCTCCAGCCACGCCTTCGTGAAGATGTTCTCGGGGAGGGGGTGGAGATCGACCTTTCGGATCACGACGATCGTCGAGTTGGCCTTCTCCACTTCGTCATAGATCCGGATCTCCTTGGGGAAGTAGACGTAATCGCGTTTCGATTCACTGAAGATCCGCCGCCATTTCGGGTAGTAGGTCGTGCGCATCAACCGGCCCGATAGGGCGAAGTCCTGGCGTTTGAGGAGGTTTCCCGTCTTCTGGTCCACCCACAATTCCACGAGGGGGTAGGCGACATCGACACCCTCTCTGGCCGTGAGGCGGAGGTGGTGGACGGGGAATCGTCCGAGCTTCGTATCCCCGAGATCGGTAGGGGTGTATTCCTCGGCGAGGCGGGATTCGTCGAAATCCTGGCGGCGGGAGTCGGTTCCGCCGATCCGTTCCCGCTCCGTGCGGCGTTCCCATTTTCCCACCGTGGGATCGTACATGAAGAGGTTCTTGCCGAGCCGAAGATACCCCTTCCCCGCCTCCGACTTCGGTTTGAGGAAGAGGATCATCAGCTTGTCCGCCTCGTCCCGGCGGTAGACCACAGCCTCGTAGAGGAGGTCCTCCTTCCCCTTCTCCCGCTGCTCGATGTAGGTGAGCGCCTTGTAGTCGCCGGCGTTTCGCTGCCGCTCATCGATCGTGCGGAGGATCTGTTCCATCGCCTCGGGAGAGAGGGCAAGGAGCCTACCGCCCGCAAGGAGCAGGAGGAGGAACACCGTCGCTCCAAGGAAGTGGGGAAGGATCGAGTCCCTTCGCTCGACGATCCGGTCGATTCTCGTCATGGCAGCTCCCATCGGCTTCATCCGACATGGTGGATCGCGGTGATCGGCTCCATCCGGGAGGCCCGGATCGCAGGCCAGAGGGTCGAGAGGAGGGCGATCCCCGTAAAGAGGAGGATCGCCGTGGCGACCTGCCCGGGGTGGACGGAGAGATGGAGGACGTTACTGAGCAGGATCGCCCGCAGCGCCGCTACGGGAAGGTGGAAGTGGGCCGCATCGATCCCCCGGGCGAGGAGGTAACCCACCCCCCCCCCGAGCGTCGTGGCAAAGAGACCCAGGAGCGCGCCCTCACAGAGGAACATCCCGAGTACCCCCCCACGGCTCATCCCGATCGCCCGCAGCGTCCCGATCTCCCGCGTCCGCTCCCGCACCGCGATCCACATCGTGTTCATGATCCCGATCGCGATGATGACGACCAGGATCCCGATCAGGAAGAAGGAGACGCTATCGACCGCCGTGACGACCCAGGTGAGGAAGGAGACCTCGTCCTTCCAGATCGTGAGATCGAGCTTCTGACCGGTCCAATCCTCTCCGAGCACCGTCTCGAACTTCATGAAGAAGGGGGTCGGCGCATGATCCATGACGCGGTAGCCCTTCGCCTCGAAGACCTCGCGCAGGTGCGCCATCACCTCGGGCGCCCGATCGATATCGTCGAGATAGATCATCACCGCGCCGGAGGTGTCCTCCCGGAGCTGGTAGAGGTCGAGGATCGTCTCCTTCGGAACGAAGACGCTCCAGTTGCTCATGAACCCGACGTTGCGCGCCACGGCGACGACCGTGACGTCGGCCGTGTTCGTCGTGCCCCGAAGGGTCTCGGTGCGCAGCGTGAGGCGATCCCCCACCCCCACGCCCAGGCGGCGGGCCTGGTTCACGAAGATGAGCGCGCTCTCCGGCTCTGCAAGGCGGCGCAGATCCCCGGTGACCCGATCCTCCCCTCCGGGCTCGTATTCCGATTCGGGAGCCAGCTCGATCACCTCGAGGAGGCGATCCTCCTGCGTGATATCGATCCCGGAGAGCCCCGCCTGGATCGATCCGCGCTCGCCGATCACCTTGGCCCATCCCCGATGCCGGTCGATCACCCCGGCGAGCCCGGGCGTATTCTCGACGACGATGCGCCGGATCTCCGCCACCCCCGTGAGGATCGGCCCGGTGTCGTCTGGCGTCGGTTTGTAGAAACCGGCGACGTTGACATGCCCCGCGGAAAGCGTCGTGGCCGAACGGATGAGATTGTCCGTGATCCCCTGGGAGAGCGCAAGGAGGATCACGAGAAGGAGTGTGACGAGCCCCAGCGCCGCCGACAAGAGGAGCGTTCTTCGCCGGGCCTGGAGGAGATTCCTCGCTGCGATCGACAGGAAGAGCTTCATCCCTGCTCCCGGTCCTCGATCGCCTCGATCGGCTCGATCCGGGTGGCGATCCACGCCGGATAGAGCGTCGAGACGACGCTGACGATCAGGATCACCACGAAGGCGAAGAGGAGGTTCCCCACCCCGAAGGTGGGAAAGAGGCGGGGCCCCGAAAAGAGGAAAACGAGGATATCGGTCGTCGCCGGAATTCCCACGGTGCCGAGGAACGCGATGAAGAGCGCGCCGAAGACCGCGCCCGCGCTCCCGGCGATGAAACCGAGAACCAGGGTCTCCAGGAGGAACATCGCCAGGATGAACTCCCGCTGTGCCCCGATCGCCCGCATCGTCCCGATCTCCCCCACCCGCTCCATCGTGGCCATCACCATCGCGTTGTTGATGATGACGAGCGCCACGAGGAAGATGATGAAGATCGCCGTATAGAGGACGAGACGGATGACGACGATGAACTGCCCCACGATCCCGGAGGCCTTCTGCCAATCGACGACCTGGAGGGGAAGATCGTTCGCCCGGAAGGCCGCTTCGATCGCTTCCTTCGTCTCCGCCAGCCGATCGGGATCTTCGAGGAGGACGGCCGCGTTGAGCGCAAGACCCTGGTCGATCTCCTCCTGCGTATAGACCGTTTCGAGCATCCCCGCGGTTCGGTTGCGGGAATCGGAGAAGTCGGCTTCGGCGAACTCGTCGAACCCCGTGGCCGAGGGGGCCTCCTCGACGATTCCCCCCTCTTCTGTTCCGAAGAGCGCGGCTTCCGCCGCTTCCCGGTCCACCTCACGCACCCCCACCGCTTCCCGGATCCCGCGAAGCTCCGCACGCGCCTTTTGCGTCATCGCGCCGTAGAGTTCCCGGAAGGTGACGATGTCGATGAGATTCGTGGCCCCCGCCAGATCGGAGCGGTCGAGCCCCTCGAAGGTGAAGACCCCGTAGACCTCGACGTTGACCGCCTTCATGTACCCACTTCGGGTGAGCGCGTGGAGCGTGAGGATATCCCCGATCCCGATGTCGTAGAGACGGATTCTCGGCGCGATCACGTCGTAGAAGAAGGCGTAGCGTTCCGCGAAGTTCGCGTCGTCGAGGCGCAGGAACGCTTCGACGAGACGGGTGAGATCGCGCTCCGCCACCCCGAGGTGGGCGCGCAGCGCCTCGGCGACCACTTGCGCGTCCCGTGGATCGAGTTGGAGCGTGATCCGGCGGTACTGGCGGGGGAGTTGCCGGACCCTGGCCTGCAAGGCGGGATCGTCGGCGATCCGCTTCCCCTTCTCCTCGATCGCGATGCGAATCCTGTCGAGTTCCCGGGCAACCTTGTGTTTCACCTGATCTTCGTAGTACTTCTTGCTGAAGAGGAACCCCCGTCGCCCGGGTGGCACCATCTTGCCCGCCACGATCTTGAAGCGGTCGAAGGTCGTTGCGAAACGGGCGAGATCCGTTCCGAGGTAGCGCAGGTAGCGGAGATTCCCGTTGGCGGAGAGGGGGGCGATCCGGGTGTCGAGGAAGAGGAGGCCTCTTTCCGGATCGCGGGAGAAATCCTCCCAGAAGGCCGCGGTGCCGACGCGATCGAGGTCGCGGAGCGCCCCGTCGATCGCTTCCACGTTCCGGGAGATCGTACGCCGGTTCTCGTACTCCTCGCGCATGAAGTGCGCCATCTGCTCGATCTTTTCCCGAAGCGCGGCGATCCGGGTTTCCTCCCCTTGCTGGACCGCTGAACGCAGCGCTGCGAGCACCCGGTCGAACTCGTTGCCGCTCGTGATCGTGGCGATCCCCAGCCCCATCGGAACCACGGCCTCGACGTTCGGAACGGCGAGGAGGACCTCCTTGACCCGCGAGAAGTCTTCGATCTCCCCCACGTCGTCCGCGCCCATGAAGCCCCCTCCGAAGAGGGCGAGTTCGTCCCGGGCATCGGCGGCGTAGACCTGGAGGTGACCCGCCAGGCTCGAAACGATGCTCTCTGCCATCGAAGCCTCGATGCTGTCGAGGAGCGAGGTCCCCACGACCACGAGGAAGGTGCCGAAGAAGACGATGAACCCGACGATCGCACTCTTGATCCTATGGCTTACGAGACTGCGCAGCGCAATCGAAACGAGTCTTCCGAACGATCCCATCTTCGGCCTGCCCCCTGTGTCGTTTCCCTGTGGCTTTCGCTAACCTCTACCGTCATCGACGATCCGGCCGTCCTCGAGCCGGATGATCCGGTCCGCGTGCGCCATCACGCGGGGGTCGTGCGTGGAGAAGATGAAGGTCGTGTGATCCGTGGCGTTGATCTCCCGCATCAGTTCGATGATCTTCTGCCCCGTGGCCGAGTCGAGGTTGGCGGTCGGTTCGTCGGCCAGGACGATCTTCGGTGCCGTGACGAGCGCCCGGGCGATCGCCACGCGCTGCCGCTGCCCCCCGGAGAGTTCGTTCGGCCGTTGCCTGAGCTGTGCCGTCAACCCGACCCGTTCGACGATCTCGTGGACCCGATCCCGGCGCTCGACCCGGCGCATCCCCCCTTGCAGGAGGAGGGGGAACTCGACGTTCTGGAAGAGATCGAGCACCGGGATCAGGTTGAAGCTCTGGAAGATGAAGCCGAGTTTGTAGAGCCGCAGGCGCGTGCGTTCCCGGTCGTCGAGCCGCTCCGTGACGGCTCCATCCACCTCGACGTGGCCGCTGGTGGGCACATCGACGCACCCGATCAGGTTGAGGAGCGTGGTCTTCCCGCTGCCGCTCGGTCCTGCGATCGTCGTGAACTCCCCCCGCTCGATCTCGAGGTCGATTCCGGAGAGGGCCTCGACCGTGACCTTTCCGAGGGGGTAGACCTTGCTCACATCCCTGAGCATTACGATCGGTCTCATCTTTCCTTTCCCGACCCGTGGTCGCGCCGTTCGTAGACGAGGAAGGTATGGGGCAAATCCGCCTTGGGGTGTCTCTCCCGGCGGACGAGGGACCATGCCGCTTCGTCGAATTCGGGGAAGAAGGTGTCCCCCGGGATCTCGCGTTCGATCCGGGTGAGGTAGAGCCGCTCGGCGATCGGAAGCGTCTCGGCATACACTTCGGCGCCCCCCCCGATGAAGACTTCTTCCCCTTCCCCGGCGCTGGCCACGTGGCGCAGGGCCTCATCGAGGGTATGGACGACGATGACACCGGGCGGATGCCACGCCGCGCGCCGGGAGAGGACCACGATCCGCCGGCCGGGCAGCGGCCTTCCGATCGATTCGAAGGTCTTGCGCCCAACGACGAGGAAATGGCCCATCGTCAGCCGTTTGAAGCGCCGCAGATCCTCGGGCAGACGCCAGGGGAGGCCACCTTTGCGGCCGATGACCCCGTTGCTCGCCACCGCCGCGATGATCGAAAGCCTCATACGGCCACCTCCCCCTTGATGTGCGGGTGCGGATCGTAGCCGATCAACTCGAAGTGCTCGTATCGAAAGGCGAAGATGTCCCGGATGCCGGGATCGAGCCGCATCCGGGGGAGGGGACGGGGGGTTCTGCCCCGTTGGAGCCGCGCCTGCTCGAGATGGTTGCGGTAGAGATGCGCATCCCCCAGCGTATGGATGAACGCCCCCGGCGAAAGGTCGCAGACCTGCGCCACCATCATCGTCAGGAGCGCATAGGAGGCGATGTTGAAGGGGAGCCCGAGAAAGACGTCCGCGCTGCGCTGGTAGAGCTGGCAGGAGAGCTTCCCCTCCCCCACGTAGAACTGGAAGAGGACGTGACAGGGGGGGAGCCGCATCCGGTCGAGATCCCCCACGTTCCACGCACTCACCAGGAGGCGCCGGGAGTCGGGGTTCTCCCGGATCTCCGAGACGACCCGGCTGATCTGATCGATCCGCCGGCCGTCCGGGGCCGGCCAGGAGCGCCACTGATGACCATAGATCGGCCCCAGTTCCCCCGTCTCGTCCGCCCATGCGTCCCAGATCGTGACCCCATGCCGATTGAGCGTACGGACATTCGTATCCCCCGAAAGAAACCAGAGGAGTTCATGGATGATCGATTTGAGGTGAAGCCGCTTCGTCGTCAGGAGCGGAAACCCCTCCGAGAGGTCGAAACGCATCTGGTATCCGAAGATGCTCTTCGTTCCGGTTCCCGTCCGGTCGTCCTTGTCGATCCCCTCTTCGAGGATCCGGTCGAGAAGATCGAGATAAACGCGCATCCGATGCCCCCGCTTCGATGATCGGTGATCGTCGATGTTCCAGAGACTACCACAGGGTGAAGCCGGGAAACAACCGCCGGGCAGCGACGAAGGCCCGTTTCCCCTCGACGGTATCGAGAAATTCGGGAAGCGTGAGGCACGAAGAACGCTGGGACAGGACCCGGTCGAGCGCGGCGAGGAAGCGTTCGTTCTCCTCCGGCAGTCCCGGATTCACGCGGATCATCCGAGAAAAGCCCCACTCCTTGGCATCCCGGATGAGCACGCGGCGGGCCATCATCGAAAGGAAGACGACCGTGGAGTCCCGTTCCACATCGACGAGGAGATAGGCTCCCTGCGAGGGGATGGCGGAAAGCCCACGCGCCGCAAAGGCGTCGTAGAGAAAGTTTCGCCCCTCGGCATTATAGGCGTAGGCGCGCGCGATCTGGGCATCCGCGTCGAGGAGACTCGCATGGGCCGCCGCCGCGCTCGGAAGACTCACCGCACCGAAGATCGCCCGGCTCCGGAGGGGGGAGACGAGATGGGAGGGAACGAACGCATAGCCGATCCGAAGCCCGGTGAGGCCGAAGATGTGCGAGAAGGTCTGAACATGGATCACATTCTCCCCGGCGGCCACGTACTCCGCGATTCTCGGCAACTTCGCCTGAACCTCGGGATCCGCATACTCCCGATCCGAATCGTCCGCGAGAATCACGACCTCGGGAAAGCGCGCGAAGACCTCCCGGGCGAAGGGATCGAAGGTCTCCCGATCCATCGGGGTGCCGACCGGGTTGTTGATCACGTTGAGATGGACGAGCCGGGCGTCGGGGTTTTCGGCCAGCGCATCGAGGATACCGGTGTAATCGATCGTCCGCCCCGGTGTCTGGGGCACCCGGATCACCCGTCCCCCATTCTGTTCCACCCGGTTGAGGAAGATCTTGTAGATCGGCCAGTCCGTGACGACCGCCCGCCCCGGTCCCGTGAGCGCGTCGGCCACCGCGATGAGGCAACCCGTGGAGCCTGCGCCGAGAAGCACCTGGTCCGGTTCCAGCGAAACGCCGTTGTAGGCCAGGATCGCCTCGATCAGGTCCGCGTAGGTGAAATCGGGATAACGGTGGATCCCCTGCGCGAGGTCGGAGAGGACCCCTTCGACCGCTTCGACCGCGGCCGTCGAGGGACCCAGCGCATTCTCGTGGAAGATCATCCGGGTGTAGTAAGCGGCGACGCGGTCGCTGACGAACGCCTCGGCCCGTCCGATCCATCCGAGGGGGGTGCTCATCGCCCCCACGGCGCCGATCCCCCGGAGGAAGGCCCGGCGGGAGAGCCGGATCGGAGGACGAACCCGATCGTGTCTAGGGCTCATTCCTTCCCCCTTTCCCACGTTTCCCCCGCCCAAGGGGGAGGATCGCAGAAGGACTCCCCCCGCTTTGGGACTATCCGTTGACCCATTCGACGAGTTCGCTCAGGACCCGCATTCCATCGTGCGGGATGCCGGCGTAGAGCTTCTCCCCCTCCCCCAGGGGGAAGGCGCAACTCACCCCGCGGGCCGTGATCGGGTCGCGCAGTTCGAGGCGCCGCGCCTCCGGATAGACCCCCACCGCGGAGACCGCGGGGTGGAGGAGTTCCAGCGCGTCTTCGAGGCGATCGAGCCGACGAACGATCACTGTCCGGGAGAAGGGGTGATCGAGGAGGTTGAACTCCCCCGGCATGTAGATCACGTGTGATTGCGGCCTTCCCCCTTCGCCGTTCGTGAACCATTTCGCGGTCATGAACTTGCCCCGCTTGAGGCGTTTGATCTGTCCGGCAAGCTGGGGCGGGACGAGGTTGGGGATCTTTTCATCCCACTTCGCCAGGGCCCGGGCCAGGGCCTCGCAGTAGGCCAGGGCCTGTGCCTCGTCCCCCTCGACGTAGTGGACGAGGGAGGAGATACACGCCTTCTGGTTCCAGATCATCGTATCGGTCGCGGCCCGGGCGGCCACCCCGTCGAGATCCTCCTGGGCTTCGCGGCCGATGAAGGAGAGGGCGTAGCGAGGGTTGAAGAAGACCGGCTTGATCCAGATCGGGCGGGAACGGATGCTCTCGACGGCCTCCGGCGAGCCCCAGACGACGAGCCGGTCGAAGAAGGTGGGGAGGAAGAGCATGTCCTCCACCTCACGGTCCCCCCCCTTCCAGTAGACGATCGAGGTGTTGCGGGTGAGGGGATGGTCGGGCTGGGCCGCGTGGAGGGCAAGACCAAGGAGCGCTCCCGGAATCGTCGCTCCGTAGGGTGCCTTGATGACGCCGTAGCCCTTCGTGATGAGCGAGCGGAAGCACGACATCACGGGCACGAGGGGAGAGTTGCCCGCCGTGACGTGGAGCTGGCGTGTGGGCATCGCCCGGGTCTGGATCGTGTACCCCTGTGCCGGCATGATCGAGGCGATATCCTCGGGAAGGGTGACGCCGAACTTCATCCACCCCACCGCACGGGCGGCAAAGGAGCGCAGTCCCCCGGAAACCCCGGAGACGCGGTTGGCCAGCACCATCGAGATCCCAGGATAGGCATCGGTCTTGATCTTCGTCCAGCCGTCGAGGAACTTTCGCCCCGCGATCCCCCCGAAGGAGAGTTCGTTGTCGATCATCTCGGCGGCCATCTTCTCGCTGAAGAGCATCGGGATCGAGAAGATCGCCCCCCGCAGGAAGTCGTCGGGGAGTTCGGAGCTGATCCGAGAAAGCTCGATCCCCTTGCGGGCCAGAAACCCCTCCGGCGTAAAGACGCGTCCGACCTCTGCGAGGTAGGCGATCACCTCCTTGACCGGGAGGTTGTAGAGGGAGGAGACGAGTCGGGTGGGGTCGGGTTCACAGAGCTGGGAGGGGGAGAGGAGGGGCATGACCTGATAGAACCACGCCCCCGTGAAGCGGGAGGCCTCCCGGTCCACGACGGGCTCCCGCACGACCTGGACCCGATCCATCTTGACGTAGGTGATCTCCCGTTCCCCCTTCCCACTTTCCGCCACACGCGCCTGGAACGCGGCTTCGATCTCGGCCTTCTCGACCGGCTCGGGAGCCACGATCTCTCCGCGCACGAGGAAGGGGACGCGGCAGACGCCGTCCTCCACCTGGAGGAGATTCGAGTCTTCGAGGAATTGTTCGAGATTTTCCATGAAACATCCTTACGATGCGGATGCGCAGGGGAAGCGAGGCTCGAGCGGGCCTCTCCTGCGCCTCGGGGTCGGAAACTTGGGGTCTCCCGCATCCCCACGAGGGTCAGGCGCGCACCGCGCCCATCACGCCGCCGCATCCCTTCGTCTCGCGGCCGGGGGCGCGCCGGATCTCTCCCACGATCGCCGGTCCCCGCAGGCCACAGGCGCACGGTTCATCGACGAGGGTAACGAGATCGCCGGTGATCACGAAGCCGGGGTAGGAGAGGGCAAAGGGGTCGAGGAAGCCGAAGATCCCCTGCCGGCGTTCGCCTTCGAGGGGGAGGAGTTCCTCGTCGAGGACCACGGGCTCGGTGAGGGGGGGGATATGGAAGCGCTGGTGCGGGCAACCGAGGAAGAGGGCGTTGACCTCGGCCATCGAGTAGCCCTCGACGATGAAGTCGCGTCCGATCGAGAGGGTCTCCTCCAGGCGGGAGAGGAGTTCTTCCCGGGGGATCCGTTCCCCCTCGAAGCTCTTCCACCCCCCGCCGAAAAGGATCGCGCTCCCCTCGGGCAACGTGATCTTTCCAAAGCGCGTCTTCACCACCTCGGCGAGTTCCTTGAGCTGGAACGGAGCGCCGAAGAGGCCGACCTTCCGCCCCTCGTCGGCCGATTCCATCATGAACTCCGCGATCCGGCCGTATGCGGCGTCCCGCTGATGGACCGTCACCTTCTGAAATTCCTCGAGTTTCTTCACCTCTTCCGGGGTCTTCGGCCCCCGCGTGAGGTAGCGGACGATGTCGGCTTCGAGCACGAAGTCGTAGAGGAATGCGGAACGGTGAGAGTATTTGGAAAACTCGGCACCGGCCCGCTGAAGCCCCATACCCCCCCCCTTGAAGCCAAGGACGGCCAGATCGTACTCGGAGAGGTCCATCTCATGTTCGAGGAGGAACTGGAGGATCGCGAAGAGGCCGTTGTGAAGGTAGGCGTCGAGCGTCTGATCGTCCTTCGGGATGAAGGAGAAACGTCCAGATGTCCCACTCGAATAGACGACGTTGACATGCTGCTCGCCAAGGCGGCCGATCCACCCCTCGATCGTAGAGACGCCAGAGAGATCGGCCTCGATCTCCTCGGTATAGATGCTGCGCAGCCACTTCGTCAGTTCGTCGAACGCCCCCGCGTCGAGCCACGCCGGATCGTAGGACTTGAACATGTCGTCCGTGGACATCAACTCCGTCTCGATGACCTCGAGCGTGGTCGTCTCTCCGATTCCGGCGGACTCGGCAAGCCGGCGATAGACGGGCACCTGTTCGAGATAGCGGCCGTGGTTGAGGAGGATCGCCTCCTGTCGCAGATTCGCCGCGTGGGAAAAGTCGATATCGTTCTTCTGTACCCAGAGGCGGGTGAGGTCCTTGAGTTCTTCGTTGATCTCCGTGACCCTTGCGCGTTTCGTATCCATCTTGCTTCGGTATCCTTCCGATCGGTTGTTCGTTGGTCCGCCTTCATGCTCCAATTCTTCGGGTTTCGATGCATGATGTCAAGCCTCGGGAATGTCCGCCGGAGGGGCGCAAGTGAACTTTACCCGAAAAAAAGACTAAAGATGGAATGCAAGGGCGCCGAAGAGGAATCTATCGAGCCGGAATGCCCCGCAAGGGATAGAGATGCATGGTGAGAACGATTCGGGAGAAGTGAGATGTTGCCGCGAAGAATCGAAACGATCCTCCGACGGGTCGCGGGAGGGATCACCCTGATCCTCCTCCTGGCCGGTTGCGCCCCGCAACCCCGAAGAGACCGGGGAGAGGAAGCGGAGATGACGAAGGCGAAGATGATCGAGATGGGCAAGGAGGCCCTCTCCCACGAGAACCCGGAACTCGCCCTCGCCATCTTCGATCGGATCCTCACCGAATACGATCCGGAGGACGACGAGGCGAAATTCGGATATGTCCTGGCAGGCATCCAGAACCTGGTCCACATGACCGAGCAGATCGTCTCCCTCCTCATGGAGGCGGATGTCGATCCGGAGAGGACGAGCGTCGATGTCTATGGGATCATCGAACGACTGGTGAAGCAGGGGTACCGGGAAGAGGGAAGGAAGTGGCTCCAGATGCTCGACGAGATCCTCCTCGACGAACCCGCCTTCACCTTCACGATCGACCGCTATCCGATTCATCTCCTCGGGATGCCGCTGATCTCGTGGAAGGGGGAGTTCGACGCCACGGATCTCCATCTTCTCGAGAGTGTCACGCATCTCTTCATCTCCACGACCGATCTCGTGCTCGTCTCCAGCGTCGATCTCCAGGTCGATACCGAGCAGGTCGAGAGCTTTCTCGGGGAAGACATCACGCTGGAAGCGGTGTTGCGGCTGGGGAACACGGTGCTCCGGAAACTGGCGGAGATGGAGATCGTGACCTACGACGCCCCCGACGATCTGCGGGATCTGGGGGACAACCTCGGGCTGGCGCTCTTCGAGTGGCGCGAGGCGCTCAAGTCGGCCAGGCGAGAGAACGATCCGCAGGAGGACGACCTCTTGCGCTACCTCGGCGAGGACCGCTTCCTCCTTCCCGGAGGGACGACCTTCACGATCACGCCGGGATTGCTCGATCTCTTTCAGGCGCTCTCGGCGTCGATCCTCGACGGCGGAAGCTACGACGTCGCCCCCGATCGGCCGAATCCCTTCGACCTCGCGGATCTCGACGCCTACATCGCGGAGGCGTACGCCGCGTACAAGAACCCCGAGAACTATGAGGACGCCGCGACATGGGCGGCGACCCAACTCATGATCGCCTATGTCGATTACACCTATGATATCGACGACTGGACGGCGGTCTTCGCCCCCGATTGCGTACAGATCGATCTCAGCGTCCTCTTCACCGAGGATGTGCCCAATGCGCTGCGCCCCTTCGTCCAGACCGCGGTCGATGCCCAGATCCTCCCCACCCTCGCCGATCTCGTCATGGTGGAAGGCTTCGAGGCGTGCGTGGCCACGGTCAACGCCCCCTCCGGCTCGATCGAATCGTGCGATATCGCGGTGAGCGGGCGAACGGAAAGCCTCGTCAAAGAGTTCGACTACTTCCTCTCCAGCCTCTTCCGGATGAACGCGGCGATTGCCAACCAATCCCCCGAATGTACAGCCCCGTAGGGGATCGCCCTGCGGCGGGATTCTGTTGACTTTTTCCCTGAGAAACTCTATAGTACCTTTC
>CAZTSL010000054.1:0-13423 GCA_964616915.1 uncultured bacterium
ACGCCGACTCCAACCCACTTTCGAGTACTGGGTCTGGATTACTCCCGAAAAATCTAGCAGCAAAGGAGGACGCGTGTCCCTCCCCTCCGCCAGGGGGGGGAGGAAAAGCGCGAAGAGACGATGAAACTCTACGATTACTCACGTTCACCGAGCGCGCGCCGGGTGCGGATCTTCGCAGCGGAAAAGCACATCGAGATCCCCAAGGTTCCGATCGATCTGGCCAAGGGGGAACATCGCACGCCGAAGTATCTTGCGATCAACCCGCGGGGAGAGGTGCCCGCGCTCGAACTCGACGACGGAATGGTCATCACCGAAAGCGTGGCGATCTGCCTCTACCTCGAGGAGAGTGAGCCTGGCCCGCGCCTCTTCGGCCTCACCCCCGAAGAGAAGGCCACGGTCCTCATGTGGGACCGGCGCATCGAGTGGGACGGCCTCCATGCCGTGGCCGAGATGCTACGCAACGGGAACCCCGCCTTTGCGGACCGGGCGCTCCCCGGCCCGATCGACTACGAACAGATCCCGCAACTCGTGGAACGGGGACGGCGACGCCTCGGCTACTTCTTCGACACGCTCGACGAACGGCTGGCGCACAACACCTACGTTGCCGGGGAGTTCTTCAGCGTGGCCGACATCACCGCACTCGTGACGATCGATTTCGCCCGTGTGGTCGATATGCGCATCCCCGCGGAAAAGACCCACCTCAAACGGTGGTATGACGCAGTTTCCGCCCGCCCGAGCGCCAAGGCGTAAGGGGACGGTATCATCCCTCCGCTCCCCACCGGCAGGGGACGGTCGATCCCGAAAGCGGATTCGCCTCCTTGTGGGCGTGCTCTTCCTCTTTCTCGGTAGCGGGCGTGCCGTCGCCTTCCTCCCCCCCAATCCCTCTCCCCTGCAACGGGCCGGAGAGGAGCAGGAGGAGGCAGGAGGCCACGAAGGGGACCTCTTCCTGGCACCGGAACCCTTCCCGAATGGGGCAGGGGGAAGCGTGGCGCTCCCTTCACGAGGGCCCTCCCCCGAGAATGCCGTGCGCTTACGGGACTTCGAGCGGCGCTATGGGGGTAGTTGGCATGCGCGATGGCGTTCGGGAGGAACGATCCTTCAGTCCCTCGAAGGCTCCGGGGTTCCGATTGGCCCGCTCGAGGATCGGGAAACGCTGGTTCGTCGGGTTCGCCGCTTCCTCGAGGAGAACGAGGATCTCCTCCAGGTCCCAGCCGGGGATCTCTTCCTGCGGAGCGTCTGGAAGGCTGCCGGGGGACGCTACCTCGATTTCGGAGAACGCTACGGTTCCCGCGTCATCGCCGGCGCCTCCCTCCGGATCCGGATCAAGGGAGGGCGCATCGTCTCCCTGGGAGGAGAGATCCATCCCCGCGCCACGATCGAGGCCGCCCTGGCGCGGGAGGGGGAGGAACACGCGCCCCTTTCGGACGGGGAATGCATCCGGGCGGTGAAGCGAGCGCTCTTCCCCTTCTTCCCCTTCGTGGAGCGGATCGCCGTCCCCCTCCTCCTGCCGGTCGGGGAGACCTTTCGGAGCGTTCGCCCCATCGAAGTCGCCCTCGCCCATCCCCGCTACGAGCGCTTTACCCTCTTCCTCGACGAAGGGGAGGAAGAGGAAGAGATCGTTGCCGCGGCCCGGGAGGTCCTCCCCGCCCTCTCCGGCCGCATCGAGATGGCCGTCGATGCGCGGACCGTGGGGGACGAGATCCTCTGGGTGCCCACCTCCCACGCGATCCTCGACTTCGGCGAGGGGGGACGGGCGACGAGTGACGAAAGGGGGGAATGGACCCTTGCCACCGACGCATCCCTCGAAGGTACGACCACCCTTCGAGGCACCGGTGCCACCGTCGTGAACTACGGCCCCGACGCCCTCCTTCCCTTTTCGGCCGAAGGGGGCGGCACCTCCATCACGCTCCGCTGGGACGACGGAGGCGCCCGTGCCGCGGAACGCGATACCTATCGGGCGATCGAACGGGCCCGGGAGACGATCGCCTCCGTCTTCCCAGATCTCTCCCTCCTCACCGCTCCGATCCGGGCCAACGTCGGTCTTCCACTCCGCTGCAACGCCTTCTGGGACGGAAAATCGATCAACTTCTTCCAGGTCGCCCTCGACGAGGAGGGGCAAGTCGTCTGTCACGATACGGGACGGATCCTCGACGTCATCCTCCACGAGATCGGCCACGCGATCGACCAGTACGCGCCGGGGGGGCGGCAGGATGGCGCGCTTGGCGAGTTCATCGGCGATCTTTTCGCGTGGGTTCATACGGATTCCCCTCAGCTCGCCCCGAACTTCTTCGGAAACGGCGATCCGGTGCGCGATCTCTCCGCCAATCTCCTCTTCCCCCGCGATATCGTGGGGCAGGTGCATCACGATGGTCTCGTCCTGGGGAGCACGATGTGGGATCTCTGGGAGACGCTGCGCGCATCGGGGATCGAAGCGGCGCAGTTGCGCCCTCCTTTCCTGGCGCCGATCGCGGATGCCCAGACCCTCCTCGAGTGGTACGATGCGCTCCGTTTCGCGGATGACGACAACGGGGATCTCTCCGATGGCACCCCGAACGAGTGCGCGATCTGGGATGTTTTTGCCCGTCACAGCGTCGATCTGGCGACTCCCGGGCTCCACTGGCCCCTCTCCCCGATGCCGGAATGTCCCGATGCCCCGCCGCGGCTCTTCTTCGAGCGCCGCGTCTATCCCTGTGCGGGGGAGGCGGTCCTCTACTACCGGAATCCCGAACGTATCGGGGCCGGTGGAGTTTCCGTGCGGCTCTTCGGGGAGACGTTGCGCGCGACACGGATCGACGAGGAGACGCTCACCCTCGAGGCGATCGATCCTGCTGGAACCTTTCGGGGAAGGATCCCCCTCGAGGCCGGGGAGGCCACGGTGGGCGACGAGCGCCTCCAGGTCATGGATGGAAGCCGGATCGTCGCGGAACCGGCCGATGCCCCGCTCCCGGAGGGACTCGATCCCGAGGCGGCCATCGCCACGATCGACTGCAGCCCCCCCGATACCCTCGAACTCGAGGTGCTCGCCAACCGTGGGCGCAGCGTCCGCCTGCTCGTGCGGCAGGGGGAGCCGGCGGGGCTTCGTTTCTCCTACGGATCGGGGAAGATGCGGATCGGTGAACACCGGACGCTCGGGTACGGAAGGAATCAACTCGTCACCCTCGCTCCCCTGACGCGCAACCGGGAGTACGAGATCGAGGTGACGGCCACCGATCTGGCCGGACACGTGACCCGTTTCGAGGGGGAAGACACCTTTACGATCTCCACGGCCCCCCCCCGGCTCTCCCTTTCCCCCACCCGTTTCGATATCGAAGCCGAAGTGGGGGTAGGAGTGACCTTCACCGTCGAGGTGAGGAACGAAAGTCCGGGGCAGGATCTCGACATCCTCCTGGGGCGGGGGGATCCGGCCACGGGAGCGATCAGTGACGCCCATGGTCATCTCTGGCGGGGGAGTGGCCAACGGGGAGGTCCGGAATTCTCATGGTACGACCTTCCGGCCGATGCCCTCCCGCTCGTCACCGGGGAGGAAGCGGGGGATCTCTTCGGTCCATTCCCGATCGGGTTCTCCTTCCCCTTCTACGGGGAGCGGTTCACCACCTTCCACGTGACCCGAAACGGGATGATCGTCTTTTCGCCCCTCGATCCGGGTGCGGCCGTCCCCCCCCCGACCCCCATCCCCCACTACGTCGAGCCCAACGGCTTCATCGCGCCGCTGATGGGACGATGTACGCTGCGGGCGGAGAGCGTGGTACGGGCCGCCCGGAGAGGGGGAAGACTCGTCGTCTCCTTCGAGAACCTCCTGCGGGGGGATTCCCCCTGCACCTACCAGGTCATCCTGGACGCTGAGGGGGGGATCGTCCTCGAGCACCTCCAGGGGGGGGAGAACGCGAGGCTTCCCCTCCTGGCGATCGAGAACCTGACCGGAACGGACGGCCTCGTGGCCGACCCACTCCCGAGGCGCAACATGGCCGTCGAGATCCGTCGCCACGCCGCCTGGCTCGATGACTTCCTGATCGCCGACACGATTCCGGCCGGGGCAGAGAAGCGCTTTTCCATCACGGCCACGCCGCGTCGTTCTGGAATGCATGCCGCCACGTTGATGCTCCACACGAACGATCCCGGGCATCGGTCGGTCGTGATCCCCGTCGAGCTTCGGGTGACCGGTTCGGGCAGTGAGACTGCCGAAACACCCATTTCCGGAGATCTCCCCGAGCAGCCCCCCGGTTGCGGTTGCCGCCTGGAGGGGGGGAAGGATCCGGTCGCCTGGATCCTCCCCGCGATCCTCCTGGGATTCCGATGGAAACGACGCGGACGCGCGCGGGGGGGCTAACCGAAGAGACTTCGGGAACGCAGCAGGCCCCAGAGGAGGAGGAAGGGGAGGAACACCGCAAGAACCCCACCACGAACCGGCACGAGGGTGGCGGCACAGGCGGAGGGACACTCCCCGTTCTCGTCGGGATACTGGTTGTCCGTGGGGCGGCAGTCACAGGCGTCCCCCACGCCGTCGAGGTCGATGTCGCTCTGGTTCTCGTTGGCGGTATCAGGACAGTTGTCGTCCACGACTGCGATGCAGTCCCCATCGTTGTCGGGCCTCGCATAGGCGTCGTAGTACTCGAGGATCTCCTGGGCAGAGAGCGCGCGGTCGAAGATGTACACCTCATCGATGATCCCGCTGAAGAAGTTGCTCAGCGTGGGGGAAGAGACCGTTCCCCGGTTCCCCGCTCCGATGTCGAGTTCCCGGTCCGAACTCGGCACGGCACCGCCAAAGGAGAGGCTCCGTTCGAGGGTGCCATTGACGAAGAGCTGAAGTTTTCCCTCCTGGCGGCTGTAACGCCCAACGACGTGGTACCATTTGTTGTTCTGGACGGTCGTCGTGCTGTAGGCGGTGATCAACGTCCCGATCCGGAAACCGAACTTCTCGTTCTGTCCGGGGTCGTCCGACTTCCAGAGGATCCACTCCTGGTTGATCCCCTTGGCCACGAGCATCGGCTGGGACTGGGCACTCCAGTTGAGGGAGAAGACCCAGGCCATGACGGTCAGCTCGTCGGAATGGAAGTCGCTGCTGTTTCCGAAGCGAACCCGGTCGTCTCCGCCGAACTGGAGCGCGGTGCCCGTGCATACACCGCTTCCCGTACCGGCCCCGATCGTGGAATCGACGTAGAGGGCGCCAAGGTTCTCGCCGTCGTGCTGGTTGCCCGATGCGTCGGAGACCGTGGTGCCGGAACCTTCGTCGAAGCGCCAGTGGGCGACCAGCCCCTCCTGCGCCTCCGCCGGAAACGCGAAGACAGCGCAGACCAGAACGGCTGCACATCCCAAACAGGCCACATGCTTCATCATCTTTCCGCCTCCTCGAAGGAATGGGGGTGATGCGTAACGACACGCCCGGTCGATCACGAGAGCATGATCACGCTACCATAGCAGGAAGTCTTTTTCAACTCCGAAGGAAGCGTCGATTTTTCCAAGGCAAAGTGGTAGAATGCCTTCGAGCATCCAGGAAGGAGGCAGAATGGCAATTCGGATCACGAAGGTCTATACGCGAAGCGGGGATGCCGGCACCACGGCGCTCGTCGGGGGGAAACGGGTGGAAAAGGACCACCCCCGCATCGAGGCCTACGGAACCCTCGACGAATTGAACGCCGCCCTCGGCCTTGCACGGGCGTTCAATCGCAGAGGGGGGGAAGGGCAGGCACGGTCCCGGCTCGAGGAGATCCTCCGAAACCTCCAGAATGAGATCTTCGATCTCGGCAGCGAACTCGCCACCCCGCCGGATGGGGAGTACGCCGGGATGTTTCGGGTCTCCCAGCGAGAGATCGATGCGCTCGAAGGCGTCATCGATGCGTTGCAGCGGGATCTTGCCCCCCTCGAATCGTTCGTCCTCCCCGGGGGAGGGGACGTGAGCGCTCAGTTGCACGTGGCCCGGACGATCTGCCGGCGGGCGGAGCGGGCGGTGCTGCGTCTCTCACGCAGCGAGGCGGTCGGAAGGTACGTCCTTCCCTACCTCAACCGGTTGAGCGATCTCCTCTTCGTCCTCTCCCGCTGGGCGGGCAAAGTCCTCGGTGAGCCGGAACACCTCTGGGAGCGGGGACTTCGTGGATCGGGGAAGGCATGAAGGGATCGAGGGGAGAGGAGCGGGGATCACGTCTCCCCCTTTCGCCATGAATAGCGGGGGGTGATCGCTCCCCGTTCGAGTTCCCTCTTCAGGGTCGAACGCCGGACCTTTCCGCTGCTCGTGCGGGGGAGCATTCCGAGCGCGAGGAGGTGGATCGCACCGGGCTGGAGGCCGGTCTTTCGGATCACGGCCTCGCGTACCCCTTCAGCCAGGGAGGGTGTGCATCCCTTCGGTGCCGCTTCGACCGCGATCTCGAGGATCTCCCTGCCCAACGCTTCGTCGAAGCGGGCAAACGCCGCGGCCTCGAGCGCGAGGTCCTCGCGGATCGCGGCCTCGATCGCGGAGGGATCGTGGTTCCGGCCGAAGAGGATCAGGATGTCCTTGGCCCGGTCGTAGGGGTAGAGTTCGCCCTCGTGGAGGAAGCCGAGGTCGCCGGTGTCGAGCCACCCCTCGTGGATCGCCTCGGCGGTGGCGGTATCGTTTCCGAAATATTCCCGCATCACGGAAGTTCCACGCACGAAGATCCGGCCGAGACGATCCTCGCCGAGCACTGCCCCATCCTCCCCGCGGATCTCGATCTCGTTGTCCGCGATCGGCATTCCGGTGGCAACGATCTCCCGCCCCTCGGGGTGGGGGATCACCTCTCCCCTCTGGGCGAGCGCTTCGGGATCGATCCGCAACGTCTTCATCCCCCGCTCGGGGGGGGGAAAGGTGACGGCCAGCGTGGCCTCCGCCAGGCCATAGACCGGCATGAAGGCTTCCTGTCGGAACCCCACGCCCGAAAAGCGTTTTGCGAAACGGGCAAGGGTGGGGGCGTGGACCCGCTCCGATCCGATCAGGGCGAAACGCCAATGCCTCAGATCGATCCCCGCGAGGTCATCCTCCCCGATCCGGCGCAGACAGATCTCGAGCGCGCTCGTCGGCGCAGGAGAGATCCGCCCCCCCTGTTCGCTCAGCGCGCGCAGCCAGAGGATCGGTCGGAGGATGAAATCCTCCGTCTTGAGAAGGGTGAGTTGGAGCCTGGCCAGCAGCGTGGCAAAGAGGGCGCCGATCAGTCCCATGTCGTGATAGAGCGGCAACCAGGAGACCGTGCTCAACTCGGCATGCGGTTCAGGGAAGGCATCGATGATCGCCTGGACGTTGGCAACCAGGTTGCGGTGGGTGAGGACGACCGGCTTGGGATCGACCGTGGTCCCGCTCGAAAACTGAATCATCGCCGGCGTCTCGGGGGGGGGGCACGCCGGCGCGATCGGCCCGGGGGAAGCCGACAGGAGCGAAAGGACGCTGTGATGCCCGAGGAGGGGCGCAGCCGCCGAGATACTCGGTCCCAGCAGGCGGTCATGCCGGTCATCGGTGAGCACGAGGGTGCCCCCCACCACCCGCATCATCCGGGCGGTCCGCTCGTGGTAGTCGGCAAGCCGTCCAAGGCGGATCGTGGGGAGGGCAAAGGGAATCCCTCCAGCCAGCATCGTGCCGAAGAAGGCGAGCAGAAAGTCGATCGAGGTGGGCAGCACGATCCCGATCCGGTCCCCGGGCCGAACCCCGAGGGCACGAAGCGCTCCGGCGACCCGAAGGCTTTCCGCCACGATCCGCGCATAGGAATATGCCGTGATCTCCCCTTTGCGGTCGTAGAATCCGACGCCGCGGGTATCGATCCCTCCCGTTTCGAGGAACGCCTGGGTAAGCGTGGTCACCATCGGCCTCTCTCCCCGATCCCCCTGGCCATGGCGTCGGTGAAAGGGGGTGATGCCCCTTTGGCGGGACGGGGCGAAGGGAAGGATCGTGGCCTCATCGGTCCAACCCTCCGTGCTGCTCCGCGAGCCGCCGTTCCACGAGTTCGACGAGATCCCCGACGGTCCGCGGTGGATCGAGGGGATCCTCCTCGAGGAAGAGTTCGTAGCGATTCTCGACCTCGAGCGCCAGGGTGAGGAGCCCCACGGAGTCGAGCGCCAGATCTTCGGCCAATCGTGTCTCGTGGGTGATGGGGCCTCGCACCCCGCACGCCTCCTGGAGAATTTTCCCAACTTCCGAGAAGATCTCCACGCGGGAGGGGAGGAGGGAGATCGACGTGAGCGCCAGAAAAGGATCGGTCGAAGTGTTCGTTCCAGTCATGGTGAATGTTCCTTAATCCCCGCGTCCAAAGAAGGCGGAGTAATCGTTGTCGTGGGTGAGGCTCTTCTCCTCCTCCCGGATTCGGATGCGCAGGAGGAGGCCGTTGGCGATCGAGAAGAGCGTCGCAGTGAGCCAGGCACCATGCAGAAGGGGAACCGCCAGCAGTTCGAGGACGACGCCGAGATAGTTGGGATGTCGGATGTACCGGTAGATCCCCCCCGTCACCGGCGGGAGACCCGGAATCGTCATGATCCGGACGCTCCAGCGCCATCCGAGCGTCCGGATCGCGGCGTAGCGCAGTCCCTGCCCGACGATGAGGAGGGGGAGAGCCACGGCGAAGAGGGACCACCGGAAGGGACGATCGAGGAGGAAGACTTCGAGTGGCATCGCGATCAGCCAGAGGAGATGGATGAGCTTCATCACCACGAAATGGCCACCGGCATGCTCCCGTCCCCCCATGGCGAGGATCCGCGCCTCGTTGCGACGGCTGACCCGCAACTCGACGAGGCGCTGAATCGCCAGGAGCACGACGATCCCCAGGAAGCAGACACGGCTCACCATCGCAGAAGCACCACCTCGGCACAGAAGGCAGGACCCATCGCCAGCATCATGCCGTAGGTTCCGGGAGCGGGATGGTGTCGCCCGAGCGTCTCCTGGAGGACGAAGAGGACGGAGGCAGACGAGAGGTTCCCCACCCGGGCCAGACTCTCCCGGCTCAGATCGAGCGTGCCCCGCTCGAGGGAGAGCCCCTCCTCGAGCGCGTCGATCACCTTGGGACCTCCGGGATGAGCGATCCAGTGGGTGATATCCCCGATCTCGAGCCCATGCTCGGAGAGGAGTTCCGAGACCGCCGGACGGATCCGGTGACGGGCAAAATCGGGAACCTCGTTCGTGAGCACGATCTGGAAACCGGTATCCACGACCTTCCATCCCATCACCCCTTCGGAATCGGGAAAGAAGGCGGAACGGCTCGCCACCACTTCAGGTCCTCGGGCCAGGGGGTGCTCGTCGCCCACGAGGAGGACCGCCGCGGCGCCATCCCCGAAGAGCCCGCTCGAAACGATGTTCGCGATCGAGAGATCCTCCCGCTGAAGCGTAAGCGAACAGAGTTCCACGGAGAGGAGGATCGCCGCCTCCCGGGGGTGTCCCGCCAGGTAGTCGGCCACCCGGGCCACCCCCGCGGCACCCGCCAGGCAACCGAGTCCGAAGATCGGGAGCCGTTTGAGCCGTGGCGAGAAGGGGATCCGGTTCATCAACCGGGCATCGATCGAAGGGACCGCGATCCCCGTGACCGTCGTGAAGGCCAGAAGCGAAACCTCGGCAGGGGGAAGGTCGGCCTTGCCCAGCAGGCCCCGAAGGGTCTCCTCCCCAAGATCGAGCGCCGCTTCGATCCAGGCGTCGTTCGAGGCGCCAAAGCTCGTGAACGCCGCGTACCGCTCGATCGGATAAGCAAGATGCCGCCCCCCGACGAGCACGTTGCGATGAAACTGCTCGATCCGTCCAGGGTTGTGGTAGCGTTTCGCCCACAGTTCCCGGAAGGCCGCGATCAACGCCTCCTGGGAATGGTAATGGGGCGGAAATGCCGTTTCGGTTGCAGCGATGTAAGGCATGTCGGATGGTTTCCCTATGAAATCCTCGTGATTCCTCGCGAAAACGTGGAAGGCAACGAGATCGAGCCAGGGTGTCGTTGGACGATATTCGGCAGGTGATTTTCCGGTCGGGTAAACTCATTATACAGAAAAAATGGAGAAAGACCAAATCGACCTTGATCATGCGTTCCTGGCGAGAGGCATCGACGGGTTGGACGACCGGCTGTCATTCCGGTATAATCGGCCCAGATCGGCACAGGTCGTGCGCGGGATCGGCCAGGAAGATCGGGGGGTGCGATGATCGGGCGCAAGATCGGCAACTATCGAATCCTCTCGAAAGTGGGACAAGGGGGGATCTCCGCCGTGTACAAGGCGCGGGACCTGCGAGACGCGAAGATCGTCGCGCTCAAGCTTCTGCCCTCCGAAGTGGGGGAGGAGGCACGGGTTCGCTTCGAACGCGAGTTCGCCCTTCTCACCCGGCTCTCCCATCCCAACATCGTAGAGGTCTACGAGGCGGGGGAGACGGAGGGGGAGTTGGGGGAGCGCTACTTCACGATGGCATTCATCGAGGGGGAACCCCTCCTCGTCCATCTCGGCATTCCGGCCGAGACGCCCCCACCCCTCGAGACGCTCAACGACCCGGACCGGATCGGGCGGCTCGTGGCCCTCTTCGACCAGATCTGCGAGGCACTGGCCTATCTCCACCGCAACCACGTCGTCCACCGCGACATCAAGCCCGACAACATCCTCGTCACCCCGGAGGGGGTCGTCAAACTCATGGACTTCGGAGTCCACCGGCGGACCGATCTGTCGGTCGGATTGACGAAGACGGGGACGATCTTTGGGAGTGCGCCCTACGTCTCGCCGGAGGAGGCCGCCGGCGGCGAGATCGACTACCGTTCCGACCTCTACTCCCTCGGGGTGGTCCTCTACGAGGCCCTCTGCGGACGGCGTCCCTTCGAGGAGGTCCGCCTCCTCTCCGTGCTCCTCAAGCACGTCCACGAGGAGCCGACCCCGATTCTTCGCTACAACCCCGAGGTGAATCCCCACCTTGCCCGGATCACGGAGCGGCTCCTGCGCAAGAATCCCCGTGACCGTTTCCAAACGGCGCGGGAACTCCAGGAGGCGTTGCGCGCCGTGGGAAGCGGTGGGGAGGAGGCGCATACCGTGGCGCTCTCGATCCCCGAGGTCCTCCTGCAACTCGATGGGACAGAGGGGCACTTGCTGCGTCCCGAGTTCGTGGGGCGGGAGGTGGAGAAGAAGCGGCTGGAGACCGCGGCCTTCGATCTCATCAACGGTCATGGCGGGTTGATCGTCCTGACGGGAGAGGGGGGGATCGGCAAGACCCGCCTCCTCAAGGAGTGGACCCGCTTCTGCAAGTCTCAGGAGATCCTCGTTCTCTCAGTACGCTGTCACCCACCGGCCTTCCCCTTCTCCCCCTTCTCCCACCTCCTTTCACGGATCGCCGAGCGGTTGCGGGACGAGGAGAGCAAGCGTTTCCTCGAGGCGCTCACCCCCCTCCTCCCCGACGCACTCCCTTCGGAAGGCGCCTTCTCCGAACCGGAGCGTCACGCGATTCTGCGGGCCTATACCGGCCTCTTGAAACATCTCGTTCGCCAGGCGCCGCTCCTCCTCGTGATCGAGGATCTTCATCAGGCCGACGAGGAGAGCGTTGCGCTCCTCAACCACCTCGTCCAGAGCCTGATCGTGGGCAACGAACTCGACGAGCGGCGGGTGCTACGCCCGCTCCTCGTCGTGGTGTCGATGCGCAGCGACGAGACGCCACGTGCCAGGCGCCAACTCGCCGCCCTCTTCCGGCAGGGGGAGGTGTTGTCGCTCGGCCGCCTCTCGGAAGGGGAGACGGCGCGCATGGTGCGATCGATGATGCGAAACGCCCCTCTTCCCGAAACTTTTTCCTCTGCGATCTTCCGGGAGAGTGAGGGGAATCCCTTCTTCATCGTGGAGGTGCTCAAAACACTCCTTTCCGAAGGCCTGATCTTCCGCCGGGAGGGGCGTTGGGTCCTCAGAGGGGATCTCCACGACTTTCCCCTTCCCCCTTCGATCGAGCAGCACCTGCGCCGCCGCATCGATGCGCTCTACGAGGACGCGCGGCGTCTTCTGGCACAGGCCTCCGTGATCGGTCCCCGCTTCTCCTTCGATTTTCTCCTGGCGGTGACGGGGGAAGACGAGGAAACCCTCCTCGATCACCTCGAGTATCTCAAGGGAGCGGGGATCCTCGTGGAGGAGGAGGGGGATCGTTTCCGTTTCGCGCACGACCAGCTCCGCCGTCTCCTCTACCGCAGTCTCCTGGCCCGGCGTCGCCGTGCGCTCCACCGACGGATCGCGGAGATCCTGGCCGCCCGTTCCGATCCCGATTTCGCGACCCTCGTCGAGATCGCGTGGCACTACCGCAAGGCGGCCGACGGGGCCCAGGTGCTCCGTTACAGCCATCGTGCCGCCCGGCTCGCGGCTGCCGAAAACCGGCCCTATCCGGCGATCGAGATGTACCGGGAGGCGTTGCGTCTGATCGCGGCGCATCCCGACTGCGAGGAGGAGGCCGCGCTCCTCGAGGGGTGTGCCGCGATGTACCGCCGGGTGGGGAAACTCCACGAAGCGCTTCGATGTCTCCTGCGCCGCCGGCGGATCCTCCTCGAGATCCCCGCGCGCCGGCGGGAGGAGGCCGCGATCTTCATCGACATCACGGAACTCTATGCGATGTGCGGCATGTTCGAGAAGGCGATCAAGTGCGCCCGACGAGCCCTCCTGCTCGCCCGCCGCTTCGAGGAGCCCCTCCTCCTGGCCCAGGCGCTCACACGGGCCGCGGCACTCTCCGCCCGCCTCGGGGAGGATGAGAAGGCCCTTCGTTCCTGCGACCAGGCCGCCTCCCTCCTCCTCCATCAGGGGGACGACCTCGCCTGGATCCGGCTGCGGATCGTGCAGGCCCGGATCTACAACGATCTCGAATTCTGGAAGGAAGCATGGGCCGCGGGGACGGAAGCCCACGAGTTCGCCAGGCGTCTGGGGAGCGATGCATTGCTCTTCGAGAGTGAACTCGAACTGGCCGCCACCCGTTTCGGTCGCAAAGAGACGATGATCGCGGCGAACATGGCCACCACGCTCGTCCATCGGACCGAAGAGATCGGTTCCAAGGAACTCCTCGTGGCGGCCCAGATCCTCCTGGCACGCATCAAGCTCGCCCAGGGGAACGAACGAGGCGCGATCGAGACCGCGGAGGCCGCGATCAAGAGCATCATCGGCGAGCGATATCCCCTCTTCGACCTCTATCGGGCCTATTTCACCGCAGGAGAGGCGTATCGACGCCTCGAGGATCTCGACACCGCATACGACAACTTCAACGCCGCGGTCATCCTCCTGCAGAACGTGTGGCGAAGTCTTCCGGAGAAATACCGGAGCAGCTTCCTGCGGGCCAAACCGGTTCGGCTCGTCTTCACCACGATGCAGGCCTTCATGCGCGATCTCGGACTCGACAAAGAGGCCCGGCGGTATGGCGACTGGCTCGGCGATCCGGCCGGAGATCCTCCCCCCACCCCCCTCTGATCCATGACGCCGGGCGCTGTTTTTCATCACCGCAGCGACCCCAACCGGAAACGCAGCG
>CAZTSL010000054.1:13523-29460 GCA_964616915.1 uncultured bacterium
GCGGGGGAGCGAAACAGGAGAGCACGGAGGAAAACGCGATGGAGCGTTTCGAGGATGACGCCGGGCGCTGTTTTTCATCACCGCAGCGACCCCAACCGGAAACGCAGCGTCCCGCCTCTCGGATGCACCGCAGCGAGCGCCGGGACCCGCCAGAAGCGCGGGGGAGCGAAACAGGAGAGCACGGAGGAAAACGCGATGGAGCGTTTCGAGGAATTCACTGCGGAGCATGAACGTCTCCGGGAGACAGCACGTCGTTTCGTGAAGCGGGAGATCCTCCCCCACATCGATGCCTGGGAAGAGGCGGGGAGCTTCCCCCGGGAACTCTACCGGAAGGCCGCCGAGGTCGGCTTGCTGGGCCTCGGATACCCGGAAGCCTACGGCGGCGTGCCCTGCGACCTCTTCGGTTCGATCGCAGTGTGGGAGGAGATCCTGCGGGCCGGCTCCGGCGGCCTGATGGCGGGACTCGGATCTCTGAACATCGCACTCCCCCCGATCCTCCATCATGGTACCGAGGCCCAGAAGGCCCGCTTCATCCCCCCGGTCCTGCGGGGGGAGAAGATCGCAGCCCTTGCGGTCACCGAGCCGGGCGGAGGCTCCGACGTCGCCAATCTCAGGACCACGGCCCGCCGGGAGGGGGATCACTACATCGTCGATGGGAGCAAGACCTTCATCACGAGCGGTTGCCGGGCCGACTGGATCACCTGCGCGGTCCGGACCGGTCCCCCCGGACATGGCGGGATCAGCCTCCTCGTCATCGAACGCGACACGCCGGGCTATTCGACCTCGCCTCCTCTCAAGAAGATGGGATGGTGGGCCTCCGACACGGCCGAGATCTTCTTCGACGGCTGTCCCGTCCCCGCCGAAAACCTGATCGGAGTGGAGAACCACGGGTTCTTCTACATCATGGAGAACTTCCAGGGGGAACGCCTCTTTCTCGCCGTCATGGCGAACATGACCGCAACGCTCGCCCTCGAGGAAGCGATGCGTTACGTCAAGGCGCGAGAGGCCTTCGGAAAACCCCTGGCCGGCTTCCAGGTGATCCGGCACAAACTCGTCGATATGGCGACCCTCCTCGAGGTGAGCCGAACCTTCACCTACCGCGTGGCCGCGCGAATCGCGGCCGGCATCGACCAGGTCACCGAAATCTCGATGGCCAAGAACTTCGCCACCGAGGTGTGCAGCCGCGTGACCGACCAGGCGGTCCAGATCTTCGGCGGCTACGGCTATATGCGCGAGTCCCTCGTGGAACGTCTCTACCGAGACAGCCGCATCCTCTCGATCGGGGGGGGGACGACCGAAATCATGAAGGAGATCATCGCCAAACGGATCCTCTCCCAGGGCAATCGCATTCATTGATCTCTGCATCCTTGACTTTCCCCCCTCGAACGGATAGTATCCCTCCCATTCCGATCCCGATCCATACGAATCCACGACACGCGCGATTCGCGAACGAAACTTGGAGGTCAGAAACGTGGCAACCCACGCATCGGCACTCAAGAGGCACCGTCAAAGCCTCAAACGCAGAGCGCGGAACCGGATGCATCGTTCCGCGATGAAGACCCAGATCAAGCATTTGATGAAAGCCATCGAAACGAACGATCCGCAGAAGGCGCAGGAAGAACTCCGAAAGACGGTCAAGAAGATCGCCAAGACCTCGGCGAAGGGGGTCCTCCATTGGAAGACCGCCGCCCGGAAGATCTCCCGCCTCACGCGCAGGGTCGATGCGATGCAATCCCAGGCCGAAGGGACAGCCGAAGCCTGAGTACGGTGGAAGCGGCCTTCTGCCGCTCTCCGGCCCCGCTACATCGCTCTTCGGACCGTAGCCGGAATTCCCGGTTGCGGATTGCGCCTCGTCTCTCCCCCGTCCAGATTCCATTCCCATCCGTGATCGTTCGAGATGCTGCCGAAATCGCGGAGGTGTGTGCCCGCGCACGGGCAGATGTACGCGGGCCTCTCACCCGCATGTTCCATCGTCCGCCCTCTGTTCCCGCTCACCTTTCCGCCATCCCCACCCCCTCTTTCACCGCCACTCATGTTCGTGGCAGGAATTTCCGATAAGGGGAATATCGTGGAACCCATGGATCCCAGGAACGTTCCCGGGGATGCGTTCGTGCTCGTGAGACGGCCGATGGGATATTATCGGTATTTTGGGAGATAACAGCCGTGTCTGGAAAATCGCTACAGCGGGCCCGAAAGGCGTTGGCAAAGATCGATCAGGAGATTGCCTCCGAAGTCCAGGAGGAAGCGCGCAAGAAACGGAAGATCCGGAAGATCGGTTCCAGCCTCCTCCTCTTGCTCCTCTTCACAGGACTCGTCATCTTCCTCATCCCTTCCCTGCGAAAGATGGCGAACATCCTTCCGATCGCGCAGGGATTCCTTCCCGAGGAGGGCGTTCCCGTCATTACCCTCGAAGAGGTTACGCCGCTCGGGAAGGGACGGCTGCGCTGTGTGCTTCGCTACTACAACAGCGAACCGGGAGAACCGATCGAGATCCGGACGGTGGAGATCATCGACGAGACCGATGGGATCGACTACGCCTTCCCCGTCGAGAAGACCGACGATAGGGAAATGATCTCGATGGAGTTCGCTCTCGGGAAGGAGCGCCTCCCCACCGAGACGACGCTGACCTTCTACGTGACGGATACCCGAGGGTACCCGAGTGCCCCGGTGACGATCCGGCAGGTCCGAATTTTTTGAAGGGGAAGGAACCGGTGCTTCCAGCGACACGAAAGATGTAACGATGAAACGGAGAGACGGAACGATGAAACGGAGAGACGCGCAGGGATTCGCCCTGACCGAATTGCTCGTGGTGGCTACGATCATCGGAATCCTGGCCACGATCGCACTCCCCCACCTCTGGGAGCGCAAAGCCCGAGCCCAACAGGTCGCCGCGATGCAGACACTGCGGATGCTCGTCAACTACGAGATGATGGTCTTCAACCGGTGCCGGGAACTGACGACGAGCGCCTATGGAATCACGAAGAGCGGATGCAACGCGGGCGTGCATTGGACCCCGCCACCGCAGTGTGGGAAGTCCCCACAACAGTGGGAAGGACCACCGAATTTCCCCCAGTGGAAACTCGATCCGAACAACTACGGCTACCAGATCTTCTTCCCTGCGGGGGAGGGGAACCCGGGTGAGGTCCCGGTCATCGCCCGGGCGATCAAGAACCTCGACAACTCGCCGAACAAGGACATCATCGTCAGCACGCCGAATGCGAGCATCTACCACATCAGCGACGATCTGCGCGATACCACCTTCACGAGTCTCGACGGGGTCTTTCAACCGGTACGACGCCGCAAGTTCAACCTCTGCGCAATCCCGACCGCGGAAAACCCGGCCAACGATCCCTCCACCGATACGCAGTGGTTCTGAGGGGGGGATGGCTTGCCCCACGAAGGGCGATCCGCCACGGCTTCGCGCGAGGTTCCCCGGGTCAGAGGCATCCAGTCTCTGCATCGACGCAGGTGCCGGCCCCCCGACACCCGTCGATGCCGCCATCGGGACAGCAGCAGAGGGAGCCCCCCGGACAGTCGGGCGTCGTATCGCTGCACGCGCATGCCTCGTCGAAGATGCACCCCTCGAGGGGATCGAAGTTCTTCCCCGGCCCGCAGTCGCACCCCGGAATGATCGCGTCGCAGGGGGGAGGGAAGCCGCACTCGTAATGCCCGCACGACTGCTCGTCCCAGCGTCCGCCTGTTGCCTCGCAGAGCATCTGGGGATCGGGACAGGCGATCTCGGTGCAGGCGACCTCTCCCCCCTCCATGCAGGTGCAGGTGTTGCAGCCATCCCCGGCCGGGAAGGTCTCCCCCACGTCGTACGTTTCCCCGTTGTACTCGCAAACCTCGCCGGGGCCGCACATCGGAGCACCCGTGACGAGGAGGAGGGAGCAGAGCACGATTCCTGAAACGAGATATCCTTTCATCGTGGCACCTCCTGGGATTCATCCGTCGGTATTCCTCATCCCTACATTCTGGATGGATATCCTTCCGATGCATCCCCGCCCCTTTTCGATGTCCCGGTGCCGCGTCGTTTCGAGCGCGCATCGGCAGGGGGGTCATTTCCCGCGTGAGGCGGGGATCACCTCGATCTTTTCGATCTCCCGATCCTCGGCTTCGGCATTCTCGTGAAGGGTGTCGAGGAATTTCGTATGGATGTCGAGGAGGTGGCGCAACTCGCTCTCGAAGGTGATCCGCTGCCGTTTCAGTTCCGCGATTTCCTGCATGAGTCGGACGAGGCGGTCGTTGGCGTGGTTGACGAGCTGTTCGGCCTGCATCTCCGCCTGGGAGACGATGCACTCCGCTTCCTTGCGCGCAGCGGCCTTCATCTCCTCGCACGCCTTCCGGGTGGCCAGGAGCGTTTCGTTGAGGAGGGCCTCTTTCCCACGGATTCCGGAGAGTTCCGCCTCCTTGAGGCGCATTTCCTCCTTGAGCCGCTGATTCTCCTCGATCAAGGTTTCGAGCGTTTCCCGCACGAGTTCGAGGAAGTTGCCGACCTCCTTCTCGTCGTAGCCGTAGAAGGAACGGGAGAAATCGTGCTGTTCGACATCGAGTGGCGTAAGCTTCATCATCCCTCCTCCTTGGGGTGATCGGAGTGGATCTCTCGACTTCCGTTGCCGGCAGGGAAGGGGGGCGCCCCCCCTCCACGGGAGGTCGCCTCAGAGGAGGATCAGGAGGATCAAGAGGATCCCGATGGCCACGAGCGGCGAGATATCGACCGGATGATCGTCACCGATGCGCTGACGGATCGGCATGAGGATCGGTTCCGTGAGGAGATGAACGGCAATCCTGAACTTCGGCCAGAACCCCTCCCCCCGCTGCTGCCAGAGACCGGGAAAGAGATGGAACGCAAAGGCCCCGGCCAGAAGCACGATGTAGAAGGCCAGGACGATCTCGACGAAATGGATCACGCTCATCGCGGCCAGATAGAGCCCCTGGAGGAAGAGCGACTTGAGGAGGGTGAGGAGGAGAATCGCCACGAGCGGGGAGAAATCGAAACCGTATCGCTCCGTGGGGAGGAAATGACGAATCGGAAAGAGCACCGGACGGGTCAACCGATCGAGGAGATCACGGAGCCGGGGAGGAATGGGAAGCCATGAACTGACCGCCGCCGCGATCAATACCCAGATGTAGAGTTCGATGACCCAAGCGAGGATTTGCGTGAATGCGATCGTAACACTGGACATCATGGCGACTCACTCCTTTGCACGCGAAGGGGAACGGGGCCCGAAGATCGCGGTTCCGATACGAACCATCGTAGCCCCTTCCTCGATGGCAATCTCGAAATCGTTCGTCATCCCCATGGAGAGTTCGAGGTGGGGGAGATGGAGCGTGGCGGCGAGCTTCTCCCCCATCCTCCGGAGTTCCCGGAAGAAGGGCCGGGCTGCCTCCGGCTCGGGAACCGGGGGGGGGATCGCCATCAATCCCTGGAGATCGAGCGCGGGAAACCGGTGAACCGCGATCGCCAGTTCGATGAGTTCATCCACGCCCCGCACGCCCCCCTTCGTGCGCTCTCCCCCGACGTTGACTTCGATGAGGACCGGCATGATACGTTCCGCTGCGGCTGCCCGTCGGTCGATCTCCTCGGCGTGGGAGAGGCTTTCGAGGGTATGAATACAGGCACAGCCGTTCTCGACGATCGCCTTGATCTTGTTGCGCTGCAGACGGCCGATCATGTGCCACTTCACCGTGGGGGGGAGCGCCTTTCGCTTCTCGACGATCTCCTGGACGTAGTTCTCCCCGATCTCGTTCACCCCCGCGGCCAGGGCCGCCAGGACGTAGGAAGCCGGCCACGTCTTCGTCACTGCGATCAGGCGGATCGCGGCGGGGTTCCGTCCGCTCCTTCGGGCCGCGGTCTCGATACGGGTCCGGACCGCAGCGAGATTCGCTGCGATCCGTGCTTCGAGAGATTCGGGACTTTCGCAGGACATCTCATCCCTCCTGGTCGAAGAGGCGGACCGCGCCGATCGCTTCGAGTTCATCGAGGAGTTCACTCAAAGGGAGGCCCACGATGTTCGTGTAGGAACCCACGATTCCCTCGACGAGGAAGGCACCGATCCCCTGGATCGCATATGCGCCCGCCTTGTCGAGCGGTTCCCCAGTGGCGACGTACCCTTCGATCTCCCGGTCGGTCAGACGCCGCACGAAGACCGTCGAGGTGATCACCCGGTTCCTCTCGATACCCGCCTCCCGCACGATGACCGAGAACCCCGTCATCACCTTGTGTTCCTGCCCACGCAGGGCTTTGAGCATACGCACCGCATCCGCGGCATCGACCGGCTTTCCAAGGATTCGCCCCTCGAGCACGACCACGGTATCGGCACCGATGACGACCGCATCGGGATGGACCCGAGCCACGGCCTGCGCCTTCTGCCGGGCCATGCGGGCAGCGAACGCCGCGGGCTCCTCTCCGTGGAAGGGGATCTCCTCGATCTCGGCGGGATGGATCTCGAAGGCGATCCCCAGAACTCGGAGCATCTCCTGGCGCCGGGGGGACGATGAGGCCAGGATCAGGTCTCGCTTCATCGGAGTCACTTTCGACGCATCGACTTCTCCCTCTCCCGCACCGGCCGGGAGGGGAGCATCTTCCGATGGATCGATATCGTCCGTTATGCCTTTAAACAGACGTTTCATTTCGTTCGATTCTTCGAGATCCGCTTCATGCGTCACGTTACACGCACGAATGAGTTGCTGCACTCGGTCCTGTTTCGGTTCCACAGAGACAGTTCCAGCATGTACATATTTCTCTCCCTTGTCAAGAGGGCGCAGGGCCACAGGATCGATCCAGCCGCTCCCGCGTGTCGTCTCCGGCAACACCTCGGAGGGGATCCTGACCATCGGCGTGGAGAATCGCCGCATGTCGTCGGCTGCCACACGCGCCTGCCGGGAAACACCACAGATCCCCGAATGGCAAGGGCGATTCCCCATTTCCGCCGATCCGCTCTCATGGAGAGGAGGGCGGGGATTTTCCTCCGGAATCGCGCGCCGCCGTTGCGAGTTCACCCCCGGCGGCCAGGGGAGTGGGAAGAGAACGGCATATGCCTTGCAGTTGACACGATGCGTCGAAAGAGGAATGAGCCGGGATCAGACACCGGTATCATTTTTATATAGATCGTTCTTCAAGGAGAAATGAGATGCGAACGCTGTTCTATATGTCGTCGCTCGCGACGGCGCTCATCGTAACGGTCACCCCGCTGAAGGTTCAGGGGGCACAGGGAGAGAACGGACGCTTCTACGATGTCGTCCGGCCCTACGAGGTGACGACGATTCCGGAGGAGCCGCAGTTCGTTCCGGGGCAGGTGATCGTGCGGTTCGGAAATGTGCCGAATGCCGACATCGCCGCGGTGAAACGGACGCTGGGGCTCAAGACGATCAACCAGATTCCGGAGGCGGGGGTCGAGTTGCTCGCCATCGAGAGCGATCTCGACGTGGATGCGACGATATCGGCCCTCTACGAGGCGGGGATCGTGGAGTACGCGGAGCCGAACTACCTGCGCTACGCACTGCGTACCCCCAACGACCCGCGTTACGACGAACTCTACGGCCTGGAGAAGATCGAGATGCCGCAGACGTGGGATGCCCGGACGATGAGCGACGTCGTGGTCGCGGTGGTGGACTCCGGCGGGGACTGGCAGCATGAGGACCTCCTCGACAACACGTGGATCAATGCCGGGGAGGACATCAACCGCAACGGGGTCTTCGACCAGGGAGACCTCAACGGCCGCGACGACGACGGCAACGGGTACGTCGATGACGTGGTGGGCTACAACTTCTACAACGACTCTCCGATCCCCTTCGACAATGCGAACCGCGACATGCACGGCACGCACGTTTCGGGGACGATCGGCGCGGTGGGCAACAACCGAACGGGGATCACCGGGGTACTCTGGGACGTGAAGATCATGCGGCTCAAATTCATCCACGGCATCTCGGGGAACGACTTCGATGCGGCCAAGGCGATCCGGTATGCGGTGGACAACGGGGCGCAGGTCATCAACAACAGTTGGGGGGGACGCGGTTCCTCGACGACGATCGAGGAGGCCGTGCGGTATGCGGACCAGAACGACGTCGTCTTCGTGGCGGCCGCCGGCAACGAGGGGAACGACAACGACCGGACGGCCACCTATCCGGCCAACTATCCCTTCGACAACGTGATCTCCGTGGCAGCCACGGACAGCCGCGACCGGATGCCCGGTTTCTCGAACTTCGGGCGCACGTCGGTTCATGTGGCCGCGCCGGGGGTGGGGATCCTCTCCACGGTTCCCGACGACCGCTACCAGGCCCTCGACGGCACCTCGATGGCCGCGCCGCACGTCTCCGGCGTGGCAGCGCTCCTCCTTGCGGCGAATTCGAGTCTCACGCCGAAGCGGATCCGGGAGATCCTGATCGAGACGTCGGATCCTGTCTCCGGTCTGGCCGGGCGGGTGGTCGCCAACGGTCGGATCAACGTCTTCCGCGCCTTGACGTGTGCGCTGGGGGGGGAATGCTCCGGCGGTCCCGGTCCCGATCCCGAACCCGATCCGGGTGGCGGTTGTGGGGTCGTCGGGCACCGGAGCCCCTCCGGTCTCTTCGCCCTGGCCGCACTCCTCTTCCTCGTCGGCTGGAAGGGGCGGCGCCACTGATCCATCGGGCATGACCCGCCGGCCGTATCCCTGATCGTTCGAGGCCGCTCTTCCCTTTCGATGCCACCGGCTCCACCCCTTCCCAACGCAACCCCTTCCCAAAAGGATGGCTTGGCTCCCCAGAATCCCCCTCGTTCCCATCCATCATCGGAACGGTACCGCAAACCCCTTCTGAAAACGAGGATACCCCCGCTTCGCATCCCCATGGCCATTCGGGGTGGAGGCGTCGCTTCAGGGGAAACGGGTGAGGTAGCGGATCCGTTCGAGGGCGGTGCGCATGTCTCCATAGCGGAAGGAGACGCGCTTCTGGTGATCGAGGTTGCGGACCATTTCCCGGAGATCTGCGATCTTTCCCGAGAATTTCATCCCGGCCTCCTCCTTGCGCAGAGCCCCGACGTAGTCTCCCTGCTCGAAGAGGACGTGGGATTCGAAGGCGAGACAGAGCGCCTCCCCTTCGGGATCTCGGGTGATCCGGTAGATCCGGCGTGCCTCTTCGAACCGCGCCAACGCGCCGGTGTAATCCCCGAGTTTGTAGCGGATGTATCCTGCGCCGAGGTAGGCGCCGGAGAAGAGGTTGTTGTAGTAGAGGTCGTAGTCTTCCTTGTGGTAGAGGCTGGCGATGAAGCCGAATTCCGCGCTCCGGCGGTCTACTTCGTTCGCAAAGGGATATCCGCGATCGAACTTGATGATCTGTTCGTAGATCCTGAGCGATCCACGCAGGTCCCCTCGGGCGTAGAGGCTTTCCGCCTCTTTGTAGGCGTCCTCCACGTCATCGACCGTCAGACTCTGGTAGTGGATGCTGTCGGGGTAGGTTGCGCATCCCCCCACCACCAGGCAGGTGACGATCACCACGATGTTGCCCATGCGTTTCATCCCACACCTCCCGATGCACGACGGTATCGTTCTCCGAGGCTCGCAAGAAGGCGGTTCCATGGGCGGGTGAGGTGGGGCGCACGACACGAACGAAGGGCACTTTCCGGGTTCCGGAGAGGGCGGATACGACCCTGACGACAGATCCTGCGATACCTCTTTCGTCTCCATCCATGGAAAATTATGCGTCTTTCCCCGGGAAAAGTAAAGGGGAACGTGCGCCGGACAAGGAGAGGGTTCCATCCTGTCGAAGAGGGCCATGTAGAGACGAGTGCGGAGAGAGCGAAACCTCAGCTCTCCTTCGAATCGGAGGAGACGGAGGCGGCCTCCGGTTCCCCTTCGGTTCGGGCGGCCACTTCCCGCGAGAAACCGAATTCCTCGAAGAGATCGGAGAGGGCCTCCTCGATCGCCTCCGGGGAGATGCCGTAGCGATCGAGGTCGTAGGTATGACGGCTGCGGTACCCCCGGCGTCTTTGGATCTCCTCGGTGAGCTGTGTGCGGATCTCCTCCGGGAGGTCGAGACCGAGATGCCGATAGATCCGCTCCACGGTCTGGAGAGGGTCGCTCACGAGATCCTCATAGCGCACGACGAGCATCGATTCGGGAGGGAGTTCCTTGCGCAGATCGAGGATCGTGCGGTAGTACTCGATCGCCAGACGAGCGACTGCGGCGGCCTCCTCGCCGCGGTCCGAGATGTCGGGCGTATGGATCCGCCAGAAGGTGAGCGCAAGACTCACGAAGGAGGGGATCGCCTCGTAGGGGTGGCGCACGAGGTAGATGATCCGGGCATCGGGAAAGGTCCGCATCAGTCCCCGGATTCGCCCTGCAAAGAGCACATTCTTCGAGAGGAAGCGCTTCTCCTCCCCCACGGCGTGGAGGTGGCGCTGGAGCGCGCGCGTATAGAAAGTCATCAGCGCCTTTTGCGTCTTCTCCGGTAAACGATCGGGAAATTCGAGATATCCGAGTCTGTCGGGGAAGGGGAAGAGGAGATAGACGAGGACCGTGTAGAAAGTGAAGCTGAAAAGCCCTTCGTCCTCCTCGGCCTCCCGAAAGCCCATCGGGTGGATCCCCTGCCAGAAGCGGAAGATCCGGGCCTCGAAACGCGCGAGGCATTTCGCCAGGGGGCCGCCCAGCCAACGGTCGATCCGGCCGATCCCCCGCAGAAGACGCTGCTGCGTCACGGTGGGGAATGCCATCTCATACGTCTTGAGCGTCGTGAAACGGGGATCGGCGGCCATCAGACGGTGAAGATAGGTCGTTCCACTTCGGGGATTGGCCAGGATATAGACCGGTTCCCGGATCCTCCGCCTCCGGTATCCCCGAAAAAAAATCTCGTCGAGCAGCCATCCGACGTAGAAGAAGACGAAGAAGAGGGGATAGAGGACGAGGAAGAGGAGAAACCACCCGAAACGGGCAAGCGTCAGCTTTCGCCGGGTGAGGCCGAGATAGATCGCGGTGAGAAAACCCTCGAGGTTGAAGATCATGTATGGGAGTCGCACGGTCCCTCCATCGGATACCACGGATCGGATCTGACGCGCCCTTCTCTACGGTGACGGGGTGGCGAAACGTCACGAGGTTCCTCCTCGGATCTTCCGGGCCGCATCGGTTCCCCCCTCACCCTTCCGAGGCGCAACCATTCGAGCCTTACCGTAGCGTAATGTCGCCGGGGAATCAAGGGGAGCTGCTTAGCAGCTTGACGTTTCATGGCTCCTTTCTCATATCAAGCAAGGTTGGCGAAGCCCAAGGGTTTGATATCACAGGCCGAAATGAATACGATAAGTCGCAACGCGGGAATCTGTGAGATATGGAGAGGTCATGTCAGTAACCAATGAAGCGGCTGCGGCATCGCGTTACGTCGCCGTAACCGAAGCAAAGTCGGCTGGTGCTACCTACACGCCTGCAATTCTTGCGGATTTCGTTGCAAGCAAGATTGTTGAAGCTTTCGGGGAGGTTCCGACGGATCGCCCACTCCGCGTTCTGGACCCAGGTGTTGGCGATGGTGAACTTCTTGTCAGTCTCTTACGCCAGATCGCGGAACGCCCAGGGTTGAATATCGAAGTCCATGGTTTCGAGACAGATGAGAAGGCGATCAATGTAGCCATCGGGCGGCTAAGGCAATGTTTCCCCAATATCGAGATCAATCTCAAGCCGGAGGATTTTCTCGAATTCGTGCTGGAATATTTTGGCGCGGACGGCAACCGTTCTCTGTTTGGCCCTCCTGTCCCAGATACCTATGACCTCATCATCGCGAATCCTCCCTACGTCCGCACCCAGATCATGGGGCGCGCGCAGGCACGGCTTCTCGCGAATCAATTCGGTCTGTCCGGACGAGTAGACCTCTGTCATGCTTTCATCCTGGGGATGGCTCAAGTGATCGAGCCCAAGGGCGTCGCGGGGATCATCGTCTCCAATCGCTTCATGACCACCAGAGCCGGTGCCCCCGTACGGAGAGTCCTTTGCGAGCGCTTCAATATCCGGCACGTTTGGGACTTGGGTGATACCAAGCTGTTCGATGCCGCCGTGTTGCCTGCCGTGTTGCTCGTGGAGGGGAAGAATGAGCGCAAGCTGGAAGCGCCAGGCTTCACGTCGATCTACGAGACTTCTGAACCAGCGAACGCGGTGGCTACCGACCCGATCAGGGCACTCGCTGGTGAAGGCGTTGTCGTGACGGATGATGGGCGTCATTTCCGCGTCCAGCACGGCAAGCTGGACACAAGCGGTACATCCGACGGTGTTTGGCGCATTGCGACCGCGACCGTCGATGCATGGCTCGCGACAGTAGAGGCCCATACTTGGGGCACATTCCGCGATATTGGCAATATCCGTGTTGGCGTCAAGACGTGTGCCGACAAGGTTTTCATCCGGAGCGATTGGCAGGATATGCCCGAGGCCACCCGCCCCGAGCTTCTGAAGCCGCTCACCACCCATCACATCGCTCGCCGCTTCAAACCACGCACGCTCCGTCGGCCGTGGGAAATCCTTTACCCGCATGAAGTGGTTCAGGGCCGCCGTCGTGCGGTGAACCTGGCACGATATCCTCGGAGTCGTGCTTACCTCGAGTCGCATCGCGCGGCGCTCGAAAGCCGGAAGTATGTGATCGAAGCCGGCCGGGAATGGTATGAAATCTGGGTGCCGCAGGACCCAAGTTCTTGGCGTCTTCCCAAGCTCGCATTCCGTGATATTGCTGAAGAGCCGACATTCTGGATCGACATGGACGGTTCTGTCGTCAACGGTGACTGCTACTGGATCATATGCCGGAATCCAGGGCAAACGGACCTGCTATGGTTGGCAGCCGCGGTTGGCAATTCAACTTTCATGGAGTCCTTCTACGATTACCGGTTCCACAACAAGCTCTATGCGGGCCGCCGTCGTTTCATCACCCAGTATGTCGAAAAATTTCCTCTACCAGACCCGCATAGCCCCCTTGGCAAGGCCATCATCGCCATGGCCAAGCGGATATATAAGTGCATTGAATCTCCCGGGTCCGACCGGCTACAGAAGAAGCTGGACAAAATGGTCTGGAAGGCGTTCGGCTTCGAAATTCGCGGGGTCACCTCGACGCGCTGCCGCGTCGGCGCAGGCGGGTGAAGTGCGAAAAGACTCCCGGCGGTGTTCATGGATCGAGCCTGGGGGGATCAGCGTTCCTTGAAGAAATCCTTCGGCAAGGGAGATGCGAGGCCGAGTTTGAGGGCATAGGTGTAGAAGGCGGGCACGTTGCCCGTGGTGCGCAGATCGAAGATCGGTTGTCCCGCCTTGTTCGTTCCGATCGCCCGCAGGGTGAAGATGTCCTGCATCAGGATGTTCGCATGCCTGTCGATCCCGAGGATCTCGGTGATGTTGACGACCTTTCTCGAGCCGTCGGCCAGCCGTTCCAGATGGACGACGAGGTGGATCGCGGAGGCGACTTGCTCGCGGATCGCGGAGAGGGAGAGTTCCACGCCGGCCATGAGGCACATCGTCTCGATGCGGGCAAGGGTGTCGCGGGGGGCGTTGGAATGGACCGTGGTCATCGAGCCCAGATGGCCGGTATTCATCGCCTGGAGCATATCGAGGGCCTCGCCGCCGCGCACCTCGCCGACGATGATCCGGTCGGGGCGCATCCGGAGGGAGGAGTGGAGGAGATCACGCATCGTCACTCCTCCCCGGCCATGTTTGTCGGGGGGGCGCGTTTCGAGGAGCACCTTGTGTTCCTGCTGGAGCTGGAGTTCAGAGGCGTCCTCGAGCACGATGATCCGCTGATCGGCGGGGATGAAGGCGGAGAGCGCGTTGAGCATCGAGGTCTTCCCCGTCCCGCTCCCCCCCGACACGACGATGTTCTTGCGCACGCGCACGGCGAACTCGAGGAAGGTCCGGGCCGCTTCGTTGAGCGTGCCCAGTTCGATCAGGCGCTCGATCGTCAATTTTTCCTTCGTGAACTTCCGGATCGTGATCGTGGTGCCCTGGCGGGCGCAGGGGGGAATCACGGCGTGGACCCGGGAACCGTCCGGGAGGCGGGCGTCGAGGCGGGGATTCTCCGCATCGATCCTTCGTCCCACGAACTGGGCGATGTTGTTGAGGGCCATGTCGAGGAAGGAAGGATCGTCGAACTTCTTGTCGGTTCGCATGAGCCTGCCCCGCCGCTCGATGTAGATCTCCTCCCAACTGTTGACCATGATCTCACTGACCGTGGGGTCGTAGAGGTACTCGGCGATCGGGTAGAGGAAGCTTCGGATGATCCGTCCCATCGGAGAGTCGTCTTGGGGGAGGTTGCTCTCCGCGTAGACCTCCTGGGTGTGCTCCTCTCCCTCGGCCCCCTCTCCCTCGGCGCCGCAGCGTTCGATGTGGAGTTTGTACTCGCCGAGCGTCACGGTATCGTCGAGTTCGAGATCGACCTGGGGATCGATACGGAATCCGTTGACGAAGACGCCGCTCTTCGAGCCGAGATCGCGGACGGTGAAACGGTTCTCTGCATGGCGCAGGAGGGCGTGGCGGGGGGCGATCCTCTTTCCCCGGAGCACGATCTCGTTCTCCGAGGCGCTTCCTACGGTGATCTGGTTGCTGTTGAAAGGGAAACGTTCGATCTCGCCGCCGGGGTGTTCGACGACGACCTGGTAGAGTACGCCCCCCTTTTCCCCGGAGCGCATCTTCGGGAGACTCGGAGCCAGGTAGGTGTCGAAGAAGGATTGCCATTCCCGCTCCGAGACCGCGATCGCGCAGAGCGGTTGATCGGGGAGGTATTTCCGGATCTGCTCGATCGCCACCCGGTCCCTCGGATTCGTCATCGCCAGCACCAGGTGGCTGCCGCGCCGCTCGATCGGGAAGAAACGGAACCGCTTGATGAGCTGGATCGGAAAGAGCTGGATGAGCTGAAGGTCGTGCTCCGTGTGCGACAGGGAGGAGAAGGGGATCGAGCGTTCGAAGTAGACCCGTTCGAGCTGGACGATCAGGCTCTTGCTCAAACCAACTCCGGTTTCCGGGATCTTGAGGAGGATCTGCTGAAAGATCTTCGGAGAGAGGGTGTAACAATCCGTGTCGGAGAGGGCATAGGCCCGGAAGGGCTGCTCCCCGTCCGTAAGGAGGGCCGTCTCGCCGAAGATGTTGTAGCGCTTGAGGAGCGCCACGACGTATCCCAGACCCGTTTCGCGGTCCTCCCCGGAGATCTCTACGTTGCCGTTACGGATGATGTAGAGGTGCTCGGCCCGTTCGCGAGGGGAGAAGATCGTCGTTCCTGCGGGGAAGTGGGCGCTGCGTAGCTTCTGGGCGATCTTGATACGGGTATCGAGGTTGACGTTCATGAAGACGTCTGTGCGGGCGAGAAAATCCTCCACCCCCATCCGAACTTTTTCGCGAATCCCCATATCTTCCTCCCGCTTCGATGCCTCGCCGCTCTTGGGTCTTTCCCGTTCAGGACCTGCCTGCGGGGAGCGCGTCGGGTTGCCTGGGTGCGTATCCCCCGGGGTTGAAGCCTTGGGGGAGCCATTCCGGGGGGAGGCCGAGGCTTCCCACGATATCTCCGCCGGGGAGGAGCTTGGCCGGAAAGCCGACGAAATCCCACGAATGAACGACTTCTCCCGACATGTCGTGAAGTTCCGCGGTGGTCTGGCTTCGGATGCTCACCAGGGTATAGCCGTCGAGGGCTGCCCCCTCGTGGACCACGACGCGCGGTTCCTCGATGCAGGCGGGTGCCCCCCAGAGGAAGGCCCCGCAAAGGAGGCGTCCGATCGTAGCGCGCTTCACGCCGATATCCCCCCATTCCGCTCTGGAATCCCGTTGTCGGGGATTCATCGTTCCTGGCTCTCCCCTCTTCGTACCCAACGCGTCGCATTCGTAGTATACCCATGCCTCGCCTCCCGCGCAAGATGCCCCGTCAGGCCTCGAATCCCGGCTCACCCCCTCAACACGGCCGGCGACGCTCATCGCAGGGCAAGCTCCCCTGAAGATCGCGCCCCCCAGCTCGATCTTTTTCG
>CAZTSL010000055.1:0-13094 GCA_964616915.1 uncultured bacterium
GTCCGGGGGGGGGAGCCGATCGGGGAGGGGGGGATCCATCCGATGCATGGCAAACGGGCCCTCCATTTCGAGATCCGGGTGGCGGGAAACGCCGAGGATCCCCTCCGCTGGCTCGGAGATCCCCCCGGGGAACTACGGTGAGCGAGAATGTCCGATCTCCATCGAATGTTCTGGAAGATGAAGAGGCCCCTCCCGCTCCTTCTTGCCGCGATCGCCTCCGTGGCTACAGGGATCGGCTTCGAGAGCCCACGCTTCCGCCGGATCGGCGGGCATCCCCATGCGGTGGTGACCGGGGATTTCGACGGCGATGGCACAAACGACGTCTGCGTGGCGAGTCGTCGGGAAGGGAGCGTCTTCCTCCTCCGGAACCGGGGCGGAGGAGAACTCGATCGCCCCATGCGCCACACGACCGGATCCGGAACCGCCGACCTCGTCGTGCTCGATCTCGACGGGGTGGCAGGGGGGGAGATCGTTGCCACCAACTCGGGAGCGGATACGATCTCCATCGTGATCCCCGGCAGGAGGCGGCCGTTGCGACCGATTCCCGTCGGCCGGCATCCGATGGCGATCGTGGGCGGGGATTTCGACGAGGATGGCAAGAACGACGTGGTGACCGCGAACTACTGGTCCCGGGACCTCTCCCTCCTCCTTGGCGAGGGCGGGGGGACGTTCCGAAAGGAACGCCGGATCGCCACGAGGCGGCACCCTTCCGCGCTGGCGGCCGGCGATCTCGACCAGGATGGGCACCTCGACCTCGTCGTGGCCAACGAGGCGGAGAACGATCTCACGATCCTTCTGGGGCGGGGGGACGGCACATTTCACCCCCCCCGCCATCACCCCGCCGGTGTGGGACCGCGGGCACCGGTCGTCGTCGAGGCGACAGGAAGGCCGAGGATCGCCGTGGTCCTCTTCGCGGAACACCTCCTTGCGATCCTTTCCGATCCTCTGGCCGAGCCTTCCGCAAGGCCTCCCCTCGAGGAAGCGCCTTCCAACGTCGCCCTCTCCCCGCCACAGCTTCCCTTTCGCAAGACGGTGCCCGTGGGCAAAGGGCCCGTTTCGCTCGCAGCGGGAGATCTCGATGGGGATGGAAAGCCCGATCTCGTGACGGCGAACCGGATCTCCGGAAGGCTCGACCTTCTCCGCGGCACCGGAAAGGGGACCTTCGAGCCGGTGCGGTCGATCCCCCTCGACGATCCCGGCGATGTGGCGCTGGGGGACCTCGACGGGGACGGGAGAGACGACATCGTCGTCGCGATGGAGAACGCGCAGAAGATCGCCGTCTTTCTCTCCCAGGCCAACCCCCTGTGAACCCGCCGGCCAACCGCCTGAGCAACGGGGACGATGGCCGGATATGGGTATTGACACCCGAAAATGCCGTTGATATACTTCGATTTCCTTGGAGGCGCCGGAAGATCGAGGAAGATCGAGGGCGCCCCGATCTTCTCTTCTTGTTTCCGAGCCTTCCATCGGAGTTTCTCCTGCTCTCCATCGAGGGAGGGGCTGTCTGCTTTCCCCGAAGCGTCCAGAGGCCAGGCCCTCCATCTCCCGGATTTCCGGTCGTACGGATCATGGAATCTCGACGTCGATCGTGATCGTGATCGTTCGCGCATCAGACTCGTAGAGGGGTTCGCTGGAATGACATTGCAAGACAAATTCAAGAAGCTGGAAGAGATGAACGCCCTTGCGCGTCTGGGGGGAGGCGAAGCCAGGATCGCGCGCCAGCACGCAGCGGGGAAGTTCACGGCCCACGAGCGGATCGAGCGCCTCCTCGACCCGGACAGTTTCATCGAACTCGACCGTTTCGTCGTCCATCGCTGCCACGATTTCGACATGGATCGGAAGAAATTCCTCGGGGACGGCGTGATCACGGGGTATGGAACGATCGGGGGGCGCCTCGTCTACGTCTTCGTCCAGGATTTCACGGTCTTCGGCGGTTCCCTCGGCGCGGCCTGTGCGGAGAAGATCTGCAAGATCATGGATCTGGCGATGAAGAACGGCGCCCCGATCATCGGGCTCAACGATTCCGGCGGTGCCCGGATTCAGGAGGGGGTGGCCAGCCTGGCGGGCTACGCGGACATCTTTCTGCGCAACACCCTGGCCTCGGGGGTCGTTCCCCAGATCTCGGCGATCCTCGGCCCATGTGCCGGCGGGGCGGTCTATTCCCCCGCAATCACCGATTTCACCCTGATGGTCAAGGACATCAGCTACATGTTCGTCACCGGTCCCGATGTCATCAAGGCGGTGACCCACGAGGACGTCTCCAAGGAAGTGCTGGGGGGGGCGATGACGCACGCGCAAAAGAGCGGAGTCGCTCATTTCGCCCTCGATACGGAGGAGGAGTGCTTCGCCTACATTCACGAACTCCTCGGCTACCTTCCGCAGAACAACATGGAGGATCCCCCCGTCGTCCCCTGTGACGATCCCCCCGACCGCTGCGACGAGACGCTCGACACCCTCGTTCCCGACAACCCGAACAAGCCCTACGACATGCACGAGCTGATCGAGAAGGTGATCGATGAGGGATCGTTCCTCGAGGTGCACGAGCATTTCGCCCAGAACCTCATCGTCGGCTTCGCCCGTTTCGGAGGTCGGTCGGTGGGGATCGTGGCGAACCAGCCCGCGATGCTCGCCGGGTGTCTCGACATCGACGCCTCGGTGAAGGGGGCCCGCTTCGTCCGCTTCTGTGATGCCTTCAACATCCCGATCGTCACCTTCGTCGATGTCCCAGGCTTCCTCCCCGGCACCACGCAGGAATATGGCGGGATCATCCGTCATGGGGCCAAGCTGCTCTACGCCTTCGCGGAGGCCACGGTCCCGAAGGTGACGGTGATCACCCGTAAGGCATACGGGGGGGCCTACGACGTGATGAGTTCCAAGCATATCCGCGGCGACATCAACCTGGCCTACCCCACCGCGGAGATCGCGGTGATGGGGCCGGAGGGGGCGGTGAACATCATCTTCCGCAAGGAGCTTGAGGCCGCCGGTCCCAACGCCGAGGAGCGGCGGCGGCAACTCGTGCGCGAATACCGGGAGAAGTTCGCCAACCCCTACAAGGCCGCGGAACTCGGTTTCATCGACGAGGTCATCATGCCACACACCACCCGGCCGCAGATCATCGCCGCGCTGGAGATGCTCAAGAACAAACGCGATTTCAACCCGCCCAGAAAGCATGGGAACATCCCCCTCTGAGGGGAGGGCCCGGCCCCCCGCCGTATGCCTTGCCGGCTGAGCCCTCGCTCGGGGAGAATCCGCCCAAGGGCGTTCGGGACCCGCCGGGAAGGGGGGCCTTCCGAGAGAAGTCGGGAAAGAGAGGAGCGTTTCATGTTTCGAAAGATCCTCGTCGCCAACCGTGGCGAGATTGCCGTACGAATCATGCGGACCTGCCGGGAGATGGGCATCGGCACCGTAGCCATCTTCTCGGAGGCGGATCGGGGCGCGTTCCATGTGCGCTACGCGGACGAAGCCTACTGTGTGGGTCCCCCCCCATCGAGCGAGAGCTACCTCCGAATCGAGACGATCCTCGATGTCGCGAAACGGGCGGGCGCGGAAGCGATCCATCCCGGCTACGGCTTCCTCTCGGAGAACGCCCGCTTCGCCCAGCGCTGCCACGAGGCGGGGATCGTCTTCATCGGTCCCTCCCCCGAATCGATCCGGCAGATGGGGGACAAGATCACGGCCCGCCAGACCGTCATGCCGGCCGGCGTGCCCGTCGTCCCCGGCACGGAAGACGCCCTTCCCGACGAGGAGACCTTCCGCCGGGAAGCGGAGCGGATCGGCTTTCCGATCATGCTCAAGGCGAAAGCGGGTGGCGGGGGGAAGGGGATGCGCCTGGTACGCTCCGCGGATGAGATCTCCTCGGCCTGGCGGGCCGCACGCTCCGAGGCGAAGAGTTCCTTCGGCGACGACAGCGTCTACATCGAGAAGTACATCCTCAGCCCCCGACACGTCGAGATCCAGGTGCTCGCCGATACCCACGGCAACACCGTCCACCTCTTCGAGCGGGAATGCTCGGTCCAGCGCCGGCATCAGAAGGTGATCGAGGAGACCCCCTCCCGCGCGATCGACGAACGGGTGCGCCAGGCCATGGGGGAGGTCGCCGTCAAGGCCGCGATCGCCACGAATTATGTCGGCGCCGGCACCGTCGAGTTCATCGTCGATGCGGAGATGAACTACTACTTCCTCGAGATGAATACCCGCTTGCAGGTCGAACACCCGATCACCGAACTGATCACCGGCATCGATCTCGTACGCAAGCAGATCGAGATCGCGGCGGGGCACCCCCTTCGGCTCACCCAGAAGGATATCCGCCGCCACGGTGCCGCGATCGAGTGCCGGATCTACGCGGAGGATCCGGAAGCGAACTTCATGCCCTCCCCGGGAAAGATCGGCTGGCTGCGCCCCCCTGCCGGTTTCGGGATCCGGGAGGACAGCGGCGTCGATGCCTTCTCCGAGATCCCGATCCACTACGATCCGATGATCTCGAAACTCTGTGCCTGGGGGGCGACGCGGGAGGAGGCGATCGCCCGGATGGACCGGGCCCTCTCCGAATACCAGATCGAGGGGATCCGCACGAACATCGCCTTCCACCGATGGGTCATGCGCAATCCCGCCTTCCGGGAGGGACGCTACGACACGCACTTCATCGACAACGAATTCGAGCCGGAGGTCCTCAAAAGTGCGCCCCCGGCGGAGATGCGCGAGGCGATCCTGGCCGCGGCCGCGGCGGTTGCGGGCGAGGAACGGCCCGCCCAGCAGCGGGGAGAATCGGGCACGCAGGGGCTCTCCCCCTGGCGTTTCGCCCACCGCGCCTCGATGCTGCGCCGCTTCTAAGGAGGAATCACCGTGGAACGCCGCATCACCCTCGACGGCAAGGAATACCGCGTCACCCTCACCCCGCGGGAGGGGGAACGCTTCTACGAACTTCAGATCCAATCGGAGGGGGATCCCGCTTCGCTCCCCGTCGATCTCCTCAAGAAGGCGAAGGGGTGGTACTCCCTCCTCATCCGGAACCGGTCCTATGAAGTCTTCGTGGAGAAGGCGGGGGAAACCTGCGTGGTGAGCATCGGCTCCCAGCGCTATACCCTTCAGATCCCCGACGAACGCACGGCCCGAAAGAAGAGCCGCAAGGGGAGCGGGGACGGCCTCGTCACCGCCGTCATGCCGGGGAAGGTCGTCGCGGTCCTCGTCAACCCGAAGGATCACGTCGAAAGCGGCCAACCGGTCGTCGTCCTCGAAGCGATGAAGATGGAGAACGAACTCAAATCGGCAATCCGTGGACAGGTCGCCCAGATCTTCGTCAAACCGGGAGACTCCGTCGAAGCCAACGCCCGCCTCGTCCTCGTCGTGGCGGACACCTGACCCGAGGGGCCGGGAAGGGGAGGCCCCCCCGGGCATCTCCCCCTCTCCGGAACGGAGGGCCACCGGCAGCGCGACAAGATCTCCGACGCCCGGGAGAGGGGTGCCCCCCTTGGGGAAATCCGAATGCGAGGTGTTGCGATGACGATGATGAAAGCGTGGCGCGAAGCACTCGAGACGTGGCGCCGGCAGGTCTACGAACGCGCAAAGGCGAAACACCCGGAACGTCAGCCGCATTTCGAGACCCCTTCCGGGATCCCGGTCGCACCCCTCTATACGCCCCTCGATCTTACGGCGACGAATCTCCTGGAGGAACTCGGCTTCCCCGGGGTCTACCCCTTCACCCGCGGCGTCCAGCCCACGATGTATCGCGGCCGCTTCTGGACGATGCGCCAGTATGCCGGTTTCGGCACCGCGGAGGCGTCGAACGAGCGGTACCGCTACCTTCTCGCTCAGGGGCAGACCGGTCTCTCCGTGGCATTCGATCTGCCGACCCAGATGGGATACGACTCCGATCATCCGATGAGCGAGGGGGAGGTGGGCAGGGTCGGCGTGGCGATCGACTCCCTGGCCGACATGGAGATCCTCCTGGCCGACCTTCCCCTCGATCGGATCAGCGTCTCGATGACGATCAACGCCACGGCCGCGATCCTCCTGGCCTTCTACCTCGCCGTGGCCGAGAAGCGGGGGATCCCCTGGGAGCGGCTCTCCGGGACGATCCAGAACGACATCCTCAAGGAGTACATCGCTCGGGGAACCTACATCTACCCCCCGAAGGCCTCGATGCGGATCGTGACGGACATCTTCGCCTTCGCCGAACGGGTTCCCCGGTGGAATACGATCTCGATCTCCGGGTACCACATCCGGGAGGCCGGGGCCACCGCGGTCCAGGAGGTGGCCTTCACCCTCGCCGATGGGATCGCCTATGTGACCGCTGCCCTGGAGAAGGGACTCTGCGTCGATGCCTTCGCCGGTCGCCTCTCCTTCTTCTTCAACGTCCACAACAACTTCCTCGAGGAGATCGCCAAGTTCCGGGCCGCGCGCCGGATGTGGGCGAAGATCATGAAGGCGCGCTTCCACGCCGAAGCGGAACGCGCCTGGAAGCTCCGCTTCCACGCCCAGACCGCCGGTTCCACCCTGACGGCCCAACAGATCGACAACAACATCGCCCGCGTGACGCTCCAGGCGCTCGCCGCGGTCCTCGGGGGGGCCCAGTCCCTTCACACGAACGCCCGCGACGAGGCCCTGGCTCTCCCCACCGAGGAATCGGCCACGATCGCGCTGCGCACCCAGCAGATCATCGCCCATGAAAGCGGGGTGACCGATTTCATCGATCCCCTGGGAGGGAGCTACGCACTGGAAACCCTCACGAACGAGATCGAACGCCGTGCCTGGCGATACATCGAGCGGATCGACGAGATGGGGGGGATGGTCGAGGCGATCGAGCGGGGCTTCCCCCAGAAGGAGATCGAGGAGAGCGCCTACACGGCCCAGAAGGAGATCGACGCGGGGCGCCGCATCATCGTCGGCGTGAACCGCTTTCAGGTCGCGGAGCCCCCCCCGCGCAACCTCCTGACGGTCTCCCCCGAACTGGAACGGCGCCAGCGGGAAAAACTTGCGCGCCTCAAGGCGAATCGGGATGCCGGGAAGGTCCGCAGCGCACTCTCGAAACTCGAGAACGCCGCCCAGAGGCCGGAGGAGAACCTCCTTCCCCACATCCTCGATGCGGTCCGCGTCTATGCCACCCTCGGCGAGATCTCCGATACGCTGCGCAACGTCTTTGGCATCCATCAGGAAAGGGTGATCTTGTAGGGCAACGGGAGATGAAGGGGGAAGCGCCCCTTCCAAGGAGGTGAAATGGCGAAGAAAACGAGGAAAGTGAAGCCTTCCGCACCGGTGGTGGACGAGGGGGAGGCGCGTGGCCGGGGACTTGCGCCGGAGGCCTATCTCGAGGTTCCGGGAGAGACCTACCGCCCCTATGTCAACGCGGCGGATCACCCCCTCGAGTTCACCCTGCGGGCGATCTTCTTCGGGATCGTGGTCGGCATCCTCTTCGGATTCGCCAACGCCTACCTCGGGCTCAAGGTCGGGCTCACGGTGAGTGCGAGCATCCCCGCGGCAGTGATGGGGGTGGCCTATTTACGGCTCTGGCGCACGAGCACCGTGCTCGAGGCGAACCTCATCCAGACGATCGGTTCCGCGGGGGAGGCGCTGGCCGCGGGCGTCATCTTCACCCTTCCGGCGCTCTTCCTCTGGGGGGTCGAGATCGGGCAGGCGAAGATCATCCTGATCGCGCTCCTTTCTGGAACACTCGGGGTGCTCTTCATGATCCCCCTGCGGCGCTACCTCATCGTCCGGGAGCATGGGCGCCTCCCCTACCCCGAGGGGACCGCCTGCGCCGAGGTCCTCGTGGCCGGCGACGCGGGGGGCTCCAAGGCGAAGGATCTCCTCTGGGGCCTGGGGATCGGGGGACTCTATCAGTTCCTGATGAAGAAGGATCTCCTCGGCCTCTGGCCCGAAGCGCCCAAGGTGAGGGTGCCCGGCTTCCGGGGCGCCGAGGTGGGGGGGCACCTGACCCCGGAACTCCTCGGGGTCGGCTTCATCATCGGTCCCCGGATCGCCTCGGTGATGCTCGCCGGGGGCGTGCTCGGATGGCTCGTCATCATCCCCCTGATCGCCACCGTCGGCCAATCGGCGAAATCTCCCCTCTATCCCGAAGTGAGCCAGTTGATATCAGATATGAAACCGGAGGAACTCTGGCGTCAGTACGTCCGCTACATCGGTGCCGGCGCGGTCGCCTTCGGTGGGATCGTGACGCTCCTCAGATCGCTCCCCACGATCTGGGAGAGTTTCCGGCAGGGGCTTGCCGGTTTCTTCCTCCTGGCGAAGCAGAAGGGGGAATCGTCCCGGACGCAGCGGGATCTTCCGATGTCGCTCGTCTTCTTCGGCGCGCTCCTCATCATCGGGATCCTCGCCTCGCTACCGGAGCGGGTCATGCCGGTCGGCTGGCTCGGCGCGCTCCTCGTCACGCTCTTCGCGTTCTTCTTCGTGACGGTCAGCTCCCGGATCGTGGGGCTGATCGGGTCTTCGTCGAACCCCGTCTCCGGGATGACGATCGCAACGCTCCTCATAACGGCGCTCATCTTCGCCGCGCTGGGTCACGACGGCAGCGCCCTGGCCAAGGTGGCGGTCCTCACCGTGGGGTCGATGGTCTGCATCGCGGCGGCCGTGGCGGGGGATACCTCCCAGGATCTCAAGACCGGCTTCCTCCTCGGAGCCACCCCCCGCTACCAGCAGATCGGCGAGTTCGTGGGGGTGATGACCTCGGCGCTCGTGATGGGCTACGTGCTCGCCCTCTTCAAGAAGCCCCTCGTCACGGGGGAACTTGCCGCCCCGCAGGCGAACATGATGGCGCTCGTCATCGACGGAGTGCTCAACGAGAGCCTCCCCTGGACCCTCGTCATCGTGGGGATCGTGATCGCGGCCACGGTCGAGATGCTCGCACTCCCCTCCCTGGCCCTCGCCGTCGGTCTCTACCTGCCGCTCAGCCTCTCGACACCGATCATGCTCGGTGGCCTGATCCGGTGGTGGATCGAACACCGGAACCGGGATGCGCGCCTTCAGGCGAAACGGGAAAGGGGGATCCTCTACGCTTCCGGTCTGATTGCAGGCGCCGCGCTCGTGGGCGTCCTGGCGCAATTCCTCTACGTCCTGGCCGAACGCTCGCACAGCGTCGAAAACTTCCTCGACCATCTCCAGAAACTCACGAAAATGGGGGAGGGTCACGTCGCGATCGGAATGTTCCTCCTCATGGCCGCCACCCTCTTTGCCATGGCCAACTACGCGGAACCTGCCGGCAAGGGAGGCGAATGATCCGGCGGGAAAGCTCGTACTTTCCCCCGTCGGGAGCAAACGATGTGTGGACGATTCATCCTCACGTGTCCCCTCTCCGAGATCGAGGCGCACTTCGATTTCGACGAGATCGCAGCTTCGTGGGAACCGCGCTACAACATCGCTCCGAGCCAGCCCGTCCTGGCGATCGTCCAGGAGGAGGATGGCCAACGCCGCCTCCGGACCTTCCGGTGGGGGCTGATCCCCGCATGGGCGAAGGACGAACGGATCGGCAACCGGCTCATCAACGCCCGCGCGGAGAGCGTGGGGGAGAAACCGAGCTTCCGCGCCGCCTTCCGCAGCCGCCGCTGCCTGATCCTGGGCAACGGATTCTACGAATGGAAAAAGGCGGGCACACGGAAGATCCCCTTCCTGATCCAGCTCGCCTCGAAGGAACCCTTTGCGATGGCCGGCCTCTGGGAGCGATGGCGCGCGCCCGATGGCGAGGAGGTCCGCAGTTGCACGATCCTCACGACCGATGCCAATGAAGCGATCGCGCCGATCCACCCTCGGATGCCCGTGATCCTCCCCCGATCGGCGCACGGGACGTGGCTCGATCCCGGAGTGCGGGATCGAGCCGTCCTTTCCCCCTTCCTCGTTCCCCTTCCCGGGGAGGCCTTCACCTTCCACCCCGTCTCCCCCCTCGTCAACCGCCCCGAAAACGATACGCCGGCCTGCATCACACCGGTCCCGGAGGGATGACCCCCCGCCCGTTCCATCGGGGAAACGAGTGGTCAAAGGCAGGAGGCGGTCAACGGAAGGCAAACCCCGGATCCATCACTTCGAGTGCTTCCCAGAGATCGGAGCTTGGGGTCTCGACCAACCGGGGCGTCCATTTTCCAGAAAGTGGTCGCAAAGAAATTTCTCCATCCGCAGGAGGAGGAGATCGGGGAATTCGATCGGGGTGGTGTGCCGCCCCCGCCGCACGACGAGGAGTTCCGAGTTCGGAATCGCGGCATGCATCTCCCGGGAAGCACGAAGAGGGGTGAAGATGTCCTCATCCCCGGCGATGATGAGCGTGGGAACCCGGATCTCCGGGAGAATCGAACGCGCAGAGTGCTCGGCAAAAGCAAACGCGATCTCCAGGAAACGGTCGAGGTCGATCGATTGCAAACCGTGAAAATAAGGACCCAGAAAGTCCTCGGGACGCGCAAAGTCCGTGTTCACACTCTTGATCCCGGCGATCCGCCAATGAAGCGGCGTAGGGGTCAGCAGGAGCCTCCAGAGACGCCGCACACGCTCCCGCCGGGCCACCGAGAGGATCGGCTTGCGGCTCCACTTGAAGAGGGTGGCGAGAAGCGGATTCCCGAGAAAATCGTCGAGCGCCTTCTCGTAGTTCCCACAAAGGAGCACGAGTCCCGCCACCCGCTCCGGATGACGAGCGGCAAACTCGAGCACGACCGAGACCCCCATGCTGTAGCCGAGCAGCACTCCCCGCTCCACGGCGGTCTCCTCGAGGAGATATGAGAGATCCTCGGCGAAATCGGGGATCGTGATCCGCCGAGGATCGGCGGGGGGGGCGGAGTGACCATGCCCCCGGTAATGCCAGGAGATCACCGTCGTCCGTCTCGAAAAGTAGGGGAGGATGTAGCGCCAGGTATAGCCGGTGCAACCGAGACCGTCGCAGAGGACGAGGGGCAACCGCCCCTCCCCCCGCAGCGCGTAGTAGATATCGGTCCCGTCGAAACTGGGAAAGTAGCCATGCTTGAACCGGTCTTGCATCGTTCATCTCCGGGATGCGGGCAGACAGAGTTCCACGATCAGGTGTTCGAGCTGGTGGTGCCGGGAGGTGCGCAGCGACTTCTGTTCGAGATCGGCACGGGCCAGACGGTGAAGCGCAGCAACGATCTCCGCCTCCGTGAAGTTCGCCATCTGGGTGAAAAGCTTTTCGATCATGAAGGGACGCATCGAGAGTTCCGCCGCGATCCGGGCACGCGGCACCCCCCGGGACACGAGATGCCTCGCCTTGAGGAGGAGGCGAAACTGGCGCGTGATCATGAAGACGATCTTGACCGGAGCTTCCCCATGCTCGAGGAGATGTGCCAGGTGGGAAAGGGCCTTGCCCGGTTCCTTCGCGCAGATCGCATCGACGAGCGCAAAGACCGTCTCGAGACGGGAGTGCCCGCACACCGCGATCACGTCCTCCCGCCGGATCGTCGCAGTATGGGGCGCATAGGTCGCCACCTTCTGGACCTCCTGCACGAGCGTGCTCAGATCGGTGCCCGCCACTTCGATCAACTCCTCGGCCACCGGAAGGGGGAGCCGCTTGCCCCACCGCTGCGCCTCCCGCGTGAGATAGGGGATGAGCTGATTGCGCCGCAGCGGCATACATTCCACGAGAACCCCCGCCTTCTTGAAGCGGACGAAGAACTTCTTCCGGGCGTCGATCTTCGTGGCGCAAAAGACGAGACAGGTCGTAGAGACAGGGTTTTCGAGATAGGCGAGCAGCGGCGCCACGTCCCCCTGGAAGAGCGGCTCGGCGTCCTTCACCACGATGAGACGGTAACGGGACATCATCGGAAGCGCCGCGGCCATATCGATGAGTTGACTCGCCGAGGCCTCGGAGCCCAGGAGCTGCTGCACGTTGAAATCGCGAACCGCCGGATCGACGACCTGGGCCGTCAGTTTCTGGAGCGCCTGCTGCATGAGGAAACGCTCCGTCCCGTAGAAGAGGTAGAGGGGCGCGATCTTTCCGCGGGCCAGTTCCGCCTCGAGTTCCAGGATCGTCATGGCGTCTCCCCTTCGACCACGAAGAGGGGGATCGAAAGGGGCTCGGGGTGAAGCGCATCGATGAGGAGGGGAACGGAACCACTCGTGGCGAAGCGTTCTCCATCCCCATCCTCGGCGACGACTTCGAGAAGGGCAGCCCCGGCCGGTGCCTGCGGGATCGTGAAGGCCGCCTCCTCCGAAAGGACTTCGGAACGCTGCCTCCCTTCCACCGTGAGCCAGGCACGATAACGGAGCGTTTCCGGGATCACCACCGGCCGCTCCGCTTCGAGGAAGGTCTGCACCACAAGACCGGTGACGTGAGGGGAGAGCGGAAGTCGCAACGGCGTCTCCGCGCCCGGCATGACGCCGAGGGGTCCTTCCTCGGCTGCGGCGAGTTCGATCGGAACACCGGAGAAGAAGCCCGTGAGGGTCACCTCGATCGTATGCCGGGAACCGGTGGGGATTCCGGAGAGTTCCAGGGGATCCTCCACGGCGGCATCGAACGTGCGGGTGGCAAGGATCTCCCCCTCCCCTCCGAGGAGGGCCACGGCCACCTCGTGACGTTGCGCGCCGGCGGATCGAACCGCCTCGAGGTTTTCGAGCGCGAGGGTGATATTCCCGGTCAAGCGTTCGAGCGGCACCTCCACCCGGTTCACGAGGCCCTCCTGGATGAAGAGGTCCCTGCGTTCCCCCGAAACGAGCGGCACCCCCTCCCCATCGAGAAAACCCACGGAGAGGCGATACCCTTCCCCCGGCTCGATCCCGTCGAGAAAGGCCCCCTCCGGCGAACGGTCGAGCGAAACGCTCACCTCCACCCCCTCGTGATCCGGGTGGGAGAGGGTGATCCGTGCCGTCTCCGTCTCCGCCGGCAGGGTCACGGCACCACCGCGGGCCAGAAAGGTCACGGCCACCGCCCCCCCCCGAAGCTCCCTCCCCCCGCACGCGAAAAGGGAAAACGCCCCGGCGAGCAGCAGGGACAAGAGGGCCGCCCCTTTCTTCTCTTCATCGCCACATCTCATTCGATACGGCTCCAACGCTCGTGCTCCTCCTCCATCTTTCGATCCAGCTGCGTCCCTCCGGAAACCTCGAAGGGAGAAATCGGTTTTCCCCTGCGGATCCCTTCGCCGGGAAGGGCATCA
>CAZTSL010000055.1:13194-29321 GCA_964616915.1 uncultured bacterium
AAGTTCCTCCTCTACTCCCGCGGGGGGAAGGGGATGAAGATCGCGGCCGGTTCGGGGTCCCGCGGTGTGACCTCCTGTTCGATGAAGACGACCCGATCCCCCTGCAAGAGGAGATAGGCACCCACCCCCGAGGCGACCACGCCTGCGGCGATCCCCCAGGCCCACCACTTCTTGTGGAGATCCTCGTACCACGGCCGGATCAGGGGAGGGAGGTCCTCCCCCCGTTGCCCTGCCGCCACGAAGGCCGGGGGGGGGGAGTGTTTTTCGACCGGCGAAATGACGGTCGAAAAACACCCCTCCCCCCTCGAATCGAAAGGCGTCCCGTCGTCACGTTCCCCGACGACGTAGTATTCGAGCCGTTTCCCGATCACCTCGTAGCCCGGGATCGTGACCTCGTAACGCCCCGCCCCCACCGCCGTCAGCGAAAGACGGGAAAAGGTCTCCGAAACCTCGGGAACGCGGAAGTAGAGGTCGGAGAGGCGCCACCCCTCCGGAACCTCGAAACTCAGCGTGACCGGCGTTCCCAGGACGACCTCCCCAGGCACCTCGTGGCGCAACGAACGGAGAGGCGCCCCGCCGTCTTCCCCGGCTTGCACCTCGACCCCCGCCAGCCACCCGCGCAGAGCACAGAGATGGATCAGGAGAAGCAGGGAAATACGGTAACGACTTCCCGGAGACGGCATCGTTTCCTTTCCATCCCAGCAGATACGAACGAACAGCAACGAACCCGTAAGGGGCAGGCCGAAAGCCCCTCCCAACCCGGCTCTTCAACGACTCGGGCAATCATGGATCGTATTATAGAGGTCGATTCCTCTTTTGAAAAGCCCTTGCTGGCCCAGGACCAGGATCGATCCGTGAAACCCTCCAGAAACTCTTTCGCACTCCACCGGCTTGCGCCGAGGCACGAGGAGGGAAGGGAGAGGAGGGAGAAGGGAGAAGGGAGAAGGGAGAAGGGAGAAGGACGATCGAACGCCGTTCACGGATCGATCCTCTCCCCTCACCTTGACAGATCGCCCTGGGAAAACTATCCTGCCCTCCGGTTTTCAAGGAATTCGGCCGGCTCGATTCCAAAGGGGGGGAGAGCCACGGGAACATTTCGGCTTCGGCGTTACGGATCTTCAGCCATGGATACGAAAGTCTTTCTCGACCACATCATCGACGAACTCGCGCGATCGCACGGAGAGGCCCACCGGGAGGACATCCGGCGGGGGGTCTATGCGTGCCATCGCGTCTTCTCCGGCACCGACCGGGATCTCCACCGTTTCTGCCGCGAACAGTACGTACCCCCGGGAGAAGCACGGCAAGCCCTCCTGCGACGGATCGACCGCTATCATCAGGCCGTGGCGGGGGGACTCCAGAAGATGCTCAAGGTCGTCCGGGAGGGGAGTGACATCGCGGATCACCCCTTCTCCCCGGCGGAAGGGATTCTGGGCGCATTCACGCCCGATTCCCATCTCACGGAGGACTACCGGCGTTTCAACATCGCAGCCCTCGTGCAGTTGAACTTCGGAACGGACGATACGACGCCGCCGGAAACGCGAAGCGGATGGGCCGCCCGCCGCATCGGAGAGATCGGCCGGGAGACGATCCCCGCCGAGCTTCTTCAGCGGTTGAGCGAGCGGGCCCTCGAGGTGGACCGCTTCGTCAACGGCTACAACCTCCATCTCGACCGGATCGATTTCGGGGACCCCCGGATCCGCTTCCCAGAGAACACACGCCTCATCAGCCATTGGGGACTGCGGGACTACCTCGTCTCCCTCTACGGCACCCCCGATGCCCTTCCCCGGCAACGGGCGATCCTCGATCTCCTGCGCCGGGTGGTCGATGGGGAGATCCCAACCGAGATCCTCGACAACCCCGACGCCCGATGGGACATGACGCGGGGGACGGTGACCGTGGGGGGAGAGACGAAGCCGGCCCGCTTCCATGGACCGCTTCGTTGGGAGAAGTTCAAGGCGGTCTTCGACGTGCAGCGGGAGATCGACCCCTACACCCGCTACGGGAACATGATCGACAACGCCTTCCTGCGCGATCGCGAGATTCCAGAGGAGGAGGTCGTCGCCCTCCTCGAGTCGATCCTCACCCATCCCCTGCGGCGGAAGGTCGCCGACTGGATCGAACGGCGGTTGGGGCGCAAGCTCGAACCCTTCGACATCTACTTCGCCGATTTCGAGCACGGGGGGGGGAAAACGCCGCTCGGCTACGACCTGGGACGGCGCTACCCCGACGCCAAGGCGCTCCAGGCGGCGATCCCCGGGATCCTGACCCGGTTCGGCTGGTCACCGGAACGCGCAGCGTTCATCGCCGGCAGGATCCGCGTGGACAACGCCCGCTCCGCCGGACACGCCTGGCCCCCCCACACGGACGACGACCTCCAACTCCTGCGGGTCCGGATCGATCCAGGGGGGATCACGGAACTCGATTTCTCCACCTTCATGCACGAACTCGGCCACTGCGTGGAGGGGGTCCTCTCCTCCTACGAACTCGACTGGAAGGCGCTCTGGTCCGTGCCCACTCCCGCATTTACCGAGGGGTTCGCCTTCACCTTCCAGAACCGGACCGACGAGATCCTCGGACGCACGCCCCAGTCGCACCGGGAGGCGACAGCACTCCACGAATTCTGGAAGACCTACGAGATCGGCGGTGTCGCGATGATGGAGATCCGCCTCTTCCACTGGCTCTACGAGTACCCCGATGCCGATGCGGAAGCGATCCACCGTGCGGCCCGCAAGATCGCAGACGAGGTCTGGGGGGAGTACTTCGCCGAGATCTTCGGGGAGGAGAGTTGGGGGCTGCCCGGCGTCTATTCCCATATCCTCTGGTGTACCTTCTACCTCCCCGAGTATCCGCTCGGCCACATCATCGCCTATCAGATCCGCAAACACCTCGAGGGCAAACCCCTCTCCGAGGAGATGGAACGGCTCTGCAAGATCGGCAACATCTACCCGCAAAGCTGGATGCGCCAGGCCGTGGGGAGCGCCATCTCCACGCAACCTCTCCTCGACGATACCGAACGCGCTCTTGCCACCTGGAACGCATGAAGCAGCGGGAAAACCCGTAGGGAGCAGCGGGAAAACCCGTAGGGAAGTGAAGGAGTTGTCGGACATGCGGGAAAGTCTCCACGAACTCTTCGAAGAAGCCTGGGAATTCGAACTCGCGGAAGATCCCCTCTTTGCCACGATGGTGGGGGATCACCGCTTCAACGACCGGCTCCCATCGGTCTCCAGCGAGGACTACCAACGCCGGGAAGCGGCGTGCAAGGGATTCCTCTCGCGGCTCCATGCCATCGAGAAGGAGAAACTCTCCGAAGAAGACCGCATCGACTACGAAATCTTCGAACGACGGCTCACCGACGAGCTTCAGGAGTACGCCTTCCGGTCGTTCTACCTCTCCGTGACGAATCGAAGTGGCTTTCACGTCTTCTTCCCCGAGATCGTGGAACGAACCCCCTTTCGTTCCGTCGAGGACTACGAGAACTATCTGGCCCGGCTCCAGGCCTTTCCCCGCTACGTGGCACAGCAGATCGCGCTCCTGCGGGAAGGGATCCAGGAGGGGTTCCAGCAGCCCAGGGTCGTCCTCGACGGATTCGAGGCGGCGGTCGAGGCGCATATCGTCGAGGAACCGGAAAAGAGCCGTTTCTTCAAACCCTTCCTCGAATTCCCCGAGCGAATCCCGGCTCAGGAGCAAGCGCGTCTCCGCGAAGCGGGACGCAGAGCGATCGCGACGGCGATCGTTCCCGCCTACCGAGAGTTCTTCGACTTCATGGCGAACGAGTACGTTCCCTCGGGGCGCACCGGTATCTCGATCACCGAGGTCCCGGATGGCCACGCCTTCTACGCCTTCCTCGTGCGCCACTACACCACACTCGAAGTCACCCCGGAAAGGGTCCATGAGATCGGTCTCCAGGAGGTGGCTCGCATCCGGCGTGAGATGGTGGCGATCATCGAAAGCGTCGGATTCGAAGGGACGTTTCACGACTTCGTCACCTTCCTGCGGACCGACCCCCGCTTCTACGTCGATACGCCGGAGCAGCTCCTCAAGGAGGTGAGCTACGTCCTCAAGCGAATGGACGGAGAGCTTCCCCGCCTCTTCGGAAAGCTCCCCCGAATGCCTTACGGGATCAAGCCCGTCCCGGAATATACCGCCCCCCAGGCCACGACCGCCTACTACATGGCACCGGCCGGTGATGGGAGCTACGCCGGTTACTACTACGTGAACACCTATGACCTGCCGAGCCGTCCCCTCTACGAGATCGAGGCGCTCTCCCTCCACGAGGCCGTGCCGGGGCACCACCTCCAGATCGCCTTGCAGCAGGAACGGAAGGGACTCCCCAACTTCCGGCGCTTCACCCACTTCACCGCCTTCGTGGAGGGGTGGGCCCTCTATGCGGAGCGACTCGGCCTCGAGGTCGGCTTCTACCAGGACCCCTACCGGAACTTCGGACGCCTGATCTACGAAATGTGGCGGGCCTGCCGCCTCGTCGTCGATACCGGCATGCACGCCCTCGGATGGAGCCGGGAGAAAGCGATCGCCTTCCTGACCGAAAATACCGCGCTCACCCCCCTGAACATCGAGACCGAAATCGATCGCTACATCGCCTGGCCCGGCCAGGCGCTCGCCTACAAGATGGGGGAACTCAAAATCCGGGAACTCCGCAACCACGCAGAAAAACGACTCGGCTCCCACTTCGACCTGCGGGAATTCCACGACATCCTCCTGGCGGGGGGGGGCGTCCCCCTCGACGTCCTCGAAAGAAACGTCGCAGCCTACATCGAACGGGTACGGCGCCGGTAGGCGGACCGGCGAACCACTCGACGACGTTTGCCCCCTTCGCACAGGGTTGCATTCTGAGAGGGAATTCATTACACTCCAAAGGAGGGGGAGCATGTTCGGCCCCACGAGGTCGATTCGTACCCCCACCATGCCTCGACCCATACATCGCCATCCCGAAAAGGGGAGGCGAGACGAAGATGCCACCGCAGGGCACCAGGACGGGGCAGCTGAGACCTGGAAGGGCAACGGCGCGTCAGGAAAGGGCAACGGCGCGTCAGGAAAGGGCAACGGCGCGCCAGGAAGGGGCAACGGCGCCAGGAAGGGGCCAGTGCACCCGAAAGGGAACCACCGAAACCTTCTTCTCCGCGCGACACTGCGGCGTGGCTGCGTCTGCAGTGTGCGGATTCTGTGACCCTGGCCGTTGAGCCGACCGACAGGACACCGGTCCTTACGCGCTTACTGTTTTGGTTGGAGCGAAATTTGCATATAATTCCATGTGGCAATCGCGACCGGACGCTTTTCCAAGGAGTCGATGGCAATGGAAGGGAAATCGCTTCGCAAGACGGACGGGCTCGATACGCAGGGCAAGGAGCAAAGAGCAGCTCCAGATGGGGAGACGAAAAGGCTGTTCCCCGAAATCCAGGGGGGTGAAGCCGACGGGGACCATCCCCTGGCCACCCTCCTCGAGGCCCAGGCCGAATTGAACCGGACCCGCCGCCTCAATATCGCCTTGCAGCACAAGATCCACGATCTCGAAGAGAAGTTGCGGCAGGGCAAGGGGGATCCCCACGCCCCACAAGGAACGCCCCCCACAGGACTCTACCGGGAACTCCAGTGCCTCGAAGAGGAGAACGCACTCCGCAAGGAGGAGATCACCCAGCTCAAGAACGATCTCGTGGCCAAAGAATCGGCCTATGAGGCGCTTCGCAGGAAGTACCGCCATCTCCTGGAGCAAGCCGCATCCGATCCTTCCGAAAACCCGGAGAAAGAGCGTGCCGCGGTCGAATTCGAACGGATGGAACGAGAGCGCCTGGAAGCGGAACTCGAGGGACTCCAGCGCCGCTACGAGAAGCTCGAACGCCTGCACGAGAGCAACGAGGCACAACGGATGACGCTCGAAGCGATCCAGAGGGCCCAGGCGGAAGAGAACGCCCGACTCCAGGCGGAACGGGATGCGGCGCGTGCGAAACTCACGGAACTCGAGGCAACCGTGGCCTCCCTCGAAGCGGCACTCGCATCCTTCCACATCACCTTCGGCGAAAACGCGCCCCCCCCCGGCGCAGAAACGGCAATGGCCGGCGCCACGGAAGGAGACGCACGCCAGGCATCCCCGCAAACGGCCCCCCCGGAATCCGGAACGGAACCGAACGACCTCCGCAGGGAAATCGATCGCCTCAAAGCGGAAGTCGCTTTCCTCACCGAAGAACGCCAGGGGATCATGAGAACCCTCTCCGAACCCTTCGACGAAACGAACGACACCGGGCAGGATCCCCTTGCCGCAGCCCGGAAGGTGGTCGGGCATTACCAGAGAATCCGAAGCCATTGCGAAACGATGGACCTCAAGGTCGAAGACCTCGAACGCCAGCTCCTCGCGCTGGCCGAGGAGAACGCCGATCTGCGCAACCGCATCTCCACCGACTTGCCCCTCTTCGACCAGCTCTGCACCCAGATCGCCGAACTGGAACAGGACCTCGAACAGGAGAAGGCCCTTCGCCGCGATCTCGAGATCGAGATCGAGAAGTTCCGCAAGGAACGCCTCCTCCTCGTCCAGCAGAACGCAGACCTCCTCGATCGTCTCGCTGCGTCCGAGACGAAGGGGGAAACGAAACGCTTCGGCTTCCTGAAGATCTGAACAGGATTGCCTGGGCCACGGAAGCAAGGCAGCCTGCTTCTGAGGAGACGAGGCCCCTTTTCCTTCGATCTCGACGGGGGAGGAGGACCTCCATGGCGATGGAGTACGACGAGAAAAGGAGGAAAGACCATGAAGGGAGGAATCGGAAAGGGACTCGGGGCCATCGCGGCGATCGCCCTCGGTGCGATGATCCTCTATGCGCCCGCCTGCCCCCAGGAGTGCGAGAGCAACCGCGACTGCGCCCGCGGGGAGTATTGCGCGTTCGAAACCGGGGTTTGTGCGCCCCCCGGCGTCTGCCAGGAACGGCCCGAAGCCTGCACGGAGATCTACGACCCGGTCTGCGGATGTGACGAGGAAACCTACGACAACGCCTGCTTCGCGGCGATGGCCGGCGTCTCCATCCTCCACGAGGGGGAGTGCGAGCGGCGGCAGTAGGATCGCGCCGGGACTTCTCCACGAGGGGGAGGGGAAACCCAGGGGATCCCCCCTCCGAGCGATCACGATGCGACGGCGCCTTCGGGCAAACCGGCCCAGAGGGCCAGGTCGGCCAGGGCCCGTCGTGCGTAGTGTGCCTTTCGCTCCCTGCGCCCCACCCGCTCCGACAGGGGGGGAAGGAGGCCGAAGTTCGCGTTCATCGGCTGGAAATGCTCGGGGGCGGCGTGGAGAATGTAGTGGTAGAGCGCACCGATCATCGTGGTGCGCGGGGGGGGCGTGGGGGAAACGCCCCCAAGGAGATCCGCCAGGAAGCGGCCGGCCAGCAGGCCGATCGCAGTCGATTCGGGATATCCCTCCACCCCCGTGATCTGCCCCGCAAAGAAGATTCCCGGATCGCTCCGGAGTTGCAGCCACGGGTCGAGGAGCCGGGGCGCGTTGATGAAGGTGTTTCGGTGGAGACTGCCGAAACGACAGAACTCGGCACGCTCCAACCCCGGGATCATCCGGAAGATCCGCTTCTGCTCCCCCCATTTGAGCTTCGTCTGGAAGCCGACGATGTTGAAGAGGGTGGCGGCCACGTCGTCCTGGCGAAGCTGCACGACGGCATAGGGACGTCTTCCGGTGCGCGGATCGATGAGGCCCACCGGTTTCATCGGACCATGCGCCAGGGTTTCCAGCCCCCGCTCGGCCATCACCTCGATCGGCATACAGCCGTGGAAGAACTTCTCCTCCTCGAAGGTATGGGCGGGAACCTTCTCACCGGCGCGCACCGCTTCGACGAAGGCGACGTAGGTCTCCCGATCCATGGGGCAGTTGACGTAATCGTCCCCCCCCTTGCCGTAGCGGGAAGCCCAGAAGGCGACCGAGAAGTCGATCGTCTCTCCCTCCACGATCGGTGCGATCGCGTCGTAGAAGTAGCAGGCGTCCTGGCCGGTGCGCGCGCGGATCGCCTCGGAGAGGGCGGGGGAGGTGAGCGGCCCCGTGGCAATCAGGGTCGGCCCCTCCTCGGGGATCTCGACGACCTCCTCCCGGATCACCTCGATGCGGGGGTGCGTCTCGATCCGTTGCGTGATCCAGGCGGAGAAGGCCTCCCGATCGACGGCGAGCGCCCCCCCGGCAGGCACCCGCGTGGCGTCGGCCGCGGCGATGACGAGGGAGCCGAGCCGACGCAGCTCCGCCTTGAGGAGCCCCACACCGTTGGTGAGCGCGTCGGAACGCAGGGAGTTGCTGCAGACGAGTTCCCCGAGGGCGGGCGACTTGTGCGCCGGCGAGAAGGTTTTGGGCTTCATCTCGTAGAGGACGACCGGGATGCCCCGTTGGGCAAGCTGCCAGGCCGCTTCACTCCCGGCCAGTCCCCCACCGATGATCCGGACTCCCTTCATCCCGCCTCCTTGGCGACCGCTTCGAACGCTTCCTGACGCGTCTCCCCTTCTTCGGGGGAGCGGCCCCCCGCCTCTCCCCTTTCGAGAAAGCGCTCCGCCGCCTCCCCTTCGAGGGTATGGCCGCACGATTTCCGGGGACAGCGCAGGAGGAGCGTGCCATCCTTCTTCCGCTTCTCCCCCAGGATCGGCATCCCGCAGGCAGGGCAAGGACCGGCGACCGGCTTGTCCCAGAGGACGAAGTTGCACGCCGGATAGCGGCTGCATCCGTAGAAGAGACGGCCGCGGCGGCTGCTGCGCTCGACGAGTTCCCCATCGCACCCCTCCATGGGGCAGGGGAGTCCCATCGAGAAGGGACGCACGTTCTTGCAGTCGGGATAGTTGCTGCAACTCACGAAACGGCTCCCCGTCCGGGAACGACGGATCACCATCGGATGGCCACACTTCTCGCAACGCTCCTGCGTCTCCTCGATCTGTTTGAAATTCGGCTCCCGCTCTCCGGAAAGGGGACGGGTATGCCTGCACTCCGGATACCCGGAGCAGGCATAGAAGCGGCCGTAACGCCCGCTCTTCTCGATCATGGGGCGGCCACACTTCTCGCAGGCGATATCGGTCGGCTTCGGTTCCACCAACCGGATCTCCCCCCCCTCATCGACCTCGTAGTCGGAGGTATTGCGGCATTCGGGGTAGGCGGAGCAGGCCAGGAAGTTCCCGTTCCTTCCCCAGCGGATCACCATCTTTGCGCCACAGCGGCTGCATTCGATGTCGGTGGGGATCTCCTCGGTCTTGACGTTTCGCATCTCCGTGCGGGCGCGGGCCATGAGCGCTTCGAAAGGCTCGTAGAAGGCCCGCAGCGTCTCGACCCACTTCTCCGTCCCCTCCTCGATCCTGTCGAGCTTCTCCTCCATCTCCGCCGTGAAGGTGACATCGAGGATCTCGGGGAAATTCTCCACGAGGAGGTCGGTGACGAGGAAACCGAGTTCGGTCGGAACGAATTTCCCCTTCTCCTTCTTGACGTACTCCTTGTCCCGGATCGTGGAGAGGATCGCGGCATAGGTGGAGGGACGGCCGATCCCCTTCTCCTCCAGCTCCTTGACCAGCGAGGCCTCCGTGAAACGGGGCGGGGGCTGCGTGAAGTGCTGGTTCGTCGCGATGTCGAGCAGTGTGAGGGCAGCCCCCACCTCGAGATCGGGAAGACGCGCCTCTCCCTCCTTCTCCTCCTCCCCCTCGGAACGCTCCGCATAGACCCGCATGAATCCCGGATCCTTGAGCACGGAGCCCGTGGCACGCAGCCGGTAACTCCCCGCCTTGACATCGATCGTCGTGGCATCGAAGCGCGCCGGCTGCATCTGACAGGCCACGAAGCGGTTCCAGATCAACTCGTAGAGGGCGAAGAGTTCCGGATCGAGGTAGGGTCGAAGGGTCTCCGGAGGACGGGTGAGATCGGTGGGGCGGATCGCCTCGTGGGCATCCTGCGCGCGCTTCTTCGAACGGTAGCGGACCGGACGGGGGGGGAGGAGGTCCTTGCCGTAGGTCTCCGCGATGTACCCCCGAACCCCCTCGATCGCCTCATCGGCGATCCGCACCGAATCGGTACGCATGTAGGTGATCAACCCCACGGCCCCCGCCTCCCCCACTTCGACCCCCTCGTAGAGCCGCTGCGCCAGACGCATCGTATGCTTGACGTTGAACTTGAGCCGCTTTGCAGCCTCCTGCTGGAGCGTGCTCGTGATGAAGGGGGGGGGAGGCTGGCGCTTGCGCTCCTTCTTCGTGATCTTTTCGACCTCGAAGGGGAGGGTTCTCAGTTCATCGGCGATCTTGCGCGCCGTGGCCCCGTCGGAGATCCGGGCCTTCTTCCTCGGCGAAAGATGCGTCAGCTTCACCTCGAAGGGGGGCGGAGACGCGCCGACCACCTGCGCCACGATCGACCAGTACTCCTCCGGCTCGAAGGCACGGATCTCCCGCTCCCGGTCGCAGACGATCCGCACGGCCACGGATTGGACCCGTCCCGCGGAGAGCCCCCGGCGCACCTTCTCCCACAGAAGGGGGGAGAGCCGGTAACCGACGATCCGATCGAGAATCCGACGGGCGAGTTGCGCTTCGTAGCGCGCCTGACTCAGCTCCCCCGGCTTCTCGATCGCCCGTTCGATCGCCTGCCGGGTGATCTCGTTGTAGGAGACCCGGTGGATCTTCTTCCGTTTCCCCCCCTTCCTCGCACGGATCTCCTCCGCGATATGCCAGGCGATCGCCTCCCCCTCCCGGTCGGGGTCGGGCGCCAGGTAGATCGCCTCCGCGCCCCTGGCCGCCTTGACGATCTCCTCGACGATCTTCTCCTTGCCCGGGATGATCTCGAACTCGGGACGAAAATCCCCCTCGAGATCGACCCCAAGACGGCTCTTGGGTAGATCCTTGATATGCCCGACCGAGGCTTTCACCGAAAATCCGGGTCCGAGAAACTTCTTGATCGTCTTCGCCTTGGCCGGAGATTCCACGATGAAGAGTGATTTGGACATCAATCAACCTTGAAACAGTAGAATGGTATGAAATTTTCCAGGATTTCTCAGGTATCTATCAAAGAAACAGCCGTTTCGCGAACCCCGGCCGCTCTGTCGTACCCCAACCGATTCCCCCTCGAAGAATCGTCAGGGGTATTTTTGGGGTCCTTTCGGGAAATGTCAAGTGCACCTCCGCCGGCGGAGATTCGAGGAGGTTGCACATCGAAGGTCATGTCTCCTCCTCCGCCGAGCGGCTCAGTCAGCCGTTTTGCCCCTCTTCGAGCTGGCATCCGGCCGCGGGAGGAATTCCTTCTGGAGAGACGGGAACGATTTCTTTCCACCGGTTGTCATCATGAACCGATCCGATGTGGCTGCTCGTCGTGGCTGTCCTCGGAGAGGTGGCCAGGCTGGGCCAAAGTCTGTTGGAAATCCCTGATCCCCAGGATCTGAAGCCCGATACCGGAAGCGCGCGATGTCACGTAGCGATCTTCTGCTCCTGTTCCTCCTCCCTCTCCTCCTCCTCCTGCCGGGTGGGGCCGCGGCCCAGCCCAGCGTCTCGGTCTCCCTCGAGGAGAAGAGGGTACGGGTGGGGGAGGCGGTGCAACTCCACGTCGTGGTCTCCTGGTCCGCGGGGGAAAAGAGCTACCGCATCTCCCCCCCCGACCTCGAACTCCCCGAGCAGATCCGGAGGATCGGGATGTCGAGCAGCACGCAGGGAGAGGGAGACCTGCGTTCGGCCCACTTCGTCATCACCCTGCGCCCGGAGGAGAAAGGCACCTGGACGATCCCCGCGATCGACATCCCCTACCACGTCTCCGGGGATACCGAGGCGTACCACCTGCGGGGGGAACCCGTCTCCCTCGAGGTGACGGGATGGTTTACCCGGCGAGCGGCCGCCGGAATCGGCGGGGCGCTCCTCCTCATCGCAGCCACGATCGCCTGGCTCCTCTACCGGCAACGGCGGGAAGGCGCCATGCCGGCCCCCACGACGGCAGGCACCCCGACGCTCTCCGATCTCGAGGCACGCCTCGCCGAACTGAACCGCCACCGGCTCGCGGGTGAGGCGGGGCGTTTCTACGAGACGATGCGGGATCTCGTGGCCGCCCTCCCGGAAAGGGCCCGATGCGACTTCGCCGACCTCGACTTCGCCCCCCTCATCGAGGGGATCAAGTATGGCGGCCTCCCCCGCTCGAGCCAGGAGATCGAAGAGGACTACCGACGTCTGGAACGGACGCTCAAACGTCTCCGGGAAGAAGAACGCCACGGCGTCGGATGACACGGAACGAGACGCCCCAGACCCGATGGGGCCGAGGAATCCCCCAGAAACGTTCGATTCGACCGGATCCCCCGCCTCGACGCAGGGCCGGGGGATGGAAACAGGGAGGCAGAAAACGAGGTGGAAGCGACAGTCACGGATATCACGGAGAAGGTGAAGGGGAAGAGTTCCTTCGTAGCCAGGCTGCGGGAGGAGGTCGGTAAGGTGATCGTGGGGCAACGCTTCATGATCGACCGCCTCCTCGTCGGCCTCCTGGCCGACGGCCACATCCTCGTCGAGGGGGTGCCGGGGCTGGCCAAGACGACCGCGGTCAAGACCCTGGCCAGCGCCCTCGACCTCGAGATGAACCGGATCCAGTTCACCCCCGATCTCCTCCCCGCGGATCTGATCGGAACCCAGATCTACCAGCCGAAGACGGGAGATTTCACGATCAAGAAGGGGCCGATCTTTTCGAACGTCATCCTCGCCGACGAGATCAACCGTGCACCGGCCAAGGTGCAAAGCGCCCTCCTCGAGGCGATGCAGGAACGGCAGGTCACGATCGGGGAGGAGACCTTCCCCCTCCCCGCCCCCTTCCTCGTGATGGCCACCCAGAACCCGATCGAGCAGGAGGGAACCTATCCCCTCCCAGAAGCCCAGGTCGATCGCTTCATGCTCAAACTCCAGGTGACCTATCCCACGAAACAGGAGGAGCGGCGGATCATGGACCGGGTGACGAGCGAGATCCCCGAGGTCTCTCCCGTGATCACCCCCGAAGAGATCCTCGAGGCGCGCGCCCTCGTCCATGAGATCTATATCGACGAGAAGCTCAAGGATTACATCGTGGACGTGATCTTTGCCAGCCGGGAGCCGGGGGCCTACGACCTCGAGGGCCTCACCCCCCTCATCGCCTACGGGGCCTCCCCCCGCGCCACGATCTACCTCAATCTCGCGGCCCGGGCCTACGCCTTCCTCCAGGGACGCGGCTACGTCACCCCCCAGGACATCAAGACGATCGGACTCGACGTGCTGCGCCACCGGGTGCTCCTCTCCTACGAGGCGGAAGCCAAGGAGATGACCCCCGACGATGTGATCCGCCAGATCTTCGAGGGGGTGCCGGTGCCGTGAAGTGGCTCGATCCTCTCCACCGATGGCTCGACCGCCGGCTTGCCGCCGCCCCCGGCGAAACCGAGAACGCCCCGCGAAGGAAACGGGACGAACTCGACATCGTGCGTCAAGTCCGGGCGATCCAGATCCGCACGAACCACATCGTGACCGAAGCGATGGCCGGCGAATATACGAGCGCCTTCAAGGGAACCGGCATCGAGTTCGAGGAGGTGCGCGCCTACATTCCCGGCGACGACGTCCGTTCGATCGACTGGAACGTCACCGCACGGATGGGGACGCCCTTCGTCAAGGTCTTCCGGGAGGAACGGGAACTGACGGTGATGCTCCTCGTCGATGTGAGTTCCTCCGGACACTTCGGCACGACCGGGAAGCTCAAGAACGAGGTCGCCGCCGAAGTCGCGGCCCTTCTGGCCTACGCCGCGATCAAGAGCAACGACAAGGTGGGACTCATCATCTTCACGGACCGCGTGGAACACTACATCCCCCCCAAGAAGGGACGGGGACACGTGTGGCGGATCATCCGGGAGGTGCTCTCCTTCGAGCCGCAGCACCGCACGACCGACCTCTCCGGCGCGCTCGAATTCCTCCTCCACGTGACCCACAAACGGGCGGTCTGCTTCGTGATCTCCGACTTCATCGCGGACGATTTCTCGAAACAGCTCCGGCTCGCCCGACACCGCCACGACCTGATCGCGGTCACGATCTCCGACCCCCGGGAGGAGGCGCTGCCCCCGGTCGGTTTCCTCGAACTCGAAGACGCCGAGACCGGGGAGACGATCCTCATCGATACGAACGACCGTGCCACCCTCGAACGCTTCGAGGCCAAGACCCGGCGCGATCAGGGGGAACGGGTCCGTCTCTTCCGGTCGTGCAACGTCGATCATATCGCGATCCGGACCGACGAGCCCTACGTCGATCCGATCGTCCGTTTCTTCCGCAAAAGGGAGCGCAGGACGAGATGATGCAAGGGAGCAAGCACGCGACGATTTCCGAACCCCGTGGAGCCCCGGTGCGCAGAAGACCCCCGAAGAAGATCTTCGACCGGAAGAGCACCTTCTTCTCCGTGTCGGTGTTGCTCCTCTTCGGGATCCTCCTCTTCGTGGAGTTGCGGGGCACACGCACCCCGCCCCCCTCCGATGGCGGGAAGGGGGGACTCTCCCTCGACTACCGCGCCCTGGCCGGCAAACTCAAGGCCGTGGGGCTCCATGAAGAGGCCGCCCGGGCCTACGAACGCTACCTCGAAGTGGGACGCGACCTCACGCCGGAATCCGCGGCGCGAATCGCCTACACCCTCGGCAAACTCTACCTCGACGCCGGAAAGTTCGAGGCCGCGCTCGACGCCTTCTACCGCGCCGAACTCTACGACCCCGACACCGAACTCTCGGGGGAGATCGACGCCAAGATCGTCCATTGCCTCGAACGCCTCGGCCGCGGGGTGGCCGCCCAGTACGCCCTCGATGCCCGCACCCGCGTCGGGGGAAAGGGGGACGAGACGAAAGAGAGCGAGGCCGTGGTCGCCCGCATCGGTGCAGATACGATCACCCGGCGCCAGATCGAAGAGGCCTTCGCCGCCCTCCCCCCCTACCTCCGGGAACGCTTCAAGGGGAAGGAGGGGAAACGCGCCTTCGCCGAGAAGTTCGTCGCCGAGGAACTCCTCTTCCGGAAGGCCCGGAAGCTCGAATACGACAAGGATCCGGAGGTCCGAAAGGCGCTCGACCGCTTCCTGCGGGATCTCCTCGTCCAGCGCGTCATCGAACGGGAGGTCGCACAGAAGGTCGAAATCTCCGATGCGGACGCCGAGATCTACTACAAGGCCAACCGGGAGCGCTACCGCGAGCCGGAGCGGGTGAAGATCCATCTCATCGAACTCCCCTCCCGGCAGGAGGCGGAACGAATCCGCGCAACGATCGATCCGGCGGATCTCTCCACCTTCGAGCGGGCGGCCCGGGAACACTCCGAACACGCCCCGACCCGAGAGGAGGGCGGGAAATTCGAACCGTGGATCGCCCGGGGCACCGACCCCCTCGGCTTCGGAAAACCGGAAGCCCTCGATCCGATCTTCGCGCTCCCCGAGGGAACCCTCTCCGACCCCGTCGAGATCGACGGAAAATTCTACCTCTTCCGGGTCGATGAGAAGCAACCGGAACGGCAGAAATCCTTCGAGGAGGTCAAGGATCGGGTCAAGGAGGAATACCGGAAGCGCAAGATGCAGGAGGCCTACGAGGCGCTGATGAAACAGACCCTCGCCGACGCGGATGTCGCCTTCCACCCCGAAGCCCTCGAAGAGGCGGGAGGAGAGACGCCATGATGCGGCAAGCGGCGGCCACGATCCTCCTCCTCCTTGCAGCCGCCTGCGCCGGGCCCAAGACGCCCCCCAAAGGCGCACCGATCACCGTGCGCGCCGGCGTCGATCGCGCCACCGCGACCGTGAACGACGAACTCACCTACACGATCGAGGTCGCCCACGAGCCCACGATCGAGGTCACGCTCCCGGAGGTGGGCGACCGGATCGAGGGGCTGCGCATCGTGGATACGGGGCGCGATTCCGCAACGGACGAGACGGGACGAAAGGTGGAACGGCGCTGGTACAAGCTGCGGGGGGATATCGCCGGGTCCTACATCCTCCCCGCGGTGCGCATCCCCTATACGACGCCAGAGGGGGAGGAGAAGGTCGCGGAGGCACCCCAGATCTTCATCGAACTCTCCGCGGGGGAGGAGAAGGGGAAGATCACGGAAGGGCTGCGGGATATCAAGGGGATCGTGGTCCCCCCCACCCCCTCCCCCGCGGAGAGTTCGATGAAGATCTGGGG
>CAZTSL010000056.1:0-2670 GCA_964616915.1 uncultured bacterium
TTTCGGTGCCCGGGGTCTGTGCGGTGGTGCCGCCCGTTTCGGTGCCCGGGGTCTGGGTTGTTTCCCCAGTGGGCGCCGTTCCCGTCACGGTTTCCGCCGTGCCTGTCCTCGGGCTCGTGCCCAGCATCGACTGCGCGCTGTTTTCCCCACCGCCTCCACCGCCACAGCCGGCCATGATGAGGAGGGGGACGAGAAGAAGCGCACCGGAGCATCGAGAACACTTCGAAAGGAGCATATCGACCTCCACGAACGGGACCGCCGGAGAACGCCGCGGTGGCCGGTCTGTCTACCCCCTCCCTCCGGAGGGAGCAATCCCGCGGTTCCACCCCCGCGTCGGTTCCAGACGATCGTGAGCCATTTGGGAAGAGATGCGGCGAAGCCCTCGTGGGGAGGAATGTTACCACGCCTCTCCGGCAGCGTCAACCTCGTAGAAATCTTCGGTCGGGACAGCCGCATCTCCATCTCACGGGATGCGTGACGAGATCACGCCATCCCGCCCATATATCGAGAGTATCCGTGATCGGCCAGGGGGTCCTTTCTCACGAGCCAGGGGTGGGGAAGGGGGTGCAGGGGTCCACGAGTACGATGAGGGGGAAGGGGAGCCTCCTTTCCCCCTCCTCTCCGGTGGCAAGACGGAACGTTTCCCGCCACTGTGCGACTTCCCGGCGCAGCGCATCGAGGTCGATGCGCCAGAAGCATCCGGGATAGGGCGCCAGGCGGTGAAGTCCCTTGGCGCAAAGGGATATCGCCCCCTTTCGGTTCCCCCGCTGCGCATGGACGAATCCGGCCGAGATCTGAACGAGTCCCTGGAGGAAATCGCGAGAAGGAGCGGAAGAGGCACGCCAGAGATCCTCCCACAGTTCGTGCGCCTCGAGGAAGGCCCCACCGTTGAACCGTTCGACGCCAGTGAAAAAGAGTGGAGGGGGGGAATCCATCCGGAATCTCCTCTCCAGGGATGGATCGAGCCTATTCTTCGGAGAGGGAGAGATAGGGGTGGTAGGTGTACCGCAAGGAGAAGGGCTCGGGAAGCATCAGATGAGAGACGACCGTTTCGGCGGGCAGGAAGAACCACTCCCCCCGCCCCACGGCACCGTCATCGACCTCGTCCCACGACCAGGGAGGACGCGCCCAGTCCTCGAGATAGTCGTCGCCGTCGAAGTTACCGCCGACCAGGCAGTGTTGCCCGAAGAGGAAGGGGCGGTCGAAGGTGCGCCCTTCACCGATGTTGGCCCGAAGTGGCCACAACTCCGTGAGGAGGGGTAAGAGCGCGTAACCCACCCGTCGCGAACGTCTCGTGGGCACTCCGGCGACCCCATCGTAGAAATAGACGATCGATCGCGCACCCGCTCCTTCGATCTCCTCGGCGGAGGCGGCATGGACACCGTGATGACGCGCAGCCACCCCGACCCAGAGCCGGTCCGCCTCATCGAAGAAGATCGGGCCGTCGATCTCTTCGGTTCCCTGGCGCACCCGGGCGTCGTTCGTGTACTGGAGAAACTGCTCCCTGCTCCGCGTCTCCATGAAGAGGACGCTTTCGCTCGGCCCCGCCCCCCTGTCGACCGCTTCCCGATCGAGTACGAGGAGGAGGCCGTTCATGTCGTTCTCATAACTTTCGAAGTCGTTGTCGAAGAAGGTGCCGTAGCGGGCCGCGTGGAAGAAGAAGTACCCGAGGAAGACGTGGGTCTCCGTCTCGATCACGGAGAAATAGACGTAGGCGGGGAGGGGGTACGCCCCGAGATGCTGCCAGTTGTCCCGGCCGGTGACGTTGCCGTCGAAGTCGAAGCGGGTGATGTAGTCGGCGCGCCGGCGCCATCCCGTCTCCTGGAGAACGACCGGCGCGAAACGTTCGGCGATTTCGAAGGAACGCTCCCGTTCTTCCACCTCCCCCCGCTCCGGACATCCCGCACGGAGCATCGCTGCGGCGGGAGGATCGATCCCCTGCAAGGATCCATCGCATCCAACCGCACCCAGAAGGAGAGGGAGAAGGAGGAAGAGTGACCGAAACCCGCGTTGCATCTTTTCTCGAGTACTCCTTTCTTTGATCCAGATTCAGTGTAACATGCGCCTTCCCCTCCGTCAATATCCTCTCAGGATGGCGAGCGGGAGAAATTTTTTGCAACGTTTTCCCATCCGATTTCGTTTGGGGTATCCGAAGGGGGCAAAAGGTATCCTTTTTCGCGTCCAGCCTTCTTGGAGCCGGAAATGGGAGAACAGACCATCGCGATCGACAAGACCTTCAGATCTCTGCGTCACGGGCGTCGTCACCCAGGCTTTCAACAGGCGCTCAAAAACCTGCATGCCGCTTCCTACCGTTTGATCCTCCCCCACCTCCTTCCCATCCTCGACCGGAATGCGGAAGGGGTGCTGGGGGAATTTTTCGTCGATTTCCTGAGAAGAAGACGATACCTCGACATTCCTGCCCGGCAGGAAGATGCCGAGAAATGGTTTTTCCGGGAAGTTTCCCACTTCATCCTGAACCGGGTGAGAGGACCGGTGAACTGACCATCGTTTCGATCGGATGGATATGGATCAGCCGAAGAGGACGGGGCAACGACAGAGGATAGAGAGCGATGCGCAAGGAAACGACGATCTTCCCGACGAGCAGCTTCAGCGCCTACCTCCTGGGTGAACTTCCCGATGCGGATCGGGAGGCTTTCGAGGCCTCCCTCG
>CAZTSL010000056.1:2770-13339 GCA_964616915.1 uncultured bacterium
TACCTCCTGGGTGAACTTCCCGATGCGGATCGGGAGGCTTTCGAGGCCTCCCTCGTGATGGATCGGGAAGCCTCGGGTCTCCTCGATCTCACCCGCAATCTCTACGCAGCAATCGTAGAGGGGGAAGAGGTGGCGTTTCCCGAGGAAGCGATGCTCAAGGAGGCGGAGGCACGGAGCTGGGAGCGGATCGAAGCATTCCTGGGACAAGCGGAGGGGGGAGAAGTGATCCCCTTCCTTCCGGCCGAACCGGCTTCTCCCCTCCCCCCGGCCGAGGCAGCCCGCGCAACGTTGCGGAAGGTTTTCGAGATCGGCATCGATCTGGCCGGAAAATTCGGGCTACGCGAAAACGAAGTCTGCGCCGCCCTCGAGGATGCCCTCGAGCGCCGGCTCGAAGAGACGAAGCCACCGGCCTCCCCCCCCACACAGCCCCCCCCCGGCAGAACGAAAGCGCGTCTGGCCGAACGCCTTCTCGCCTCCCCAACGATCCGGGAGACGGTCGATCGCTTCACCCGGGGGGAAGAGATCGAAGCCCCCAGCAGCCCCGTGGAGGAAATCCTCGAAGTGATGGTCGAGGCCGGCACTGCCCGCGTCGTCGAAGAGTGCGGGAGACGAAAATTCCAAATCCTCGAAAACCGGATCCCCCTCTCCGACCGCAGCTCCCTGGCCGCCATTCTCGAAGGCACCCGAGCCGTACTCGAAGTGCTCCAGATGCAGATCGAGCGACTCTTCACGTGCGAGGGCCAAGAACTCCAGACGTTGCGCCACCTCCGCTTCCTGGCCCGCGGCGAGGATATCGCGGCCTTCCGGAAGCGTCTGCTCCAGATGCTCCGTGCCGAAGTGATGAAGCTCGATGCCCACGCTTCTGCCCGGCGGAACGATGCCGAGCCGTTCGTCCTCCACTTCGGTCTGGCCCCCGCTCCCCCGGAGGCCGGAGAGATCGAGCAGAAGCACGACGGCGACCGGAAGATCGGTCGTCTCTGATCCCGAAACCGAAGCGTCCTCTCGATGGAGAAGGAATCCGATGAAGCGGTTCGTAAACCTTGCGATGACGGTCCTCACCGCGGCCACTCTCTGGGGATTGCAAGGCTGCCCGGTCTTCCCGATCAACATGGCCGTGGAAGACACGGCGGAGCTGTCGATCACGGTACTCGACTGCACCGAGGAGACCCGCCCCGACATCGTCCTCCTCGACCCCACCCTCACGTGGGACGAGAACGCAACTTCCTTCGGGAAGGAGGCGGGGGCGGATGCATGCACCTTCCACGTCTACTTCACCCCGACACTCCCCAACCTCTACCGGCTTCGCGTCTCGACCACCCACCTCGACGGCAATGAGGAAGAAGCAGCCGAAGAACTCGCCCAGGTCTCCCGTCCGCCAGTCCTCGGTGCATCGACGATCCTCCAGATCGTGATCGAAGGAGGACCCGACGAAGACCGGATCGTCCAGACGATCGAGATCGCAAGCGAAATCGCCGGAATCCAACCCTAGAACCTCTCAAGGCTCATGCCGATCGACGAAGAGGTCGGAATCCTGCTTGCGGGCACGCCGTGGGCAAGCAGGTACGACGCCCAGGCAGACCCACCGATCTCTGGCTCCCCGGCAGCGCCCGCCACACCAGTTCATCCCCCCCGCAGGAACCGATCGCGGGGCATCCCCGTGGAGAACCGAAGTTCTGATCCGATCGTGGATCCTCGTCCACCATTTGGCCCCATGCGCCTTCCCTCTTTCCCGCGCCGCTCCCTCCTGCTGGGGCGCACACGCATCCGTCGAATCGTCTCTCCGTCTCCATCTCCGACGAACGGAGGGGAGCAAGCATCTCGCCTTCCGGATCGGCGATGATCTTCCCCCATTCCGCATCGCAAGTGGGTTGCGATTTTTCCGATGCAGAGGGAGAATAGGGACACGATTGGCGAAGGGCAGAGGTGGCGCTGCGATCGGCGTCGGTCGCCCGGGAGGAACGGCATGAGCGCTTCAGGTGAAGGTTTTTCCATACTGTCCCGCCGGCGTTTCCTCGGCCTTGCGCTCTCCACGGGGAGCGTGGTCCTCATGGGGGGAGTCGGTTCCCTCTTCGCTCTGCGCGGGTGCGCCCCCGATGTCGCGGGACTCGGGGCCCTGACCCCCCACGAGTATCGGACCCTCTCGAAGCTGGCGGAGGCCCTCCTGCCGGAGGGAGGAGCCTTCCCCCCCGGTGCGCGGGGGAGCGATCTGGCCACGGCCTTCGATCGTTTCCTCGCCGATGAACCCCCATGGAATCGCTCCGATCTCAAGAAGGCGCTCTTCCTCCTCGAGTTCGGGCCCGTCCTCTACGAACGGCGTGCCGTGACCTTCAGTCACCTCGGCGTGGCGGAGCGGCTGGCGCACTTCGAACGCTGGAGCACGAGTGAGCGCCTCCTGCGCCGCCAGGTGGCGCTCGCCTTCCGGAAATTCCTCTCCCTCGTCTTCTACGATCGCCCCGAGGTCTGGCCCTACATCGGCTATGACGGCCCACTCGGTGGCTTGTGACGCGGGAGGGGAGGGAACGATGAACGAAACGATCGTCGATCTCTCGAAACCGCCGAGACCGGCGGAGATCACCACGGAAATCTGCATCGTGGGCTCCGGCGCCGCGGGGGGAACCGCGGCATGGGAGCTGGCTCGGGCCGGACACGAGGTCGTCGTGGTCGAGGAGGGGGGGGATTTCACCGGTTTCGACCTCACCGGCCGCGATGCCGAGATGTACGACCAGCTCTACATGGATCGGGGGGGACGGGCCACGAGCGATCTTTCGATCTCCGTCCTCCAGGGACGGGTGCTGGGGGGAGGGACGATGATCAATGCCTGCGACGTCGTCCCCTTTCCCGATGGGGTGCTGCGCCACTGGATGCGGAAGTTCCACCTCACCGGCTACACCCCCGAGGCCCTCGCCCCCTTCACCCGGGAGGCCCTGCGGGATCTCTCGGCAAGCCGACCCGAGGCGGCGGACCTCAACGAGAACAACCGGATCGTGCGTCGCGGCGCCGAGGCTCTCGGATGGCGCGGTGAGATCATGATGCACAACCGGGTGGGGTGCGCGGGACTGGGGATCTGCCTTCTGGGATGTCCCCTCGATGCCAAACGGAATGCCCGATTCGTGGCAATCCCCGAGGCGATGAAGGCCGGCGCGCGCTTCTTCGTGCGGGGACGAGCCGTACGGATCGAAGACGCCCGAAAGGAGATCAAACGGGTGCATGTCGCCGCCCTCGACCCCAGGGGATACCACGAGGAAGCCCGCCTCACCCTCCGCGCCCGGGTGGTGATCCTGGCGGCGAACGCGGTCGCTTCGGCCCAACTCCTCTTGCGTTCCGGGATCGGCAACGACCACGTCGGCCGTCACCTGATGCTGCAACCCCAGCTTCCGATCACTGCGGAGTTCGAGGAGGAGGTTCGGTTCTTCCGGGGGATTCCCCAGAGCTACGCGGTCACGGAGTTCGAGGATCTCGACCACCCCGAGGAGGGGTGGTGGGGATTCCGCATCGAGCCGATCAGCGGGACGCCGGGGATCGTCGCATCCCTCCTGCCCCTCATGGGACCGGAGGGGAAACGGACGATGACCCGTTACCCCCACTTCGCCGCTTCGCTCCTCCTCCTTCCGGACAGACCGGTCGGACGCGTCCGGGTGGAGCGCTCCGGACGGCTCCGGATCGATTACCCGATCGACGAGGCCCACCGGGCGCGCTTTCGCGAGGCGATCAGGGCCGCGGTGCGGATCTACCTCGCGGCTGGCGCGCGCAGGGTCGTCCTCCCCACCACACCCCCCGTGGTCTTCGAGCGGACGGCCGATCTCGCCCGTGTGGAGGAGATCCCGCTGCGTGCCGCTGCAACCCCCTTCATCAGTGCGCACCAGCAGGGGGGAATCCGCTTCGCGCCATCCCCCCGGGATGGCGCGGCCGACCCCGAAGGGCGGGTCTTCGGAGCCCGCGACATCTATGCCTTCGACTCCGCGGGCTTTCCGAGCAGCGCCTCGAGCCATACGATGACCCCGATCATGACCGTCTCCCGCTTCCTCTCCCGACAACTGATCACCCACCTCCGCACATGAGGGGGGACGACCGACGGGGCGCGGCGAGAGACGAACCAGAAGAGAGATGAATGGAGGACGCATGACGCAATCGGAGAAGAGGGCGATCCTGACGGATCTCTGGAACGATCGCGATGGTACCGATGGGGAAACCGGTCTCGTGGAACGATGGATCCGGAGGTACTGGCCGATGACCTTCGACCTCGAGACCTGGGTGCGGATGCTCAGACTCACGGTGAAGCGGCGTCCCCTCTCCCGGCGGCGGGCGATCCTCCTCTCCCTCGTGGGAGGGGTGCTCCCTCCCCTCTACCTTCTCGATGCCTCGCTCACCCGGCTCGATCGTCTCGTCTTTCCCGCCTTCACCCGCCGGAAGGTGGAAAAGCCGGTCTTCATGCTGGGGATCCCGCGCAGCGGCACGACCTTTCTCCACCGCCTCCTCTGTCTCGACGAGGAGCGGTATGCCTATTTCACGATGCAGGAGATCCTCTGTGCCCCCCTCTCCCTCCGCCGGGTGGTCTCGGCGCTTGGCGTGGTGGACCGGCGCTTTCTGGGTGAGCGGATGCGCAAGCGCTTCTTCGCATGGAACGAGCAGGCGCTCGCCGCGATCGACCACATGCACAAGATCCGTCTCGACGAGGCCGACGAGGACGGATGGCTCCTGGCCCATCAGTTTTGCACCGCATATCTCTTCACCCTCTTCCCCTTCATGGGGGAGTTCCCCGAACTCGCCGTCATGGACGCGATGCCGGCGGAGAAGAAGGCGCGGCTCCTCGACTACTACGAGGAGATGCTCCAGCGGCAATTGTACGTCAGTGGGGGGAACCGGACCATTCTGTCCAAGAACCCAACATTCACGACCTTCCTCCGTTCCCTGAACGAACGTTTCCCCGACGCGCGTTTCATCTACAACGTCCGGGCGCCTCATGAAGCGATCCCTTCGCTCCTGAGCCTCTTCCATACGATCTGGAGCGCCCATTCGCCGGAGATTCCGAAAAACTCTCCGGAGACCCGGGAACTGGCCCAACTCCTCATCGGGATGTACCGCTACATGGAGGAGAAGAAGGCGCTGATTCCTCCGGAACGCTTCCACACGGTGAACTATCCCGATCTCGTCCGCGATCCCCGGGGGTGCGTGGAAGCGATCTATGCGCACTTCGGATGGGAGATGAGCGACGAATTCCGGGAAAGACTGGCCGAGCAGACCGAAAAGGCGCGGCGCTACCGGAGCACGCACCGGTATCGCGGGGAGGAATACGGCCTCGAACCGGAACGACTCCACGAAGCCCTGTGGGAGGTCTATGAGAGGTACGGCTACACGCCGCCCCGCAAGACCCCTTGAGGAGACGCCGCTCGAACGCCGCGAAGCGAGCGGCTCGGAATGCACGCTGCTTTGCGCCGGTCATCCGTCCGAATGTCGCAGGGGGCTTCCGTAGGGGCGATGCCCGCCATGAGCGCCCATGGGGAATGCGTGCGGGGTCAGGTCGCCGTCGCGGCAAGGGGGGGGGGCAGGAGCCGATCGAGGAGTCTTCCCTGCTCGGCTTCCCCCGATTCCTCCGGCTGTTCGAGGGCCCGTTGGGCCTCGATCATCTGGCGCCAGTTGTGGTGGATGTCGGGATTCGCTTCGTCGCTGTACTTCTTCTGGATCAGCCGGATCTCCTCGTCACAATCGAGGAAGGCTTCCACGAGGTCGGGGTCGAAGTGCCGCCCACGTTCCTCCCGGATGATCCGTTTGGCCACCTCGTTCGAGAAGGCCCTCTTGTAACAGCGGGCCGAGGTGAGGGCGTCGAAGACGTCGGCCAGCGCAACGATCCTGGCGGAGAGGGGGATCTCTTCGCCGGCCACGCCCCGGGGGTATCCCCGTCCGTCGTAGCGCTCGTGATGACCGAGCGCGATCTCCGCCGCCATCTGAAGGAGGGGGGATTCCGATCCCCGCAGGATCTCCGCACCGAACTCGGCGTGCTTCTGCATGAGGAGAAACTCTTCGGTCGTCAATTTGTCCGGTTTCAGCAAGATGTGGTCGGGAACGCCGATCTTCCCGACGTCGTGCATCGGGCTGGCGCAGAGGATCATCTCGACGGTTTCGGTGGGGAGTTGGATCTTGCGGGCGAGCATCGCGGAATAGGCGCTCATCCGCATGATGTGGGCCGCCGTGTCGGCATCCCGGTATTCGGCGGCCACGGAGAGGCGGTAGATCGTTTCGAGGTTGGCCTCCTTGAGCTTGCGGTTCGCCTGGTCGAGCCGCTTCATCGCTTCGTTGAGCTGCTTCGTCCGTTCCGCCACATGCCACTCGAGCGACTTGTTCTGGGCTTTCAACTGGTCGTGGTAGAACTTCACCTTGAGGAGGGAGCGGACGCGGACCCCGAGTTCCACGAGATCGAAGGGCTTGTTGAGCAGATCGTCGGCCCCCGACTCGATCGCCTTGATCTTGTGCTGGCGACCATTGAGCGCGGTGATCATGAGGATCGGGATGTGCTCGGTTCGGGGTTCGTCCTTGATCTGGGCCGCAACCTCGAAGCCGGTCAATCCGGGCATGAGCACGTCGAGGATGACGAGATCGGGCTCGAGGATCAGTTTCTCCAACGCATCGAGGCCGTCGGTCGCCTCGATGACGTTGTAGCCTTGATACTGGAGCGCATCCTTGAGGAGGCATCGGTTCATCTCTTCATCGTCGCAGACGAGAATGGTTGCCGGCTGTTGCATCTTCCGCCTCTCCATGAATAGACCGCCGATTCATCCGTCGTGGGAGGCCGTAGCCCCCTGGCGAGGAAACATCCTCTTTATCGGCACGGAGTGGGGGAAACATTAGCCCTTTTTCCCGATTTCCTTCCCCTTCGAATCCACGCCTTGCCTTCTCTTTCCTCGTAAAGGGAGAACTTTCCATCCGTGATCGGTTCCGGCGGGGGAATGACCTGGTGGGGCGGGATCTGGCTGGCAGGCAAGCGCAGGCAAGCGCAGAGAGGTGGCGGGGGGTGCGGCAAGACGCCCGCGAGGCCCGGGGAAGAGGGAGGCGTCAGGATGCTGAAGCGAAGCCTTGCCCTCAACCGATCACGAATGCTCTTCCCAGGCGGGCTCAGAAGGGTTTGAGGGTCATGAGGAGGGAGAGGAGAAGAAGAGCGATCGCATTGATGTCGGCCAGCATTCCGAATTTCTTGTCATCGAGGAGCGCTCGCAGGGCTTCCGTCTCCTCCCCCGCCTCCTTCGAGGCCTCTGCCGCCATCACCCGCTTTCGGAGCTGGGGCGTGATGTATGCAAAGTTGAGGAGGAGCAGCAGGAGGTAGATCGCAATCGAGAGATGAACCCATCCATGTCGGAACCCATAGCCCCCCGTGTGAAGGAGGCCGAAGCCGAAGAGCCCGGCCAGCAGGAGGCCGGGAAGGACGAGGAGTTTCTGGAGCCGATCGAGGAGTTGCAGGGCGAACACCCTCTCCCGCAGCCCCTCGGCCCGTTTGAGCCGAACACGAACGATCGGAGCGGCCAGGACCCCTCCGGCAAACCACAGAACGAAGAGGATATGAAAGAGCTTCATCCACATCGTTTCCTCCCTCCCTTTCTTCCCGGAACCCCGTCTCCACTCGGCCCGAGGGTCGAAACGATCCCCCTTCCCACGAGCGGGTGGAGGGCGGTGCCACGGGTGTTGGCTGCAATAGATACCATCTCCACGGAAAAGGTCAAGGAGGGAAGCAGGCACGAGCAGCAGGGCCATCGCATCTCACTTCCCGGAAAAATCTGCGATCCCGTGGCATCTTGAAATCAAGGGACTGCTCGGCGTACAACTTCAGTTGGCTCAGCGCCGGTCGAGGTGGGCTTCGGCGGCGAGGAAGGCTTCCTCGAGTTCCTCGTAGCTGTGGGTGACGGGAAAGTGGGGGAACTCCGACACGACGTTCGGTGGTGGACGAAAGAGGATACCCGCATCCGCCTGGGCGAGCATCGTCGTGTCGTTGTAGGAGTCTCCCACCGCCACGACCTCGAAGTTGAGCGCCTGAAAGGCCCGCACCGCCGCTCGCTTCGCATCTTTCTGGCGCAGGACGTAGTTGCGGATCCTCCCCGCCTCATCTATTTCGAGGCGGTGGCACAGGAGGGTGGGATCGCCGAGTTTGGCCATCAACGGTTGGGCGAACTCATAGAAGGTATCGGAAAGGACGATCACCTGGCAGCGCCGCCGCAGCCACGCAAGAAATTCCGGGGCACCGGGGAGGGGTTCCATCCGGGCGATCACCCCTTCGATCTCGGGGAGTCCGAGGCCATGCGCCTCCAGGATCGCGAGACGTTTCCGCATCAGGACATCGTAGTCGGGTTCGTCGCGGGTCGTCATCCTCAGCTCGGAGATTCCGGTATGTTCCGCGAAGTCGATCCAGATTTCCGGCGTGAGGATCCCTTCCAGATCGAGACAGGCGATTCTCAACGTTCCACCTCCTGGGTCATCGGTTTTCGGGGCGCCGCTCCTCGAGGGCGTGGTGATCGTTGGAAGCGGGGTGCGAGGCTTCCGGGAGCGCACCTCGTGATGGGCGCCCCATTGTAGCACGAAAGGGACGGATTCGCTGCCTTGTCTTTCCGACGGATCCGTGCGATCCTGGACCGGCGCTTCCGGATCGGGGTGGCGCTCCCTTCTGCATCGTCTCGACGGGCCGACGGTGGTATTCGGTTCGGATGGAAGTTTTCGTTCATGGAAGACACGCTCTTCTATTCGCTCATGGGGTTCCTTCAGCTCGTGCTCGCACTCATGGGGGGACTCCATGCGATGCTCTACAAACGAAGTCCTCGCTCCGCAGCGCTCTGGATCGTGATCTGCTGCTTCGTCCCCTTTCTCGGTCCCCTGGCGTATGCGGTATTGGGGGTGAACCGGACCCAGCGGCGTGCGGTGCAACGGAAGCTGCGCTCCGGTCTTGGGCGTGCAGTGGCGTTGGAGCGGGAGGCGCCCGTCGAACTCCCTGCGTCGTTCCATTCCCTCTTTCGCCTCACGAACCGGATCTCGGAGTTTCCCCTGACCGAAGGCAACCAGATCGAACCGCTCTACGACGGGGACGAGGCGTTTCCCCGAATGATCGAGGCGATCGATGGGGCACGGCGCAGTGTGACCTGTTGCAGTTACATCTTCGACAACGATGCCGTGGGTCACCGCTTCATCGAGGCGTTCGGCCGGGCCGTGAAACGAGGGGTCCGGGTGCATCTCCTCATCGATGGGGTGGGGGGGTATCGCTACTTCTCGAGGGTCTATCGGGAGTTGCAACGTTGCGGCGCCACGCCGGCGAGTTTCGCCCCCCTCGGTCTGACCCCCTCCCGTCTCGTCTATCTCAACCTGCGCAACCACCGGAAGATCCTCGTCGTGGATGGACGGATCGGCTTTACGGGGGGGATGAACATCAGTGCCCGCCATCTCTTTGCCGGCCGGGATCCGAAGCGGGCCGTGGCCGACGTCCAGTTCCGGATCGAGGGACCGGTGGTCGCCCACTTGCAGCAGACGTTCGCCGACGACTGGCATTTCGCCACGGGAGAGGAACTTTCCGGAGAGGCGTACTTCCCCTCGGTTCCCCACCGAGGGGAGGCGCTGGCCCGCGGGATCCGCAGCGGTCCGAACGAACATCTCGATGCCCTCTTCTGGACGGTGATCGGCGCCTGTCAGAGCGCCCGGCGTTCCCTCCACATCATGACGCCCTACTTCATCCCCTACCGCTCGATGATCGCCTCGATCAACTGCGCGGCCCTTCGGGGGGTCGAGGTGACGCTCTACCTCCCCCGCTTTGGCGAGCAACCCTTCGTCCACTGGGCAGCCACGGCCTATCTCTGGGAGTTCTTGAAGCATGGGGTCCGGGTCGTGCGCCACGGTCCCCCCTTCGTCCATAGCAAACTCCTCGTCGTCGATGGCGCGTGGCTCCTCCTCGGCTCCGGGAACCTCGACCCGCGCAGTCTGCGGCTCAATTTCGAATTCAACGTCGAGGTCTATGACGAAACGGAGGCACGACGGGCAGTCGAATATATGGAAGCCACCGCCCGAAAGGGGGCAGGGGAGGATCTCACCCTCGAAAAGGTGGATGGCCGAAGCCTCCCGATCCGACTGCGCGACAGTTTTACGAAACTCTTCTCCCCCTACCTCTGAAGTCCGGAAGTGGGGTCTTCCTCGCTCGTGGTGAGGGTCCAGGGAATCCCGCGCTCCCTTACTTGCGGAAGATGAGGATCCCCACGAAGGCACACAGGGAGAGAAGAAACCCCCCGATCATCCCGTAGGCGAGTCGCCGTCCGGCAAGGCGGCGGCGCAGGAGGAAGAGGAGACCGTAGTACCCCCACAGGAGGAAGGAGAGGAGGATCTTCGGATCCGTATACCAGCTCCCCCCCGCCCATTCGTGCCACCGGTGCGCCCAGAGCAGACCGAAGAAGACCGCCACCGTGAAAGTGGGAAAGGAAAGGGAAAGAAGGATCAGCAGGAGCCGCTCCAGCGTCTCGATCGAGGGGAGGCTCTCGAAGAGGCGCCCGATCCGCTTTCGTTTGAGCATCCGATTCACGATCAGCACGTCGATCGCCACGATGAATCCGAGCG
>CAZTSL010000056.1:13439-21216 GCA_964616915.1 uncultured bacterium
CGTTTGAGCATCCGATTCACGATCAGCACGTCGATCGCCACGATGAATCCGAGCGACACGAGCGCATACCCCATATATCCCAGGATCATGTGGAGGATGAACCAGACGCTGCGGAAGGCGGCCGTCAGTTCCGGCACGCTCCGGTCGAGGAAGAGCGACGGAAGCGCGAAGAGCAACAACAGTGGCGTGATGAACGCAAGGACGAAGGTGAGTTGAAAGATCCGGTCGAGGATGATGTACGTCAGCGCCACACACCAGAGGTAGATCGTCATCGCGGAGAATGCGCCGATTGCCGGCAGAAAACCCGCCCGCACGCCGCGTGCCACGAGGTAGAGCGTCAGGAGTGCGAAGCCGGCATCCACGAACCATCCCGCCCGCTTCAGGGGGAACCGCTCCGGCTTCAGGAAGTTCCCCACACTCCAGAGGAAGGCGATGAGAAACCCTACGATGCCAAGGAAGAAGAAGGAGAGTTCGATTTCCACGCTACCCTCGCTTGAGCGCCCGCGCGACAGTCTTCGCGAAATAGGTGAGAATGATCTGCGCGCCTGCTCGTTTGATCGCCGTGAGGGACTCGAAGATCACCCGTTCCTCGTCGATCCATCCCCGCTCGGCCGCGGCCTTGATCATGGCATACTCCCCGCTCACCTGGTAGGCGGCAAGGGGATAGGCGTAGGCCTCCTCGAGCCGGTGGAGGACGTCGAGGTAGGGGCCGGCCGGTTTCACCATCAGGATATCCGCGCCCTCCTCGATGTCGAGGGCCGCCTCCCGCAGCGCCTCCACGACGTTGGGGGGATCCATCTGGTAGGTCCGGCGATCGCCGAACTGGGGGGCGGAATCCGCAGCGTCACGGAAGGGGCCGTAGAAGGCCGAGGCATACTTCACGCTGTAGGCGAGGATCGGGATCTCCTCGTAGCCTCCTTCATCGAGGGCTTTCCGGATCGCGCCGATCCGGCCGTCCATCATGTCGGAGGGGGCGACCACGTCGCAGCCGGCTTCGGCGTGGGAGCGCGCCGTCCTGGCGAGGAGTTCGAGCGTGGGATCGTTGGCCACGTCGCGTGCTTCCCCGCGCTGCCGGATCACGCCGCAATGACCGTGACTCGTGTATTCGCAGAGGCAGACGTCCGTGATGACGAGGAGGCCGGGGACCGCCGCCTTGATCGCGCGGACGGCCCGCTGCACGATCCCGTCGGGGTCGTAGGCTTCGGAGCCCACCTCGTCCTTGATGGCGGGGAGACCGAAGAGGATGACACCGGGGATCCCGAGTTCGTGGATCGCATGGGCCTCCTCCACGAGCGTATCGACGGAGAAGTGATAATTCTCCGGCATCGAGGGAATCTCCCGGCGAACCCCCGTTCCGTGGGTGACGAAGAGGGGTTGGATCAGGTCCTTCACGGAGAGTTCCGTCTCCCGGACGAGTGCCCGGACGATTGGATGGTGGCGTAGCCGCCGGGGACGAGAGCGGGGAAACGTCGGCATCGGATCGCTCCTTTCCTGACGGATCAAGCGTTCCCTTTTCCCTGGAGGACCAAGAAAGGGGCTCACGCCGTCTCTTCGAGCGTGGCGAGGGCCTGCCGGAACGCTTGCACGGTTTCGTCGATCTCCGCCTCCGTGTGGGCCAGGGAGACGAAGAGTGCCTCGAACTGGGAGGGCGCGGGGTAGACGCCCTGTTGCAGGAGGGCGTGAAAGACCCTGGAAAAGCGGACCGTATCCGCCTTCGTCGCGCTTGCGTAGTCGGTGACGGGGTGATCGAGGAAGAAGGCCGTCAGCATCGAGCCGACCCGCTGCACGCAGACGGGCACCCCGGTCGAGCGGGAAGCGGCTTCGATCCCCTCCGCCAGGCGTGCTCCGAGCGTTTCGAGGCGTTCGTAGGTTCCGGGGCGGTCGAGGGCGTTCAGTGTCGCCAGACCCGCGGCCACGGCCACCGGATTCCCGGAGAGGGTTCCGGCCTGATAGACCGGGCCCAGCGGGGAGACCTTCTCCATGATCTCCCTGCGCCCGCCGTAGGCGCCGATCGGCATCCCCCCACCGATCACCTTGCCGAGCGTGGTGAGGTCGGGGGTGACCCCGTAGCGTCCCTGGGCGCCCTGCCAGCCGACCCGGAAGCCGGTCATCACCTCGTCGAAAACGAGGAGGGCGCCATGTTCGTCGGCCAGGCGGCGCAACCCCTCGAGGAAGCCGGGAGCGGGCGGGATGACGCCCATGTTCCCTGCCACCGGCTCGAGGAGGATCGCCGCGATCGTTCCCCCACGAACCGAAAAGAGTTCCGCCACCGCGTCGAGGTCGTTGAAGGGGGCAAGGAGGGTATGACGGGCGTAGTCTGCCGGAATCCCTGCGGAATCGGGTTCGCCGAACGTCGTGGCGCCACTTCCCGCCTTGACGAGGAGTCCATCGGCATGCCCATGGTAGCACCCCACGAACTTGACGATATCGTCCCGCCCCGTGAATCCCCGTGCCAGCCGGATCGCGCTCATCACGGCCTCGGTGCCGGAGTTGACGAGCCGGACCATCTCCACGGAGGGGAGTGCGGCACAGATCCGTTCCGCCAGTTCCACCTCGCCGGGGGTGGGCGCACCGAAGCTCAGCCCTTCCCGCGCCGCCTTCTCCACCGCCTCGATCACCGGGGCGTACCCATGTCCCAGGATCAGCGGTCCCCAGGAACCGACGTAATCGATGTAGCCGCGTCCATCGAGGTCATAGATTCGTGGGCCTTCCCCTCGCACGATGAAGGGGGGCGTTCCTCCCACCGCCCGGAAGGCCCGCACCGGACTGTTCACCCCCCCCGGCAGGGAACGCCGGGCCCGTTCGAACATCTCCTCCGACCGCTGCATCCGTCCTCTCCCCTCCCTTTCCTTCTACACCGCTCCTTCTACACCGCAGAAACGCAAGCCGGGTGACGGATCACCTGGCTCGCCCATCATAGGAGAAACGCTGGGATGGGTCAAGTCCCAAAGCACCCCGAATCAGGGCCATCGCATCAAATTTCCCGCTGAGATCTGCGACCCCAGGGCATTGTAAGGGCGGGTTCGAAACCCGACACCCGAAATCAGGGCCATCGCATCTGTCATCCAACTGAGGGATCGAGGATTCCTGGGCGCGAAGAGGAGGACGAGGAGAACCCACGAGAAACATCTGGAGAATACGAAACGTCTCCGATCCTTTTCCGGGCGTGCCCGCCAAGGCGTCGAAACATTCACGAAGGCGACTCCTTCTTCGCGTCGTTCCGTGCCTCCGTCCCTTTGGATCCTTTGTCCCCTTCCCTCCGGGGTTGCTCATGCTCCACGAAACGCTCGTAGGTTTCCCCTTCGATCGCCTTTCTGATCTCCGCCACCACTTCCTCGAGCGTAGCTCGGATCGTTTGACTCGATCGTGGAGATGCACGGAAGCCTGCATGTTCGATGTCGTTACGTAACTGCGACACCTTCTCGATCAGTGCGGCGAAGGAATCGTTCTCTTTCTGGTCGTGGTAGAATTCACGGAACCGCTCTTCCACCCTTCTCCGTTGCTCATCGAAGGCCGCGTCGTTCTGCGCCGGTTGGCGGATCTCTTCCGGGGGAAGGATCTTCAGGGTGTAGAGGGAAACCAATGTTTCCCGGAGGGTTGCTGCCATCTCGGCGTACCGTTCGAGCCGGTAATAGAGTTCCGCGAGTTTGAGGGAAGCCTCGATTCCCGCCTTACTGATCGGACGCTCGACCGGAAGATCCTCCACCCACTTCTGGAGCGTGTCGAGTTGTTGGACCACGGGAGGGAGCGTCCCCTCGAGATCATTTCGGACCTGGGGGATCGTCCCTTCGAGCTTGCCGGCAAGGCGGGTCAGGATCCGTGGGATCCGTGCCGTTGCGAGTCCATCGGCAAACGCCTTCGCCGCCTGACCGAACCGCTGAATCTCCGGGAAGACATTCGCCTGCGGATTCACCCGGCGGCGCTGTTCCTCGCGGAGAAGCCGCTCGAAGTCGTCGGCGCGTCCAAAGCGGATCAGGGCATCGATCGCATTGTCCCACGTCACCACGTCGAGAAACTGGGTGAGATCCCAGACCGGCGCGATCCCCTGTGCCTCCCGGGCCTCGAAGGCCGCGTAGAGGATCTGGATCGGTGGGGCATCCTCCTCGCCGCTGCGCCGCCGCTGTGACAGGACGAATGCAACGGCGGAGGCTGCGAAGAAGGGCTGGGAACGAAATCCGTGGGTGATGTCGAGGACGATCCGTTCCGGAGGGGAGACCTCCCGTTCCAGCCGATCGGCGGAGAGGAGTTCCACGATCTCTTCGAAGATCCGCCACCGCTCCGTTTCATCCCTCCCCTCCGGAATTTCCCGGAACTCGAGAACGATTTCCCCGAAACGCGTTTCGCCGATCGCCTCTTTCAGCTTCGTCTCGTAGTAGCGATCCTCGCCGAACCACCGTTCCCGGACTCGGGAGGTTCCGAGGATTTGCAACGAGACGAAACCCTCTACCCCTTCGATCGTAGCGACGTCGTGCAATTCCGTCTTTACGGTACATTTTCCGTTCAACTCGTAGCGCACCGGTTCGTAGTAGTAGGGACGCTCATCGCTACGATTCCTTTGTCCCAATCCCAGAAAGGTGACGATCCGGGTTCCCCTTCTTCCCGTCATCATGCTTCCTCCCGTTGTCTTCAGAAATCGTTCCACGGTTTCAGCGGTTTCTTCTTGTTTGCAGGAAGATCGAACCAGCCGGGATTCTTTTTGGTCCCTTTCGAGGGGTACCGAAACTCGTGCGGATCGTTCGGATCGAAACGGATGAGACGACGGAGTGCCTGCATCGTCTCCGAGGTATCGGAGTGAAACGAGCCTGTTCGACGATCGATCTCCTGTGTGAGATCCTCTCCTTCCCAGACCTTCGTCGTTTCCTGGTCCTCTCGATTTCGACGGTATCGTGTGCCTGGGTCCGTGGTGAGCGTGAGCCGGTCGATCGAGATCCGGGCACTCCCTGCGCCGAGCGGCTTGCACCCGCCGATCTTGTGCGCCATCCCCTCTTCGAGGACGATGGCGTAGAGGAGGAGGGCAAGCTCCTCCTCTCGAAGGTTCTCGAAGGTCGCCTGGAAGGCGAACGTCGTGTCGGCAGGCGCGGGCTGGACTTTCCGGAACATCTTTGGATTTCCAACGCCAGGGGGCGCGGGTGTCGGCACCTCCTTGCAGGCGGGTTGATGGGGATAGATCTTCCGATGCCGGGGGGGATAGAAAGGCTTGTGTGTCGGCTTCGGGTTGGCGAGAAGTACCCCATTCTGCTCCTTCCATGCGTTGGGGGAGATGGGCGAAGCGATCATCTCCGCGTCTCCGAAGGAAACGAGCCCCGTATGGACGTCACCGCCCTGGAGAAACCCGAAGATCCGGCAGGTGATGCAGAGTTGACGGGACGAAGTACACCGGCTGTCCTCCTCCGTGCCAAGGGGGGCGCAGCCGTGGCCGATCAACTCCGCCATGGAACGGATCACCCCCTTGAGGGAGGTACCAGGAATCGTGGGCACGGTATCGAATTTTCCCCGTCTCTTCCTGAAAAACTTGCTCTGTCCCACGAGGAGGCAGGTCAACGCCTTGATCGTTCCCTCGATCTCTCCCGACAGGCCGCAGAGACGGTGACGGCCGAGGGGGAGCTTCCGATCGATCCGCCCTTCCCGGCGTGGGACCATCCGGTAGGGATTCCAGAACGCCTCATCCTGGGGCATCTTTACTTCTCCTCGTCGAAGGGTTGAAGGGAACGGAAGCGCAGGAAGGCAGTCATGCCATCCGGCGCCACCCACCGCTCGACCTCGATGACGATGCGACGTCCCTCGGCCGGATACCGGAAATGATGGGGGATTTTCCGCTCGATCCAGACCTTTCCCTCCCGTTCCCCCCAGAAGGGATGACGGGAGGCGTGCGGAACGAGGTCTTCGAGGACTTCGGAGGCATCCTCGAGATGGCCGGACAACGCCTCCCACGCTTCCCCGAGGAAGAGCGTTCGGAAGAGGAAGGGAGGATCGCACGCCGAGCTTGCCTGACGCTCGTCTTCCCCATCGGAGATGCCTGCCGCCATGAAATCGATCCGGCGCCAGCGCAACTCCCCCGAGACGTCGAAGATCCTTCCCGATTCGCTCGCCGTTGCCTCGTCGAGCCGCGTATCACGCCATCCGGGATCGTCCCACGCGAGGAAACGCCACGACGTCGGACCATCGATCCAGGCGATCGCGGTGTCGGGGATCTTCGTCTCCTCGAGGAGACGGCGGAATGCCTCCGGCGTGAGATCCTTGTTGAAGAGCCTTGCCATATCCCTCTCACCCGTTGGAATTTCGCGTTGCAGCTTCGATCGAGGCCCGCCAGGTCGATGCGCCGTAGCCGCGCTCCAGGAAGGCGTTGAACGCCGCGACGAGCGGGTCGGTCCATTCCCGCCACTTCTCGCTGCCATCGTAGATCCGCCGCAGTCCCCGATGGTGATCGGGGGGCGGCAGGGAGATCGGAGGAGGATCGCCGGGATCGAAAAGGCCGTAGCGCTCCCTTTCTTCTTGGGAGACGAGGGCCTCGATCCCAACGAGGTGGGAGGGATCGCTCCAATAGACGAGGTGGTATCGTTGCACCGCCCCCTTCACCCGTCCCAGGCCACGGCTCTTCCCGCTGCCGATCCGCAGGATCTCGTCCTCGAAATCGAGCAGAAGGAGGTGGAGGAGACCGAGTTGCCACGACTCGAAGTTGCGGATCGTGATCGTGGCCCGGAACGTCCCCTGGGTGACGACACGTAGTTCGAACTTGGCCCCAGTCACCGCTCCTCCCGTCTTCCGGTCGATGCCGACGCCGTCCCGGTCCTCGACGATCGGAGCGCCTCCCGTGGGATAGGCATCGGAGATCGTGGCACGACCCGCAAACTGTAACGACCCGAAGGTGCGGCACGCCGGACAGGAGAGACGGTAGATCCCGCACGAATCCGTCTGCTGAGCAAGATACTTGCCGCACGAGAGATGGAGGTCCTCCTCCGGCGATGCATCTTCCTCCCTCTGAAGATAGGGGACGCAGACCATCTCCGGACGCAACGTGCGGATGATCCGCTCCGTGTGGGCACGGAGCACCCCCTTGAGGGAGGTACCGGGCAGGTAACAGGTCTCTTCTCCATCCCGGTACGTTGCGACGGGGACCATGTCGGGCCCGTCGATACCCGCGTATCCCGCCTTGATGAGTACCGGATCGACACAGGAGAGATCGAGATCGATCGCTCCCAGGCAAAGGAGTCGTTTCAACATGGGCCCCCTCCTCCCGAATCGTTCCGAATCGTGATGCTCATGGCCTTCGCCCCTTGCTTTCATTCATTCATCTTCTGCAGGACCTCATCGATGGCTTTCTGGAAGGTCTCCTCCCAGTTTCGTTCCGGCATTTTCCGCTCCAGGAGGTAGGCCCTTCGTTCCTCGGGGTTCGAGAAATCGATGCCCCGCGCCGTGATCCGGGTCAACTTCGCACGTCCAAGGCCGCGGGAGGAGCCTCCCCCGATCGTGAAGCCTTCCTGCCATTCGAAGATCGCCGCCCCGAGGAGCGCCCGTTCCTTTTCGCTCAGGTTCTCCGCTTCGATCGTGAAGGCGAAGGTCGCCCCTGCCGGAACGGTTTCGAAGTCGTACTTGAGGTGGGGTACCGCGGTTTCCCGGTCCCGGTCGATCACGACCCCATCACGAACCTGGACGACCCCCGCCCATTCGACGACCCGGCCATCGGAGACGAAGATCCGGGCCGCCCGCATCGGGGAGCCGAAGAGGGCACAGACATCACACGTGATCCCGGCGATCGCTTCGAGACGCCTGGCCGTGT
>CAZTSL010000056.1:21316-29215 GCA_964616915.1 uncultured bacterium
CCTTTGCCCAATCCTGGCAGGAGACGCAGGTGACACCCGACAGGGTCGCGTCGAGGAGGCACGCCTCGAGGCCGAGATGGGGGGCGAGCCGCTCGGCGGTCACGCGAAGTTTTCCCTTGAGGCTCGATCCGGGGAGGTAGGGGTCCCCCGCCGGGGTACGCACGATACCGAGATCACTCATCGTCTCCCCGATCGTTCCGGAACCGATCCGGAACGCCGTCTCGAAGTAGAGCTGAAGGTCGAGGACGAGTTTCGATTCGAGCAACTTCATACTGCATCTCCTGGCAAAATCGCCGCTTTGCGGCGGTAGAGGTAATGCCGCGTGAAGTGGAGGAAGAAACGGGGCATCGCGCAGCGGATACGACGATCCACATCGTTCCGTCTCTCTTTCTTCATGAAATTTTGTCTGCTCCGATCCTCGTGCGTGGGCTTCGGAGGGAGGGGATCGACTGGAGGTACCCCCGCTTCCCCCCACTGTTGGAGGCTCCACCCTTTCTTTCCCTCGCAGGCGAAGAGAACCATGCTCCAGAAGTCGTGGGCCACCGTCTCCCTGTTCATCTCGATCTCTTTGCTTTCCCACTGAAAGCCGCCCTGATCCCCGGGGGTGTTCGGTGGACGGCATTGGGCAGGTATACCGTTTTTCGCGAGGGATTTTTCGATCCGAGTGCGTTGCTTGCTGGCCAATTCCGTGACCTTCCCGGGATGCCAACGAACGATCGCGCAAAGTCCCGCGATCTGGCGACGGGTAGGATAGTGTTTCTCGGCATCCTTCCCATGAAAGGGGTGTGTGGCAAAGAATCGATCGACGATTTCGATCGCCTTTTCGTAGAAGAGCGCATCTTCCTGGGGGGAGAGCAGCGCATCTCCTCCCTGCGTGAAGGTCTCTGCGGCATCGTTCGGGTGCCTCATCGCGCTTCCCCTTCCTTCAAGACTTGCTGGTAGAGATACTCCGCGGTGATCTGGCGAACCCATCCGCGGGCGAGACGCAGTGCGATCGGAAAGGGACCGAGGTCGGGCTCATCGCCGGCGCCGATCTCACGGGCGATCCGCTCGCCCTCTCGCAGCAGCGTTTCGAACCCCTCGATCAGGATGTCCCCCATTCGCCGGTTCTCGGCATCCGGGATCGCTCGGTTCCACTGGGGAGTCTTCCCCTCCTTGCCCATCTGGTTCTTGATGAAAGCGATGATGTCGTAGAAACGGGTCGTGGAATAGACCGTCTGTTGCAATCCCCGCACCTGGGACTTGCTGTCGTGGCCGAAGGCCTCCCAGAGATACCGTCCCGTCGTGCGGTCGGCGTGTTCGTCGAGGTAGAGATCGACCTCCTGAAGCATCCTGGCGATCTTGGATTGTCGATCTGGGTTTCCCATGATGGATCGTTCCAGGCTCATCCCGGTCCTCCCTGGAAGAAGTCGTGGTGGAAAGGAGCAGAGATGGAGAGACTTCCATATCCCTCGTTGCGGCGCACGCCGATCCCCTCCCGTGCGAGATACACGAGACGGTCGAGGAGACGCTCGATGCACTCATCATCCCCTCCAACGAGGCGATAGGCGAAGACGGAGCCCGCCTCGATGGCAAGATCGTCGGTGCGGGGTAACGCATGCGCCGCATGCCATCCCCGGACGACCCGCATTTTCGAGACGCTCGTCAGGTATTCGAGTTTCGCCGACGCCCCGAAGGACACCTCGCTCCTCTCGCCGAAGGGGACGATCGGGGGGAGCCAGGGGACGGCCGCCGCGGGATCGCTGCTGGGACGAAGAAAGGGGTCGATCACGATCGCGCCGCCGTGTAGCGTCAACGCGAAGAAGAAGTCCTTCGATCCCGTGAACCGGGTCACAGCCTCACTCCACGCCCGCCAACGCTTCCGCGCTTCCGTTTCGTTCCATGCCGGTTCTTCTTCCAGGATCGAGAGCGTGACTCGCCCCTTTCCCCGGCTTCGGGAGCGGCCGAGCCGAAGCGGCCTTTCGGCCAGTGCCCGCAAGGAATCGAGGAGTTCCTCGGCGACGAGCAACCTCCCCTCGAACGTCTGGAGCGGCGATGCGGTTTCGTCCCCTCCTTCCGGCGATGCCTCACCGGATCGACGTCTTTCGGAGATCATCTCCTCGCTGAAGAGAATACCCTGTGCCGAGGTGCGGGTGCTCCGATCGATTCCGACATGTGTCTGAATCGTCTTGTGGACCCCCTTGCGCGTCGTTCCGGTGAACCATCCTGCGATCCCCTTGAGATCTTCCCCGCATCGGGAACAGGAGAGGTCGCGATCGACTTTGCACCCCAATACCTGGGCGATGCGGTGGAAGAGGCGGTCCTCGACGCCGTGGGGAGCGGAGGGGCTCTTCTCCGACCGGAAACCGGGGAAACGCTTGCACGAAAGCGCAGTGTGGGGGAAGACCTCGCGTCCAGGATAAAGATGGGGATAGCAAACGAGGCGTGGGTCGAGAAAGAGCGCGTGAAACGCTTCATCCTCGGGCCTTCCTTCTTCGAGATAGCGGGCCGCCAATGCGCCACGAAGCGTCGTGCCGGGAATGAAGGAGAGGCTTGCCGGATTCGACGACTGTCGATCGAGCGCCAGGACGAGGGGGGAGTGGAGCGTCACACGAATCGACGCTGCAATCATCCTTCCGTACGGAGTCGTGTTCCCTCCCCTTTTCGGATGCTCTTTCCGAATGCGATCCTCGTTGTTCATCGTCTTCCTCGTCATCACACACCCTCGTCGATCTTCGGGTGATCTCCCACGCCATCGAAGCCGTTCTCTCCCCCGCTTCGAGCTTCCTCTTCCCGGTAGAGTTCCCAGAGATCCTTCCAGTCGGTTTCCTCGAACGACTTCAGGGCATCGGAGGGAGACAACTCTCGGTCGTTGTAGGCGATACGGCCGATCGTCACCTCGATCCTTCCCTTGCCGATGCTTCGGTCCCCTCCGATCCGGTCGAGCGAACGCAGGCCGGCCACGAGGAGGGCATATTCGAAGGGAAGGGTGCCCTCTTCATAGGGGGTGATCTCCCCCTTCCGGTGTCGTGCCTCGATCCGGCCTTTCCAGGCTCCAATCCCTTCGACGACCTCGGAAGAGAAAAGGCGCTTTCCCCTGGCGCTTCCCGTAGCCCGGTCGATGCTCACCTGCATCACGTTCAGGACCGCTGCGCGTTCGTGGAAGGGGAAATCCTCGGGCCAGAGGAGTTCCTCGACGAAGAGCCGTGCCCCTTCCATCGCGTTGCCGAAGAGCCGGTCGATCACGAAACGACTCTCTGTCAGGGGAACGAACGCTTCCATTGCCCTGCGATCACTCCGATGTGGATCGCGGACCTCGCACCCGAATGCCGAGGCGATTCGTTCACACGCCTCGCGAAGGTTTCCCTTGAAGAGGGAAGCGGGGATGCAGGGGCGCCCTCCCCGCCGGAGGACCGCCCGGTCGATCATTCCCCGTGTCAGGCCACTGCCCACGTGCCATCTTCCCTCGAATCGTACGGTGAAATCGATGTCGAGCCGGTGTGCGATCACCTTTGCTGCCCCCCCTGTAGAGACCGTTGACCTCACCCATTCCGTGATGGCAGTGTTTCCGGAAGATCGTCCCTCCTGTCGTTGCGGGAACCGTTGCTCTACCCTTCGGCGATCAGGTCGTAGAACTCGACGACTTCGGAGAGCATCGAATCGTTCTCGTCACTCCACGGCATCGTGTCGAAGGCATCGATCCGCTCCAGGAACTCACGCCAGGTCTTGCGCGTATCACGACGTCCTCGAACGAAGAGTTCGATCATCTCGAGACATGCATGGGAAGGGGTCGGTGCGAAGAGGGCCTCATAGGCGGTCCGCAGGCGACCCTTCGGAAAGTTCGCCCCTTCGAGGAAACGGACGGCTGAAAGGAAGCGATCGAGTTCCTCCAGGGTGTGGGGGCGCCGGGTTCGGCGGTAGTGGTCCCCCTCCCAGGCATATTCGTAGGTCTCCTGCCGGATGTCCGTGAGATCGACCGTGTTCGAGACGGTCATGCGGTGGAAGTCGATGCATGCGGGTGGAGGGAGGAGAGCGGAGCGCTCCCCTCCCTCTCTCGGAGATGTGAGCCTTTTCTGCGTCGCCTCTTCTTCCCGGGCCAGGACGCTGCCTCTCTGCTTGGCCGACTTGAGGAGTTCCTCCGCCGTCTGGAGAAGGAGGCGGAAGGGGTGATGAACCTTCCCCACCGCAACGCCAACCGAGATCGTAAATCCCCGCTCCCCGATCCCCTCCCGGATGAAGGCGGCCTCGCGCGTTGGAGCGCTCACCCTTGGATCAATCCGGGTCGCTTCCGAGAACCTCTTCGCGACCTCGTAGGCGAAGTCGAGCGCATGATTCGCCTCGATCGCCACGATCAGGTCGTCCCCTCCCAGCAGGAGGATGTCGGCCTTCACCCCCTCCGTTCCGAAAATCTCTAGGAGCGTCTCAAAGCAAGCCGTACGAATCGCGGCATCGACCGTTTTGGAGAAGATGGAGAAACTCTCGGGTGAGGGAAGCGACTTCACCCACTTTCCCATGCTGTTTCCATCCGCATAGACGATGGCGATCCACTCCCCAAGCTCCTGGAGCGATTCGATCCGCTCTATCCGTCTACCTGCATGATCCTCGAATTCCTTCCACACCCCCGCTTTCCCGAAAAGTTCATGTTTGGCGCGGCGTTTCCTCGCGCAGATCGCGCAGAGCCAGGTGATTTTCCCTTCGGGTAGACGAACGCGCTTCTCCACGGGGCGCAACGAGCACGATTCACACTCCTTGACCAGGGGAAAGGTATCGAGGGGCGGGACGCGGAGAAGGCGTTCCCGCTGGGCACGCAGATCGTCGAATGCCTGGCGGAGCGCCTCGGGATAGGGAACATGGTTGGGATAATCGCCGATCCCGTAAGCGATCGTGGCGCCCGAGGCCGTCTCTTCCCGGTAGAGACGCTGCAACGCCCTGGCCTGCCGTTCGATCACGTCCCGCTCCGCTTCGATCATGAACTGGGCGCTCCCCCCATTGGCGTAGATCTTCCTGGCTCCAGGGATCTCTTCGATCTTTTCAGGGGTTCGCTGCCGATTGAGCGTATCGAGGAGCGCACTGGCTCCTCGGATTTCGGCCAGGGCGTCCGTTCCAAAGACGTAACGCTTCACCGAGGGCGTGTCGATGACGAGGATCGAACGTGGCATGGCTCCCCTCCTCACGTAGACAAGCGGAGAGAAGCCAGCGTAACATCCGGTTCTTTGATCTGTCAAGACAAAATTTTCCGGGTCGGTCCATCTGTGATAACAAGCCAGATCCCGCCGATCCGAGCCGGGGGGAAGGGAACCACGGATGTGAACAGATCAGAGCCTGACGGATCGCATCCCCGGATGACGCAGACCCTCAGAAAGGAAGGCGCGAGGGTTCGTGGATCGTCTGTGGCGAGGCTTCGAGCCGCTCAGGGGCGGGAGGAACGCCTCCCGGTCGGCTTCCAGGAACGCCACCGGCTCAGACGCGCCATCAGAAGGAGGAAGAGGGGGAGGAGCAAGGGTGGGAAGGGGTGGGGCATGAGCGCAGCGGTGGCGCCACAGGCCGGTTCGCAGGCGCTGTCCGTGTCACAGGCATCCCCCTCCCCGTCCCCGTCGCAATCGAATTGCCCCGCATTGGCCACGTCGGGACAGTTGTCCTCGCTCTGGCAAATGCCATCCCCGTCGGCATCGTCGGGGTTGTCGGAGGGGCAGCGGTCGCAGGCGTTCCCATTGCCGTCCCCGTCGGTATCGGCCTGATCCGCATTCGGAGTGTCGGGACAGTTGTCTTCGTCATCGCAGACGCCGTCGTCGTCGCTGTCACCACCGGCATCGCGGCATGCGTCACACACGTTCCCTTCATCGACGCCGTTCGCGCAGTTGTTGTCGATGCCGTCGCAGACCTCCTGCGCTCCCGGATGAACCGAGGCGTTGCCGTCGTCACAGTCGTCCCCGTTCGCGACGTAGCCGGAGGGTTGCGTACACGACTGGGTCGTGTCGTTCGGATCGCCGTACCCGTCGTTGTCCGCATCCCGGTAGTAGGTGCGTGTCGTACAGCCGTCGTAGACGAGCTTGACCGCGTCGAAGGCGATGTCGGGGTAGGTCGTCTCACCGGTGTTGTCGTTGAGGCGGATGTACTGCCCCGAACTCGTATTGAAGTGGTACGTGCCCAGCGTCACCCATTCGTCGTAGTAGATCGATTGATCGATCGTCTTCGTGTAGGTGCTACCGGCCGCGTGGATCTCGTATTTCGCCTGTCGCGTCGTGGCCCGGCACTGGGGAACGAAGACGCGGACCTTGTACTCCCCGGCCTCGCCGATGTTGAGGTTCCACTTCACGTAGTTCTCCGGGGTGTTTCCGCTGATCGCATCGGTCCACCAGAAGTGGTTGCCGTAGCCGCCGCACGTCTCCGCGTACCAGTAGGCGGGGTTGCCGAACTTCTCGAAGCAGGCGTCGGTGTCATCGATGATGTTGCTGCCGGAATGGGTGATCGTGGTCGAGCATCCGGGTTGCCCCCCGCAACTCGTCCGCTCCGAGGCGGCGGAGTCGTAGGTCGCACCGCAGGAGAGGGGATTGGAGGTCTCGGAGAAGGAGATCGACACCGAGGTCCCGTTGAGGGAGCTGGAGGACTGACGCTGGAAGTGAAGGTGATCCCCACATCCGTTCATGTAGCCCGCCGTGCATCCCGTGTGCCCCTGCCGGCCGATGTAGAGACCGGGACAGGTCCCCGCGCCGCTGGAGACCTGGATCGAGTTCTTCTGCATGTGGGTGTACTTCGTGTAGGTTCCGTCCGAGTGCTGGATGATGACGACGTTGCCCCAGCCATAGTTGCTCGTGCTCCCCGTGCATGAACTCGAATAGTCGCCGCACCCGGTGTCGCAGGCGTTACACGAGACCGAGGCATGGGTATAGACCACCGTGCCGCTGGCGGAAGCCCAGATGTGGGCGCCCGTCGTGAAGTTCTGCATGTCGTAGGCATAGGCCATCGTGCTCGAGGCGGTATGGGTGTAGATGTTGCAGTTGCCCGGCGGGGGATAGCTCTCTCCCCCTTGCGTCAGGACGAAGGTCGAGATCGGGAGGTTGAAGGTGACCGCCGGCGTCTTTCCGAGCAGGATCTCCTCGCCATTCCAGCCGGCGAACCAGAGTTCCGTGGCCCGAGGTGTGATCTTGCGGAAGATCACACCCGCCTCGGTGACGTCGAGGAGGAAACCGACCCCCACCTCCCTTCTCGTCGAGGAACCGGGGGTACGCAACGCGATTCGCCCTTCCCCCAGGAGGTTCTCCCCCTCCACGACGAAGGTGCCCTCCGGGGCGGGGAGGGAGAAGGCGTAGAGGTCGGGGGGGAAAGCATCCTCCCCCTCCACGACCGGATCGAGGAAGGCTCCCGGCTCGATCTCCCGGTGCAGGCGGGGGAAAGGGACACCCTCGAGAGCAGGGGATACCTCGATTCGCCCCGTGGAAAGATCGAGGCACCGTGGCGAGAGCCTCGCGTAGGGAACCGATTCGAGGGGTTGCTTCGAGAGGACGTCGAGGATCGGACGCGATTCGTACGCCTCTTGCGCGTAGAAGAGGCGATCCCCGTCCCAGCCGATCCAATCGGGAAAGACCCCTTCCGCCACCTCGATCTCGACCCGGCCGGTTTGCAGATCCGCGACCGCAAGGCCAAATGCCTGGAGGTCGGAGAAGGTATAGGCGACGAGATCGGGGTTGGACCGGTTCCAGGCCACCCGAAGGACGTGGTGCCCTTCCTCGGAAACCCGACGCAGCGAACCCGATTCGAGATCTTCGAGCATGAGCGTCCCGGTCGGGCGTTTCCCCTCGAGGGGAATGTAGAGGATCTCCCCACACCCCCGCTCCCCGCACGACTCGGGGAGGCCGTATGCCTGGAAGACCGGTCTCCGGGTGCGCAACGTCTCCCTGGCAAGCCCCGCCGGCGTCCGGA
>CAZTSL010000057.1:0-29198 GCA_964616915.1 uncultured bacterium
GGTTTGGCACCTCGATGTCGGCTCATCGCATCCTGGGGCTGAAGTCGGTCCCAAGGGTTTGGCTGTTCGCCAATTAAAGCGGTACGCGAGCTGGGTTTAGAACGTCGTGAGACAGTTCGGTCCCTATCTGTCGTGGGCGTAGGATATCTGAGGGGGGCTGTTTCTAGTACGAGAGGACCGGAATGGACGAACCTCTAGTGTTCCAGTTGTCCCGCCTAGGGGCACCGCTGGGTAGCTATGTTCGGAATGGATAACCGCTGAAAGCATCTAAGTGGGAAGCCAGCCCCAAGATGAGATATCCCTTCACAGCAATGTGACTAAAGACCCCTCGAAGACGACGAGGTCGATAGGTCAGAGGTGTAAGCACAGCAATGTGTTTAGCTTACTGATACTAATCGGTCGTGAGGCTTACTCAACCTCTTCAGGTTAAGATCTGGAGCAAGGTCTCTACAGAGAATCTGCTATTCAATTGTGCAAATGGCGCAAGCTTCGGGTTTCCCTGAGCTTGCGGACAATAGATTTTTCCGGTGACCATAGCGAAGGGGAAACACCCGTTCCCATTCCGAACACGGAAGTTAAGCCCTTCAGCGCCGATGGTACTGCAAGGGAAGCCTTGTGGGAGAGTAGGTCATCGCCGGGAAAAAAGTCGAAGAATCCCTCTCCGCGATCCGCGGGGAGGGATTTTTCTTTTCGAATGCTGTTCCGTCGAACCGGTTGTGAAACCCGGAAAAATCTGCTATAACAAAGATGATTCCGTGGCGAGACGAGACGATCCTCCCCCGGCAGGTGCATCTTGACGAAACGGGTCATCGACCAGCGCTATCTCGTGGAGAGCGTCCTTGGACGCGGAGGGATGGGTATCGTCTACAAGGTCTTCGACCGGAAAGAGGAACGCTACAAAGCCCTCAAAACCCTCACGACCTTCTCCCTCGACAAGATCCGACGCTTCAAGCGGGAATTCCTCTCGATCAAGAAACTGCGCCATCCCAACATCGTGGAAGTCTACGAGACCGGTCTTCACGGAAACAAACCCTACTTCACGATGGAATTCGTGGATGGCGTGGATCTGCGCTCCCTCCTCCGATGCCACAAGGAAAACCGCCCGTACGGGAAGGATCCGAAACGCGCCGGTCGCTCGCAGGCCCCCCTCCCCGAACGAATCGAGCAAAAATGCGCCGAATTCGGCATCGATCCAAGAGGCATGCTCGTCCCTTCGGGGAATGGTGAATCCTCCCTCACCCTCTCCCCCCCTATCCTCGAACTCTTCCTTCAGATCTGCGATGCCCTCGACTATATCCACCAGCATCAGATCGTCCACCGCGATATCAAGCCCGAGAATATCCTGATCACACAGGGTGAGGAAGGACTTCGGATCAAACTGCTCGATTTCGGCATCGTCAAGCAACTCCATCATCGTGAGGTCACCTCCGAACAGACGCTGACCCAGCACGGGGTGGTTCTCGGATCCGTCGTCTATGTGAGCCCGGAGCAGGCCAAAGGACTGCGGGTCGATGCGCGGAGCGATCTCTACTCCTTCGGGATCATCCTCTATGAGCTGGTCACCGGAGCCCCCCCCTTCCGAGCGGACTCGAATGTGGCGGTTCTCATTCAGCATGTGCAGGAAACGCCGCGACCCCCGCGGCAGATCGATCCGAATCTCTCCCCTCGACTCGAACGATTGATCCTCAAGTTGCTCGCCAAGGATCCCCATGACCGTTATCCCTCCGCAAAAGACCTCAAGGAGGCGATCGAGCATCTCGCGCCCCATGCCGTCGAGGATCTCCCCCCTGTCGTCACCCCCCAACATGAAGAGGAGGGAATCTCCTTCCCCCTCCTTCAGCCGACGCTCGTGGGCCGCAGTCGCCCATTACGGGAACTCGAACGCAACCTCGACCGTTGTCGTAGAGAACGTGGCCCCGTGACCTTCCTCGTCGCAGAAGCAGGACTGGGAAAATCCCGCCTCCTCGAAGAGTTCAAAGCACGGATCACGGTCCAGGGGGTCGAGATCTACGAGGGACGCTGCCAGCAGGATCACCTCTCCGCATTCCCCTTCGCCGACATCCTGCGCAGCTATCTCTATCACCGTCGCTTCCAAGAGGAGAAGATCGCCGAGGAACTCGGAGAAAATGCGCGATACCTCAAAGCGATCGTCCCGGAACTGGAAAATTACGCCTTTCTTCACCCCCACGAAAATTCTCCAGAGGATCGAGAGCTTCTCCCCCAGAAGATCATGGAGAGCTTCGCCCGCTTCCTCGCCGCCATCTCCGAAAAGCGGCCGGTCGTCGTCATCCTCGAAGATTTCCATGCTTCCGACCCCGATCAACAGGAGTTTCTCGAATTCCTCCTCACCCATCGCACGCCGGGAACGATGTTCTGTATCACGCTCCGGGAGGAGGAACTCGCAGGTTCCTTGCGGACCCTCTTCGTCACCTTGAAGATTCGCCGGCCGCTCGTCATCCGGCTCTTCCCGCTCACCCTCGAGGAATCGAAAGAGATGATCTTTTCGATGCTCGGCTCGGAGGACCTGCCGGAACGCTTCCTCGATTTCATTTGCGAGAATGCGGAGGGAAATCCCCTCTTCATCGAGGAGATGGTCCGCAATGCCGTGGAAAAGGGAGATCTTTTCCGGGAGGCGGGTCAATGGCACTGGCGCGGGATCATCACCTCCGAGTTGCCCAAAGGGATGGAGGAAGTCCTCGCCAGACGAGTACATTCCCTCTCGAAGAACGCCCAGGAAATCCTCAGTGTCGCCAGCGCACTCGGAAGCGAATTCGCCGGAGAAATCCTCGCCAGGGTCGTACGAAAACCAGAGGAGGAATGCTTCGAAGCGCTCAACGAACTCCTCTTCGCTCAGTTCCTCGAAGAGATCGATATACGGGACGAAGACGCCTACCGCTTCAAACACAACAACGTCCGCTTGATGATGTACCAGCGGCTCTCCCCCCAACGCAAACAGATCGTCCATCGGAGGATCGCCCGGGTGATGGAGGACCTCTACTGGCGAAAGGGGCTCATCGATGCCGCCTGCGGCGAGGTCGCCCTCCACTATGAACGAGGGGGAGAGCGGGACAAGGCGATCGATTACTTCTCCATGGCCGCAATGAAGGCGCGGACGAGTTACCAACTCCACCACGGCATCCGTTACTACAAACAGGCCCTCTCCCTCCTCCCCAAGGATGACGAACGCGTCGGGGATCTCCTCACCGGGCTCGCCGACCTCTACGACCTCTCCGGCGATCCGAAACGTGCCCTCAAATACTATCGACGCGCCGTCGTCCTCGTTCCCAATGACGAATACAAGGTCGATATCCTCGGAAAGATGGCCGACATCTGCGAGGGAAAGGGAGAAACGAAGCAGGCCCTCGCCTATCTGGCGAAGGCGAGGAAGATGAGGATGGCCCTGTCCGAGGTTCCCGGTCCGATGATCGCACGATTGGAAGCCGTCTATGGCAAAATCCACGCAAACCGGGGAGACTATGGCCGGGCGATGAGCCATTACGAGAAGGGACTCGAGCACCTCTCCCGAAAGAATCGCTCTTCCGAACTGGCGATGCTCCTCTCCCGCATCGGTCAGGTCTGTTACAGCAAGGGAAACTATCAGGAGGCCCTCTCCCACCTGGAAGAGAGCCTCGAGATCTATCGCCATCTCCTCGACGATCGGGGGATTGGAGACACCTGCAACCAGATCGGTAAAGTCTACCGGAACCTCGGAAATTTCGAGAAGAGTCTCAAATTCCACAGGGAGAGTCTCGCCGTTCGAGAACGAATCGGAGACGTCGTTGGAACGGCACAGTCCCTCATCGCCATCGGCTCCCTCGAAGCCATGCAGAGTCGCCTTGCCCAGGCCCTCGAAGACTTCCAGCGGGCCCGCGACATCGTGGAACGCTCCGGTGACCTCTCCCCCCTCGCACAGGTCTACAACAATATCGGAGAAGTCCATGCCGAACGGGGTGACTATGCCCAGGCGCTCGAAGCCTACCTCAAGACGCTCAAACAGGCCAGAAAGATCGGCGACAACTGGATGAAGCTGATGGCCTACTTCAACATCAGCCGCGTCTTCAAGGCAAAACGCAACTTCGAACGCGCGCTCGCCTATCTCGAGCGAAGCCGGAAAATCGTAGAGGTCCTCGACGCGCAGAATCATTTCCCCGACATCTACATCCTCCTCAGCGAAATCCACGCCGAACGACACGAAACCGAAAAGGCCTTCGAGTATAGCCGCAAAGCCCTTCAGATCGCAAAACGCTCCGGCTCCCGCCTCGACCAGGGATGTGCGCTACGCGCCATCGGCTACGCCTACGATTGCGCGGACAACCCGAAAGAAGCACACAAGTACTACACGCGATCGATCGTCCTCTTCTCCGAAATCGGCTATGAGATCGAGATCGCACACACCCACGAACGCTTTGGAGGCATGCTCCTGCGAACCGGCCGTCGGGATCTCGGACTCCGGCATATCGAACGCGCCCAGGAGATCTATTCCCGCTGGGAAGCGAAAGAGGGCCTGAGACGAATCGAACGTCTCCTCTCCCTCACCCCTTGACGACCCCGATCGGACGAAGACGAGCGACTTTCCGACCGATCCCCGCCCCATGCACCACATCGACGACGTCGGCCACGTCCTTGTACGCCTCGGGGATCTCTTCCGCCAGGGTTCTTCTCCCCACGGCACGAACGACGATTCCCCGCTCTGCCATCTCCCTTTCGATCGCCCGCCCCTTCGCAGACTTCTTCGCTTTCGTCCGGCTCATCATCCGTCCGGCGCCATGGCAGGAGGAGCCGAACGTATCCCCGAAGGCCTGCTCCGTCCCGACCAGCACGAAGGAGTAGCGCCCCATGTCCCCCGGCACGATCACCGGCTGCCCAATCGCACGGTAGGGCTGGGGAATCCCCTCGTGGCCCGGCGGAAATGCCCGAGTGGCCCCCTTCCGATGCACACAGACCCGTTTCTCCGCTCCACCGATACGATGGGTCTCCATCTTGGCGATGTTGTGGCAAACGTCATAGACGACCTCGATACCCCTTCCTGCATCCTTCCCCAACACCCGTCCGAAACTTTCCCGAACGAAGTGGGTGATGATCTGACGGTTGGCAAAGGCAAAATTCGCGGCCGCGGCCATCGCCGCCATGTACTCCTGTGCTTCCGGTGAGCCGAGCGGCGCACAGCAGAGTTGGCGATCCGGCAGGAAGATCCCATATCTGTGACTGGCCTGCAGCATCCGCTCCAGCCAGTCGTCGCAGATCTGATAGCCAAAGCCTCGAGAGCCGGTATGGATCATCACCGTCAGTTGCGTTTCGTAGAGCCCCAACGCCTCTGCGATCTTTGCGTCGTAGATCTCGGAGACCACCTGCACTTCACAGAAATGATTCCCCGAGCCCAGTGTTCCGATCTGGTTCTTGCCCCGCTCGAAGGCCCGTTTCGTGACCGCCGAGAAATCCCCCCCGGCAAGGGCCCCCCCCTCTTCGATGAACGTCAGGTCCTCGGCCTTCCCGTACCCTTGCTCCACGGCCCATTTCGCCCCCGATTCGGAAAGGGCCACGCCCTCCTTCTCCGTAAGCCGAAGATCTCTCCGTTTGGAGCCGACACCGGCCGGGACGTTCTCGAAAAGGGCGGAAACGAGCGCCTCGAGCTTTCCGCCGATCTCGGGAGTGGTGAGATCCGTTCTGAGGAGACGCACGCCGCAGTTGATATCGAAACCGATCCCCCCGGGTACGATCACCCCCTCCTCCTCGTCGAAGGCCGCCACCCCCCCGATCGGAAAACCATACCCCCAGTGGATATCGGGCATGGCGATCGAGGCCTTCACGATCCCGGGGAGATGCGCCACGTTGGCCACCTGTTCCACACAGGGATCGTCCCGAATCGTCTTCATCAATGCTTCATCCGCATAGATGACCCCATCGACACGCATCCCACCCGTTCGGGGGATCCGCCATTGGTAGGGGGAGACCTGTTCGAGCCTCGCGTTCCTCTTCGTGAATTCCGTCATCTTCCTTCCCTCCTGCGGTTCAAAGAACATCCTCCTCGGCGCTCCCCTTCAGCGATTCCACGATCGCCTTCACCTCTTCGGATCGCTCCACATCACAGATGAGAAGGGCATCGGGCGTATCCACCACGATGAGGTTCGAGGCCCCGATGACCGCCACGACTTTCCCCGGGGCATGGACGAGGAGATCGTGGGCATCCCGGCAGACGAGCCGCCGGGCCCGGACCGTGTTCCCCGCCTCGTCCCTCCCCAGGAGGGTGGGCAGTGCCGCCCATGCCCCGACATCGCTCCAGCGGGTATCGATTTCGACCATGACGATCCGGTCCGACTTTTCGAGGATCGCATAGTCGATCGAGATGTTCGGAAAGGTCGGATAGACTTCGGCGAGCCGCCGTCCGCGTTCTTCGGAATCGGATACTCCATCGATATCCCGAAGCCCCTGGGCCACGTCGGGGAGGAAGGTTGCGATCTCCTCCTCGATGATATCGGTCCGCCAGACGAAAATGCCGCCGTTCCAGGCGTAGTTCCCTGCTTCGAGATAGCGTTGGGCCACCGCTCGATTCGGTTTTTCCCGAAAGGAACGCACCCGATGGATGGGAACCCCCCTCACCCTCCGAACTTCCTCTCCCCGTTCGATGTAGCCGTAACCCGTATGGGGCCGGTCGGGACGGATGCCGAAGGTGACGAGAACCCCCTCCTCCTCCGCCACCCGAAGGGCTGCCTCGAGGATGGGGAGGAAGGCCTCCTGGTCGGGAATATAGTGGTCTGCCGGAAAGACCGCCATCGTTGCCCGGCGATCCCGCCGTCCGATCTCTCGAGCCGCCAGGGCGATACAGGGAGCGGTATTCCGACCGGCGGGCTCCACCACGAGATTCTCCGCGGGCAATCGGGGAAGGGCCTGTGCCACCTTCGGGGCGAGTTGCTCGGTGACAGCCACCACGATCCGTTCCGGTGGGAAGAGGGGGGCGATCCGCTCCACGGTTGCCTCGAGAAGCGTCTTCCCGTCGAGGAGCGGAATCAACTGTTTCGGATCTGTCTTTCTGCTCACCGGCCAGAATCGGGTTCCACGCCCACCGGCGAGAATCACGGCATAACGCATGGTCGTATTCCCCTTCTCTCCCGTTCAATCCGCATCTTCCGACATCCCCGCACCTCGAAACGAGGCTTTCCATTCTCCTCCAGGGCCGAGGGGCTGACCGTAGCTGAACTCCACGATCCCCCCATCGGGGGCCCGCACGCCGCAGAAGTAGCCTACCGGATCGGGACCTTCGGCCGGTGGCCATGCGAGAATACCCTCTGCCTGCGCCTGCCTCGCGATCCGATCGACCGCGCTTCGGCTCTCCACCGCAAATCCGATGTGGCCGTAGTCATGCTCTCCCTGCCGGTGTTCCTCCCCCCCCGGAACCAGCACGAGGACGAAGTGATCTTCTCGCCCTGCTTCGGCCATCCACACGACCCGTCCTTCTTCGGAACCCCGGTCGTGGACGATCCGTAACCCGCAGTACGAGGCGTAGAAACGGATCGAAGCCTCGAGATCGGGAACGTGGAGGGCCAGATGGGTCATCGTCGGTTTCATCGTCGTCTTACTCCCCTTTCGGAAGTTTCGGAAGGGGGAGTTGGGGACGATTCGCTTCGAGATCGGGCTTGCGGGGAGGATGCTTCTCGAGGAGATCGAGTGCTTCCGCAAGCGCCCGTTCCAGTTGCGGATCCCTCCCCGCCTGGAAGTCCTGGGGCCGGATTTCGACCTCGATGTCGGGCTCGGCACCGTGATTTTCGATCCCCCAACCCACCCCCTCGAACCAGAGCGAGAACTCCGGCTGCGTCGTGATCGTCCCATCGATGAGACGATGGCGTGGCCAGACGCCAACCACCCCACCCCAGGTCCGTTTCCCCACGAGCGGACCGAGTTGGAGCCGTTTGAAGACGTGGGAGAAGATATCCCCATCGGAACCGGCATACTCGTTCGTGAGGGCCACGAGTACCCCGCTCGTGGCCTCCTTCGGATAGGGTTCGACCCCGAACCAGCGGCTCTGGCTGTAACCAACCCGCTTGCGGGCAAGCTTTTCGAGGAGGAGGACCGAGACGTTCCCCCCACCGTTGAAGCGCAGATCGACGATGAGCGCCTCCCGATCGAGTTCCGTGAGGAAATGACGATGGAACTCCGCGTAGCCCCGTGGACCCATGTTCGGAATATGGATGTACCCCACCCGCTTCCCACTCCGCTCATGTACGAAGCTGCGATTCCGGTTCACCCATTCGCGGTAGAAGAGGGGCGTCTCCTGTGCAAGGGTTCGGACGCGGACATGACGAACCTCCTGCCCCCGCGCATTCCCGACGGTAAGGAGGACCTCCTTCCCCGCGGTATCGACGAGCAGCGCACTCGGTGGTTGCCCGGCATCGAGCCGCTGGCCATTGATGGCAAGGAGCGTGTCCCCTTCGGCGACGTTCACGCCGGGACGCAGCAGGGGGGAACTCTCCCGTTCGTTCCAGGGATCCCCCCGGTAGATCCGCGAAAAGCGCCACAACGCATGCGCCGGATCATAGGAGAAATCCGCCCCGAGGAAACCGATCGGGTATCGCGGGGAAGGAGGACGGTCCCCCCCGAACTCGTAGGCATGAGAGGTCCCCAGTTCTCCCTGCATCTCCCAGAGGAGATCGGAACACTCCGAACGCGTCGAGATCCGATCGAGGAGGGGAAGATAGCGCTCGTAGACCGCTTCCCAATCGACCGCGGACATCTCTTCGTTCCAGAAGTAATCGCGCTGAAGGCGCCATGCCTCCCGGTAGAGTTGCCGCCACTCGAGTGCCGGTTCGACGCCGACGGAGAGCTGTTCGAGCGCAATCCATCCCTCCTCCCCTCCCGGCGCCGAGCCCTTCTTCTCTATCGGTTCTCCCGCCGGAACGACCCGAAGACGATTCTCCTTGCGGTAGCAGAGCTTCTTGCGGTTCGCAGCGAGGTGAAACGCAGAGATCCCGGTAATGAGCGTCTGGGTCCGCTGCTTCGTGAGATCGAAGATCTTGAGGGTAAGTGAGGCCTCGAGGCACTGATCCGGGCGCTCCCCTCTTCCGAGCATCCCCTTGATCGGCGCTTCCAGGAAGAGGAGGCGCTTTGGAAGGGCCGCAAGGGCCCAATAGCGACCCAAGGGAACAGGGAGAGGAACGATTCGCTCCGAGATCCCCTCGAAGTCGATCTCCACCGCAGGGGAGGATGAGGCATGAACCCCGGCTGCATCTTCCCGGTCGTTCCCCAACGATTCCGGGGCGTCGCCATCCCCCGGCTCCCCCTTCCCCTGCCGGGATGTCTCTTCCTCCTCCCGGGGAAGGAGTGGATCGGGCGTCTCCTTGCGGAGCGTAGCGAGATAGGGACGTGCCCCCCGTGGGAAACCGAGATCGAAGTGGACATCGTCCTGCACCGGATCGAATTCGCGATAGGAGAGGAAGTAGAGATATTTCCCCTCTGGATCGAAGACAGGACACGTATCCGAAAGGATCGGTTCCGTGACCGGATGGACACACTCCTCCTGGGTGTCGTAGATCCGGATCGCGGTACGTCGGCGATTCACCGCAACGCTATAGGCAAGGTAACGGCCATCGGGAGACCAGTCGAAATGGCGGATCATTCCGTGGGGACTCCGATCGATTCTCGTGGCACGCTCCTGCGCCAAATCGAGGAGGAAGAGTTCACACCGATGGTTGCCGAGCGCAACGAGATCCCCCCGCGGCGCGGCCTCGATCACCAGGGGGGAGCCGATATCCCCGACATCGAGCCTCCGCGGGGGAAGGAAAGGGTCCACGTGGTGGAGCTCCAGCGTCTCCTCGCCACATTCGTCACTCACGAGGAGAAGACGTTTGCCCTCGGAGAGCCAGGTCGGGAGGCGGTAACGCACCCCATCACGCAATCCGTGCTGGAAGAAGGCTTTCTCCCGAATTCCCACGGTGAAGGCCCGCCCTCGCGCGATCAGCGCAAGAGACTTCCCCGAGGGATCGAGACGGAAATCGTCGAGATAGTCCGCCCCCCGGACGAAGCGGCGCCGGCGCTGCGGACGGGGACTCGGATAGACGATCTCGATGCGGGAGGTCTCGTTTGCCGAGGGATCGTAGAGATAGAGATCCCCCCCGGCGTGGTACACGATCCGACGGCCATCCGTCGAGGGATTCCGAACGTAGAAGGTTTCATGGTGGGTATGCCGGCGTAGATCCTCTCCCGAAACGCGGCAGGAATAGAGGTTGCCAACCCCTTCGTGGTCGGAGAGGAAGAAGATCCGTTCCCCGATCCACATCGGGCGGGAGACGTTACCGGCCAGGGTGAGGAGCTTCCGAAACGCTCCCTTTCCCTCCGGATCGATCCAGATCTCTCCTTCCGTTCCCCCGCGATAGCGTTTCCAGATCGCTGGATCGGCGGCATTACGCCCGATCACGATCCCCCCTCCCGGATGGAGCGAGATGCTCTTTGCCCAACCATAGGGGAGCTTCTCCGGCATCCCCCCATCCGGAGGAATCGCGTAGATCTCGGTAAGGGAAGGGAAGGGCTGGCGCCACGAAGAGATGAAGAGAATCCGCCCCTGCCGATCCCACCCCACCACGTTCGTGCCATGACCGGTGAAGGTGATCCGCTTGGGCTCTCCTCCGGAGAGGGGCATGAGGTAGACCTCCGCCGGCCCTTCGAGTTTCCCCGAGAATGCGACGTGTTTCCCATCCGGAGAGATCGCAGGGTGGGTCACCGCCGCGATCCCCCCCGTCAACCGGCGGGCGACTCCGCCGTCAGCCGGAACATGCCAGAGATCGTCCTCACTCACGAAGACCACGTCCTCTCCATGAATCGACGGAAACCGATAATATCCCGCTTCAGCCATGAATCCTCCTTCGCCCCACTGACACTCGACAGGGCATACGACGATCGGAAACCCTGAGCAGCCGCCCTATTCTGGCATCCCGCAGGACGTTGCGTCAAGTCCCGCCGTACACCAAGGTGCACCGCGGATACCTGGGTTCGAGGAAGGAATGGGGGAAGTGTGGAAGAGGAAATCTCGAAAGGGGCAGGAGGGTCAGGTGTTATTGAGGGGTGTTGCAGAGCGCGCGAACTTCGTCGCAGTGGTTCTGGCTGCACGCGAAGTCGTCACAGTCGGTAAAACCGTTGTCGTCGTTGTCGATCCCATCCGAACAGAGTTCCACCGTGTTCTCCTTCCCCGGACAGACATCGGCCGTCTCACAGTTCTGGCTGCATCCGAAGTCGTCGCAATCGACGAAGCCGTTGCCGTCGTTGTCGATCCCGTCCTGACAGTTGGCATCCATCGCTTCACAGTTGCTCGCCGTATCACAGTCGAAGTCGTTGCAATCGACGAACTCGTCACCGTCGTTGTCCACGCCGTCGTCACAGATCTCGCCACCATTGCCACCACAGGGGGCCGGTGCCAGGGCGATCACCGCGAACATGCCGAGAATGGCGAGAAAGAGACTGGAACGCAAGAGTTTCATGGTCATCCTCCTTGAGAAGAGTAAAGGTCCTGGGAACGTCGGAACGTTTCCATCTCGTCGGGTCCCGGGAGTCGAATGGACGAAGATCAGGGAAACACGCCGAAACAGCGGAAAGGAACCCGCCGGAGGCCCACCTCCAGCGGGGCCTGCCCCAATTATAGGGAAGGAGCGTGAAAAGTCAATCCCTTACTCGCAGCGATTCCTCTGCCACGCTGCCGGATTCCGATCGTCTGGGTGTTTCACCCGGCCCAAGGAGGAACGACGATCCCGATCCGGCGAGATCGCCGAAACTGGAAGAGCAAGGAAAAGGAGAGGGGAATGGAAAGAGGTGTGGCGAGGCGTCAGACCGGACCGAATTCCGAGAAAGAGATCGCTGCTTCACAAGGATAGGACAACGGGTCCGGAGAACCATGCAACGTCCCTTCGTGCGATCGCGTTCGATCGGAGCACCCATGCAGGAACAACCATTGCGCATGCCGGTAGGATTCGGGGGTATCGACATCCTGCCACCACCCCCCTTCGATGTCCATGACGAAAGCCCTCCCCTCGAGGGCCAGACGCTTCACCCCTTCGGAGAGAGATACATCGCCTCGCTCCTGGGCGATCGTGGAGAGCGCAGGGAAGATCGCAGGGGTACAGGCAAAGATACCGGTATCGACCGCATTGAACGCCGGGATCGTCTTGCCGATGTCCACGATTCTCCCCCGATCGACCTGTACCTTGGTGGCGTCCTCCATGTCGAAGATCGTGTCGAGTTTCCTATCGACGCAGAGGATCAATCCGTCGTGCAGGGGTTGCCCGACGAGACGATCGAGGATGCCCAGATCGAAGAGATGATCGGCCATGAGGAGGAGGAAGTTCCCCGAGACCAGGGGAGCTGCCGCCAGCAGCGAAATACCGTTCGACTTGTGCCATTCCTCGTTGATCACCCAGGTGATCCGAGCTGTCACCCGAACGTCGTGAGAGACGACCCGCTGGATCTCTTCTCCTCGATAGCCCAGCACCACGACGAGATGCTCGATGCCGATCTCCTGGAGGGCAAGGATGTTATGGAGAATGAGGGGAAGCCCGAAGAAGGGAACGAGCGGTTTGCTCCCCCCATCGGTCAGGCTGGAGAGACGCGAGCCGCGGCCTGCGGCAAGAATGACTGCGGTGTCGATCTTCATCGATTCCTTCCTTTTCCGGGAGATGCTCGAAAGGGACCCTGGTCACCCGGTGTCTCATGCTTGGATGCGATTCTCGTTTCGAAGGTTCCACCGAAGTGGCATCACCCATGCAAGAATCTTGCGCAAGTTGCTCGGATCGAAGCGGCAGAGTGTTTCTTCTCCCCCGCCACGAAACGATGAGACGCAGCAAAGGTCACCCCAGGGGCCGGATACGCATCGGTGCCCCATGAAGCGTCATGCGCCAACGGGCAGGCCACCAGGCCATCCGCTTGCGAGCAGAAAGGCCCGAAAAATTCCAGGGGATCCCGGATCTTGGCAAACGTCAAGCAGATTTGACACCCGCCCGGGGGACCTGTAAGATGTCCTTTACAGTCGAAGAAGGATCTCCTGCCATCCGACGTCGAGCTGACCTGCGGGCCTCTTCTCCGAGGCTTCCCGATGTTGTCTCCTGTTCACCGATGTTCACTCGACTTTACACCTGTTTCCCCGTCATACCCATGCAGAGACCCAGGTATCGTTGTTTCTTCCTTCTGGCGCTCCTCTTTCTTCCCGGCGCGCAAGCCCCCAGCGTATCGTCGGAAGAGATTCTCGACCTTGCGGCATGTATCGAACGTGCCCTCGAGGTGAGCCACGCCCGCAAGGCCGCCCTCGCCACGCTCGAGGCCGCCCAGGCGCAGCTCGATGAAGCCTCGGCACTGCGGTTGCCTCATCTCGAATTGAAAACACTCCTCGGCCCCGTACCGGGAGCACGGCTCGCGCGCCCGGAAGATCCCGAGGCACCCCTCAACATCCTCGAAACCACCGCGAAAAGCAGGGACTTCCTGAATGATCTCAACCTCTTCACCCGCACGGAACTCGATGTCGTCCAGCCGCTCTACACCTTCGGGAAGATCTCGGCTGCTCTTGCCGCCGCACGCGGGGGGACCGTCGCACGAAAAGCCCAACTCCTCCAGACGGAGTCGGAACTTCGCCTCCAGATCGCGCAGCTCTACGATGGCATCCTCCTGGCCAGAGAACTCACCCGGATCATGAAGGAGGTGAGAAAAAAACTCGACAGCGCGGAATCACGACTCAAAGAATTGCTGGAGAAGGGATCGGAAAACGTCGATCAGAGCGATGCGGCCAAGCTCAAGGTCTTCCGCGCAAAACTGGACGAACAGTACAATGCCATCCGGAAAGGAGAGCTGCTGGCCAAGGAGACGCTCGAGGATCTCCTGGAAATCCCCCCCGACACCGACATTGCACTGGCCGACGACTCCCTGCAACGTATCGATGCACCCCTGCTCGATATGGAGCACTATATCGCCACCGCCCTGGAACATCGCCCCGAACTCGAAGCCCTGCGCGGTCTGCTCCTGGCCGGAGATGCCGCCGTCGATCTGTCCAAAGCCGATTTCTTCCCCGAGATCTTCATCGCCGGCGGGCTACGCGCAGCTTATGCCCCCAACGTGGAGGATCTCGACAACCCCTTCATCCCCCAGTACTTCCGGACGCTCTCGCTCGGCTTCGCGGTCGGAGCCCGTCTCTCCTTCGATCCCCTCTTCCAGACGAAACGGGCACGCCTCGAACGGATGCGGGCCAACCGGGCATCCCTACAGGCCAAAGCCGATCTGGCCCGAGTTGGCATAATCCTTGAAGTAAAACAGCGGTACCTCGACGTCGAGGAAGCCGACCGCAACATCGAAGCGGCCAGAGAAGGGTACAAGGCCGCACGAAGCTGGGTGGTCAGCGAGAGTTTCAACTATGACATCGGTGTCGGAAAGGTCAAGGATCTCCTCGAAGCACTTGCCGCCTTCGGGGAGGCCAAAGCCAGATGGCATCAGACGATCTACGATTTCAACATCGGACTGGCTCGATTGCGTAGGGCCGTCGGTCTTCCGATCGTCCCCGAACGCTCGGAACAAGGAGATCTCGTCCCATGACGGCATTCCGGAACTTCTCCCCTTTCCTCTCTCTCGTCCTTCTCTTCCTCCTGGGAAGCCCCGTGGCGCTCCTCGGAGCAACCAGCGATCACTCGTCCCAAGCGATCGACGGGCCGGAGACCGGCATCTCCGCCGAATCCGATCTCTCCCCCTCGGAAACGATTCAACGCCTCTTCCAGAAGATCAACGAACTCAAGGAGACGCTCTACCGCAAGGGGAACCTTCCGACAGCAGAAGCGCAAGAACGGGAAGAGACCGAAGAATGGGTGGCCACGATCCTCGACTACGAGGAGATCGCCCGGCGCGCACTCGACCGCTACTGGACGACCCTCTCCCCCAAGGATCAGGAACACTTCGTCTCCCTCCTCGCCGAACTGATCCAGCGAACCTCGCTAAAGAAGCTCAAATCGTATAGCGATCAGCGGATCACCTATCAGGAGGAACGGGTCGAGGGGGACCGCGCCGTCCTCGTCACCTCCGTGCCCGGAGAGGAACTCGACGTCGGCGTCACCTACTACATGCATCGCAAAAAGGGACGATGGCTCATCATCGATCTCGTCATCGATGACATCAGTCTGGTCCAGAACTACCGGACCCAGTTCCACCGGATCATCTCTTCCTCCTCCTACGCCGATCTCGTGGCCAGGATGGAACGACGTCTCGCCGACCTTCGTCAGGAGACGCCCCAACTCTGAATCCCGGTCCTCCGACCCGGAGGGGACGTCGCCTCCGATTCCCCTTCCTGCACCTTCCTCACTCCCCACTCGAACCGAAGCCTGCCCACGCCTCAATGGGGAGTGGGTTTGATCCGGGCGATGAGTTCTCTCACCCCCCGGTAGTTCTCCTCGATGGCGTCGATCGCCTCGAAACGTTCGAGGGCCAACTCCTTCTCCTGCAAGGAGAGGTGCAACTGCCCAAGGAGAAAGAGCGTTTCGAGCCGCTGGGTATGCGGTAGATCGGGGTCTTCGAGTGCGCGGGTGTAGGACTCGATCGCCTTGTCCATCCTTCCCTGCGCGGAGAAGCACCCCCCAAGCATCCGGTAACAATCCCACTTCCGTTTGCCCGGGTCGCCGGCGAGCACCTTCTGGAATTGTTCGATCGCCCGTTCGATCAGGTCCATCTCGCGATAGGCCACACCGAGCAGGTATTGCTTCTCGATCGAATCGTCGGTGATCCGATCGAGGGAGCGCTCGAGCCGCTCCATCGCATGATCCGCAGCCTCGATCCGCTCGAGACCCGCCCTGGCCTCGGCGTCGTGTGGGGTGATCCGCAGGATATCCCGATAGATGCTGGCTGCGATCTCGGTATAGCCCAGTTTTTCGTAGTACTTCGCCTCCTCGACCATGAAATGGAGATCCTCCTCGCCGCCAGCCGCGGGAGGCTCGACCGGCGGTTCGTTCCAGGGGGCGTGCGCTTCGACTTCGTCCCAGTCGATCGTGAAGCCTTCCAGTCCGACGAGACGATTGGCGCTTCGAGCCCCTTCCTCCTTCCAGGGATCGAGCGACGTTTTCCCCTCCCCCCCCCGAGCGGCATCGGGGGGTTCGACCATCGGCACGCCAGAGGAACCCTCCGGTCCCCTTTGAGGCTCCAGGGCATCGAGCATTTCATAGATATCGTTGAGTGCGCGCACTCTGTCGGATACGACCGGAAGCTCCGTATGCTCCCGCGTCTCCTCGTCGGAAAGCATCCCAGGTTCCGGTTCGGCCCTCCTTCTCGAAGCATGGGCGATCTTTGCGCTTTCGATCCGGGTGAGACAGCGCTGGATCCGCTCATGGCGTATCGGATCCTCGTCTTGCCGGTTTTTCTCGGCAAAATCGAGCATCTTCCGGCGAGCCTCCTCGAAGGCTTCCACCTCGATCCATCGGTCGCAGAGGCGTTCCATCGCCGTGAAGTTGGCCGGATCGAGTGCAACGATCCGTTCGAGGGAGCGGATCGCGGTTTCGGGATCTCCATGCGTACCGGCATATTCCGCCCATTCGAAGAGGAGCGTGACGGCTTCCTCCTTCTGGTCATGTTCCAGATAGTACTTCAGGAGGTATTCGTACCCCTGCGCATGGCCGGGATCGATGGCCAGGATCTCCCGGAAGAAGGGTTCGGGGCTCTTCCCCCTCTTCATTGCGAAGACCGCATGGAGTTGCAGTTCCTCGATCGCCTCCTGGGGCATCTCGTGGATGAGGTAGAAGTCCTTGAGCATCAACCGAACTTCTTCATTGGCCGGATCGATGGCCAGGATCTCCTGAAGGATCTCCTCCATGGCCGGATCCTCGAGATCACCATATTCCTCCACCCATTCCCACAACGTCGCGACCGCTTTCTTGGGGAGTTCCTGTTTGAGATGGATCTCCTTGAGTTTTTCCCTCGGATAGAGGAGTTCCGGAGCAAGTCGTACGAAACGCTCGAAGAGGAGCGTGGCCGTGGCATCTTCCCCCCGGGCCAGGAGGTCTTCCCCCAGGGTCTGGATGACCTGCATCTGTTCGATCGGCCGCCCCCCCTCTCGATGGAAGAGGTCGACGGCTTCCCCCAGGAGCGAAGGCTGGACCTGGAGCAGTTCGAGGAGACAGGCACGGGCACCGGTAACATCCTGAACCGCAAGCCGAAGCCGGATCAATTCGATCAGCACGTCTCCGGCCGCCGTACGGTCCCCCTTCCCAAGGAAGTGTTCCTTCTGGCGAAGGAGGATCGCCTCGTTCGTGGGATCGATGGAGAGGGCCAGATCGAGATAGGCCTCGATCTTCTCCGGATCGTGCGTGATCAACCATTCGATCTGTTCGAGGGCAGCAGGCATGTTTCCCGACGCACCGAGCCATCGCGCAAGGTCCTTGCGGATTTCGAGGGCACAGGTGGGATCGGAAACCAGGGGTTGAACCCATTGACAGGCCGTGGCGAGCTGCCCCGCAGCAGCCTTGTGCCGGGCCGCGGACCACAGCAGTTCCCTGGCCTCTTCGATCCGTCCGTTCATCGCGGCAAGCTGGCTCAATGTGTAGAGCGCATCCGGATGCCCCGGAACGATCGAAAGGAGAGAATTCGCAGCATTGCGCGCCATGTCGTACTTGCGAAGCTGGAAGGCCGTGAGACAGAGACGTTCGAGTTCCCGCCGCGCTTCGTCCCGGAGCCCCAACCCCACGAGGCTCTGGGTGAGCCATTCGCAGACTTCGAGCGCCTCGGAGGTATCGAGACGGTAGGCGAGGAGTTCGTGCGCATCGTTCCGCGCGGCGGTATAGTTCTTTCGATCGAGCGCCAGGCGTACCAGGCGTTTGAGTGCCTCCGTGGCCCTGCGCTGGTCTCCGATCTCCTTGGCGAGGGTCGTGATCTCGCGAAGCGCCCGCTCGTTGGCCGGGTCGCGTCTGGAGATCTGGTCGAGGATGGAGAGCGCCTTCGCGTAATCCCCCCCTTGCCTTGCGGCCTCTGCTTCCCGGAAGTGACGCTCGAGCTTTCGCTCGTCCACCCACTCATGTTCGCGAAGATGCGCAAGGCGTTGACGGGCCTCTTCGAAGTCCGGAAGAATCTCGAGGATTCCCCGGAGACGCTGCTCTGCCAGGGCGATCGGCGGACTCTGCCGGGCGAAGAGGTCGTCGCAGTGCTTGAGCAACTCGCGGCAGGCATCTTGCCGAGATCCCATCTCGAGGAGGATCTCCCGCAAACTGCGATACGCGGTTTCATCCTCCGGGGTCCAGCGCAGTACTTCGCGGAGCGCATCCCGCGCCCGTTCGAGATTCTTCTCCCGGTGGGAGATCTCGGCGAGCTTCTTGAGATAGGGAAGTGCCGCGATCCGCTGTCCTTGCGCCACATGAATATCCCGGAGCTTGAGGAGCGTGGCGACATGCTCCGGATCGATTTCGAGGATGCGCTCGAGATACCGGATCGCCCGATCCCGCTGCCCCGAAGCAAGGGAAAGCTCCGCCAGCTCGAAGAGATGTTCGATCGCCTCCTGCGGCAACTGGAGCTTTCGAGCCAGTTCGAAACGGATCTCGAGGGCCTCGAGGTTTCCTGGATCGAGCGTGAGAACCTCCGCGAAACATTCGTAGGCAAACGACCAGGCCCGTTTGCGGATCGCGGCCTTCCCCGAACGCACGAGAAGACTCGAGGCCGCTTCCCGATCCCCCGCAGCCAGATAGTTCTCTTTCAACCGCCTCACGGTCATGGGATGCCGGGGATCGAGGGAGAGCGCCGACACGAGATAACCCCGCACGGCCGGTCGATCTCCCTCCTGCTCGGCCAGATCGGCCAGTCTGTGGAGTTGCGAAACCGCTTCCCGCAAACGATGGGTGCGGACGTAGTACTCCTCGAGGAGTTCGTTCATCCGGCGGTGCGCGGGGAAGCGCCGCGTCCCCCGCTCCAGGAAGTCGATCGCCTTGGGATAGCTCTCCTTCGTATTCCATTTCCGGGCGATCAACGAAACCCAACGGTCGAGGATCTTCTCATGATCGACGGGGAGTCGTTCCGGCGGCGTGGGCTCTCCCCGTTCATCCGTCTCGAAGACGGCAAGCGGCGGGGCTGCCCCTTCGGAGGAAGTGGCCGGCGATGGAGCCTCGGCCGCCACGGGCGATACCCCTTCCTTCGGCCGGGTGGCATCCGTGGCGCCGACATCGCTACTCGTCTCCGGGGAGGGAGGACTCGGAATCAGGCTCTCCTCCGCGAGCATCCCGTACGTCTGGGCAAGAATCGTCTGGAAGTCGGGATGTTCCCGGATTTCCGGGGCCACCTCCTGCGCAAAGAGGAGAATCCGACGAAACTGCTGGTTCTCCCAGTATTGTCGGGCCAACGCCATCACGATCCGTCGTGATTGCAACCCCCGTTCGAAGAGGAGTTCGAGCTTGCGCTGAGCGGCTTCACCATGTCCCCGTGCGGAAAGCGTTTCGGCCGCCTTGACGAAGTGGGCTTCCGCCTCCTCCTGATATCCTGCCGCAAGGAACCGTTCGGCAAGCTTCATCCGGTTCTCGAAATCCTCCGGATTGAGTTCCACCATCCGGCTGAGCGCATCGAGCCCCTCCTTGATCCTGCCGGCGGCGATGTAGAGACGGGAGAGCACCATGAACTGGCTGATCGCTTCCGGAATCCGTTCGAGCGCGAGATAGAGGCGGGCCAGTTCATGATAGGTGGGGAGATGATGGTCATCGACTTCGAGGAGTTCCTCCAGGATGTCGATCGCGGCCTTCGTGCGCCCCTGCTCGGCAAGGAGACGAGCGGCCTGGAAGAACGCCTCGACCGCAGCTTCCTTCTTCTCCGCCTTCCGGAAGCTCCGTGCCTGCTTGATCAGGTCCTTCGGCTTGATGGACGAATCCCCCTCCCCTCGCTTCCGGGGAATCATCTGGGCAAGAAACCCCTTCTTCTCGTCGGGTGGATGCCCCACGCTCCTGCTCGCTTTCCTCGCCATGCCGACGCCTCAGGAGAGGAGGATCGGCGCCCCTGGGACTCGAGGTCATGAACTCCTGCCCACCCCCCTACAACTCTCGTTTGAGATTCTTGACCCAATCGTTCAAGGTCTTGAGATTCTCCGCAATCAGCCGTTCGTCTTCCTCGAGATACGTTCTGGAGGCTGGACGCGAGGCTTTCAGCGCTTCCCATCCATCCTCCCCTCCCGATGGGATCTTCTCGCCCGTCTGGAGTGAGGGATCGGAAGCATGACGCTCTTCCTCCCGGCGGGGCAAGGTGATACCTTCGAGTTTCCCGACCGCAGAGGCGACCATCGTGACGTCGTTGGGATCGACGTCGGAAGGCTCCCCTTCCTCCTCTTCCAGGGCCGAGAAAATTTTCTCCTCGAGGAGTTCGAGGATGTTCTGGATCTCTTCCTGGGTGGGGTCGAGCGTGAGTACCTTGCGGTAGTACATGATCGCCTTCGTCGTGTTCTTCTGCTTGTAGGCGATATGCCCCAGGATCTTGAGAGAGGGGAGATGGTGGGGGATCGAGGCGATGACCCCCTCGAGAATCTCTTGCGCGACCTGGACCATCCCCTTGTCGAAGTAGCTGCGCCCCAGCCAATACTGGGCATCGACGTTGCTCGGATAGCGGGCCAACGCCTTGTTGAGGATCTTGATCACGTGGTCGAAGAGACGGATCTTGTGGTAGGCCTTGGCAAGGGCGATATAGTTCCCCGGAATGGGCTCCTTCTTGAGACGCTCCTCGAGCGCACGGATTTTCTGGAGGTACTCCCGTTCCGATCCCGTCCGTTCACGATTGGGTGCCATCGGCGCGTCCCTCGGATGTTGCTGGATCCATGGTCATGAGGCCACGATTCGGTTCGAGACGATGCGCAGGAGAGACGGGGGTGTGGTCGCGGGATCCGGCCGCCTACCCGGAATCGAGAGTGCCGGATCACTGCTGTTGCGTTTCGACGTCCTCACCCGCCTCGACACCGGTGCTCCCCTGGTTGATCGAGACGGTCGAAATCCCGAGACTCCCCTTGACATCGGCCAGGATGACATCGGTATATTGGGCGTTCAATACATCGAAGAAGACGTACACCGTGGAGTTGCCGCCTGAATCGGTCTTCTTGACGCTGGGGAAGGGCAAGACCCGGAAAACCATCTCGTTGCTCCCCCCCTCCTCGAAAGCGATACACGCCTTCGGTTTGATCGGCATCGGCTCGTCACCGAGTTCGAACCCCTCCCGAATCCGGCGGTCGAGCGCGGTGCAGGCATCGAGTTTGATCTGTTGGAGTTGCGGCTTGAGATCGTTGGGGTCCCCTTCGTAGCCGAGATTGTCCGCCAACGCCTGGAGGAGTTCCCCCTCGGAGAACTCCCGGAAGAGATCCTCGACTTCGAGGTTCTCTACCTGGAGCGCACCGTCGGCGGAGCAAGGATTCCGGTCGTCCCCCCCCGGATTCTCCTCCGTGCAGTCTCCCGCGTCGAGATCGGGATCCCCCATATCGACGACCCGGATCCGCAGGAATTTGTTGAAGAGACCGTAGCTGTCCGCATTCGGCGAGACCTGAAGTTTGATGTACACGTCCCGTACCCGCAGGTCCTGGATCGGAACCCGCTCCGTGAAATCGATGAGATCGATCTCACGGATTTCGGTGCTGTTCGGTGGATTCGCCAGGAAGGGGGTCTCCGAGAAAGTGCTCGACCAGGTCACGTCCACCCCTGCAACGATCGCGCTCTCCTCGAAGAGGGCTTTCCCCTGCGTGCTCGACTCGAAGGAGGCCACACGGGCCACGACGGCCGTGAAGGGGACGATCGTCTCCGCCTGGGCCGGCTGGCCGCCGGTGAAGATGAAATCCCCCGCGAAACTGCTCGGATTCATGATGAGCTTGTAGGCGATCGGTTCGTTGTTCACACAGCCGGAAAAGGAAAAGAGTCCTGCGATGAGGATGCCACTCACTCCCGCGAGGTACGATTTGCTTCCGAACATGAAACCCTCCCGTCGCATCTCCTTGCTTTCGTTATGTTATCCCATCGAGTGGAACCGTTCAAGGGTTCCCTCCCCTTCAGAGGGCGGGCTTGCTGCGAACGATGCGCGGCGTGATGAAGACGATCAGTTCCTTGCGCTCCGAGGATCGCTCGACGTTGCGGAAGAGATAGCCGAGCACCGGGATCCGGCTGAGCATCGGAATCCCGTTGTGGTTGTTGCGGTCGGTGAGTTCGAGCACACCCCCGATGACCAACGTATCGGCATCCTTGACGAGGGCCTGAGTCGTAACCCGGGTCGTGTCGATACCGGGGTTTCCCAGCGGGCTTCGGAAGCTGCTGATGCTGTCGCGGGTGAGGTTCACCTCCATGAAGATGAACTCGTCGGATGTGACGTGCGGGGTCACCGTCAGGTTGAGCGTGGCATTCTGGAATTGTTCCCCGATCGTGGCGACCGCCCCGACCGCCCCGGCGGAGATCGTGGTCACCGGAATCTGGATCCCTGTCTCGATCGATGCGGCTTCGTTGTCGAGCGCCATGATCCGGGGATTGGAGAGGATCTTGCCGTGGCCGTCCGACTCGAAGGCGCTCAGGATGAGGTCGATGCTCAGGGAGTCGGAGATCGAGCGCAGCGAGAAGGCCATCGATCCGCCCTGTCCGGTACCCGCGGCCACGGGGAGATTCACCGCGAAGTTGCCCGGTTGCGCACCGAAGACGGCCACGGAACTGGGGAACCCCACCCCCGTCCCCGTCCCGAGCGCAGGGTCGGCCACGTACGCGCCGCCCCACTGGATCCCGAATGCCCGGGAGGCGTTCTCACTCGCTTCCACGATCCGCGCCTCGATCAGGATCTGGGGGGTTTGCGTATCGAGCGATTCCACGAGGTTGGCCGCCGCCGTCACCCTGTCCGGCGTATCCTTGACGATGAGCACGTTCGTCCGTGTATCGACCCGAACGACCCCCCGTTCGCTCAGGATCGCGGCGACCTGGCTCTGTAGATCCTTGGCGTCGGCATAGTTGACATGGATCAACTCGATCGTCAGGGGTACCTGGGTATCGACGGCCCGCTCCTGCGAGAGACGGGCCAGCTCCTCGCGCACGAGCACGTCGGTCGGGGCGATCCGGATGATGTTTCCCTCCTGGACTTTTCCGAGACCGCTCGTGCGCAGGATCACATCGAGCGCCTGATCCCACGGAACGTCCTGAAGTTTGATCGTGATCCGTCCACCCACCCGTCCACTCGTCACGATGTTGAGCTTGCTCACCTCCGAGATGAGCCGTAGCACGCTCGTGATCTCGGCATTCTGGAAATCGAGGGAGATGCGCTGGCCGACGTATTTCTTCGCCGGCATCGCTGCGACGCTCGAAACGAACGAGCCAAGATGGAAGAGGAATATGGCAATCCAGACGACGATGAACCGCGGTGTGCTCAAAGTGTTCCCCCCTGCTCTGGATAGAGTTTCACGGATACCTGCTCATCCCGAAGATTCCCGGTTCGATCGACCCGTTTCTCCACGATGATGACCTCATCAGGAAGAATTTTTACCACTGTCCCGTCATTCTTTCCGATCTTCCCTCCAGCTTCGATGACATAGCTCTTCCCGTCGGGCGCCTCGAAGACCGCTTTCGGTTCCGGGAGGCCCACCACGATCCCCACCAGCTTGAGCGACTTGAGTTCGAAACCGGTCAAGGGAAAATCGGGAGAGATCTGAAGCTCCGGAACCTGATAACGCTGGAAGGGATCCCGTTTCCCCATCGGATTGTACTCATACCGCGGCATCACCGCGAGTTCCTCCTTCGAGGACTCGACCGGAGCGGCAGGCTTCGCACGCCGATCGTGTTTGGCCGGGCGTGGCGTGGATACGGGAGAAGCGGGTGGTGGTTCCGATTTACCGCAGTTCATCACGAATCCGAGCCCACAGAGCATGACGAGAAGAAGAGGTCGCGGGAAGCGGATCTCGTGAAATCGACCGAAAACAAGTCTTTTCCGTCTCATCTGGCACCGTCGCTCCTCAAGGCGGGAAAGAAGGGGAAAAGCATCTCAAAATCACATCTACCGTTTCTTCTTCTTCTTCCTCTTGGATGCCGGTTCTCCCTCCACGAATTTGAACGTCGTGGCCACGCACTTGGCCGTCAACTTGAGCACACCCCCTTGCATCGTCGGGGAACTCAGCTTCAGATTCGAGATGTTCACGATACGGGAGAGCCGGGAAATCTCGTCGAAGAAGACGGCGATGTCGTGATAACGGCCGCGAATCACCATATCGACCGGAACGGAAGCGAAGAACCCCTCCACCTTCTCCGGCTTGAGTTTGAACGATTTGATCTCCAGGCCGGAATCCTGGGCCTTCTTCGCAATATCCCGTAGCAGGTTCGGTATCTGGCTCGAATCGGGAAGCTGCGCTCTCGCTTCCCGGAAGCGTCGCTCCACCCGCGCCATCTCTTCCCGGAACTTCGGAAGGTTGTTCACGATCTCTTGCTGTTCCCGTTTCTGCCGCTTCTTCTCTTCCAGTTGCGCCTGAAGCGCCTGGATCTGCTTGCGGTTGGGATGATAACCGGCGAAGATGTACCCCCCGAAGAGAAGCACGCAGATGACCGAAGAGATCACGATGATTCGTACCCACGACATGGACGCCTCGCCATTTGCCCTTCAGTTGAGTCTCGGTTTCGTATTGACGGTCAGCTTCAGTTCGAAGCGATGGACGGAGACCCCGCCTCGGATCCCTTCAGAGGTCACCTCTTCCAGTTTCACCTCGGAGAAGTAGGGAGAATTCTCCAGGTTCTGCATGAAGTCGGAGACATGGACGATCTCCACCGCGAAACCTTTCAGCTTCAATTGTTTGCCCAGATTGTCGAACTCCTGCAACCACACCTTCTCCGGGATGCTGATGCTCAACTCTTCCATCAAATGGATCGGCCCCTGCTTGGCTTTCTTCAAATCCTCGATGATCTGAAGCTTCTGACGCAGCAGACGTGTCGTCTTCTTGTAGGTTTCGATCTGCCGGATATTGCCGCGCATCGCCTTGAGTTCCTCGTCGATCCGGGCGATCTCGATCTGAAGCTGCTTGCGCTGGCGCTCCACCTGAAGGTGAATGACGCCGATGATCAACATGACGAGGAGGATCTGGATCACGCCTCCGATCACGGCCACCGGTGAGACGGCCGGCACCTTCCGCTTTCGGGGTTTCGCACGTTTCGCGCTCGGGAGTAGGTTGATCTTGATCATTTGTCCCCGGGCCTCCTCCAGGCCAGCCCCACCGCCACACCACAGAGGGGAGCGATCTCTTCGATATAGGCCGTATCGAAAATTTTGGGATTGATCTCGATGTTGTTGAAAGGATTGACGATCTCCACCGGAATACCGAGCTGATCCTCGATCACCTTCGTCAAACCCGGCGTCTTGGCACATCCCCCCGAAGCATAGACCTTCGAGATGTGTCCCGTCATCGACGTGGAGGTGAAGAAGTCGAGCGAACGCTGGATCTCGAGCGCGATCGAGGCGGAGACGGAATTGATGATCTCCCGGATCTCCGCGGGATCATACCCTTCCGTGATCTCCCCGATCTTGATCGCTTCGGCCACCTCGAAGCTGACGTTCAACTGCTTCTGGATCTCTTCCGTGATCTGGTTGCCCCCGATCGAGATGTCTCGAGTGAAGGTCGATGTCCCATCCTTGAGAATGTTGATGTTGATGATACTGGCCCCGATGTTCACCAGCGCCAACACCTTTCCCACCGCCGACGGATAGTTGAGGCCGTACATGTTCTCCACGGCGAACGCATCCACATCCACGATCACCGGGTTGAGCCCCGCCTCCATGATCACCGACGTGTAGTCGTCGATCAGATCCTTCTTCACCGCCACGAGCAGGACATCGAGGTTCTCCTGGTCGTGCGTATCGGGCTGGAGGATCTGGAAGTCGATGTTCACGTCGTTGATGTCGAACGGAATATACTGCTCCGCCTCCCACTGGATGTTCCCTTCCACCTCCTCCTCGGTCATCAGCGGCAGTGTGATCTTCCGGATGATCACGGAATGACCCGACACGGACGTCACGACATCCTTCGTCTTGATCTTGAGACGGGAAATCAGCTCCCGGATCACATCGACGACCACCGGAGAGTTCATCAGCGCGGCATCGACGATCGCTTCCGGTGGGAGGGGCTGGATCCCAATGTTCTGAAGCGTATACCCCCCCTTCGCCTCCTTGAGTTCCAGCACCTTGATGGAACTGGAACCGATATCGAGTCCGATCACACCTTTGGAGCGGGAGAACAACATACTCTATTTACTCCACCATTACGCCAGGTTATGCGCGCCACCCCATCCCCCCAATGGGGCATCCACCTCGAGCCGGGTATATCATTACAGGATGTCTCCGGCTTTGTCAAGCACTTTTTGGACGCCGGAAAGTCGCAAATACCGCTGTCTTCAGGGCTTTCCCCAGCCTTTCGTACGCCTCCTCCTGCCTTCTCGAAGGCAATCCCAATCAGAGCGATGGAAGCGTACGGGGGTCGGCCGGGGTCCAGGGACGGAGTCTTCAGTGCAGAGGAAACCGATGAAATGGTGAAGAGAAGCAAAAGGTATGAGATGATTTCCCTCCAACTCTAGCCGATCCTCCCGATTCTGTCAAGAGAAAAGAAACGCCCATCCCCCACTGCTCCGTTTGATCCCGGGACCTCGACGTGATACCCTCTTCCTTGGCTGCCGGACTCCTCACTTGCCGAAGAGGACGGCACAAGGGCGGGACGTCGCCGCATACTGCGTGTCCCCGATTTCGGTGAAATGATCTCTCGAAAGGATCGAACGTGAATCGAACGCAAGCGTATCGTGTGAAAATTCTCCTTCTCTCCGGGCTCCTCCTTCTTGGGCTCGCCGCGGTCCAGCCCCCCGATTGTGGGGGGAGGAGGGATCGCGATCGGGATGGCGTGATGGATTCGGAGGACAACTGCCCCGATCGCGCCAATCCCGATCAGGCGAACGCCGATGCCGACGACTTCGGCGATACCTGCGACAACTGTCCCGGCCGACCCAACGACGATCAGGAGGATCGGGATCTCGACGGTATCGGTGATGTCTGCGACCCCTGTCCCGACGATCCCGGGACCGATTCGTGCGATCTGCCCGGCATCGTAACGATCATGGCCGCGAATCTGTCGAGCGGGAATGATTCCGCCTACGAATCCCCCGGCATCCGGATCCTCCAGGGACTTTCCCCCGACATCGTCCTCATCCAGGAGTTCAACTACCGCCAGGGGAGTCTACGGGATCTCGTCGATCTGGCCCTTGGCCCGGAGTACGACTACTTCGTCGAGGGGGGGAACGAACGGATCCCCAATGGGGTGATCAGCCGTTATCCGATCGTGGCGGCCGGCGAGTGGAACGATGCCGAAGTGCCGGACCGTGACTTCGCCTGGGCCGTCATCGACATCCCCGGACCGGTCGATCTCCAGGTCGTCAGCGTCCACTTCAAGGGAGATTCCAGCAGCGCAGGCCGCCGCAACAACGAGGCCCGCGCACTCCAGGACGATATCTCGCGCTTCTTCGATGACAACGCCTATATCGTCGTCGGGGGAGACCTCAATCTTCAGAGCACCTCCGAGTCGGCGCTCGACACGCTCCGGGGCTTCCTCAGCGTCGATCGCCACATCCCGAGGGATCAACGAGGAGACCGGGATACGAACGAACCGCGAAACAAACCGTACGACTGGGTCCTCCCCAACGACCTCCTCGACGATACCCATACCCCCTTGACGATCGGGACGGATATCTTTCCCGACGGCCTCGTCTTCGACAGCGCGGTCTATCCCGATCCGCCCACGCCGATCCAATCGGGTGACTCCCACGTGACCGGTATGCAGCACATGGCCGTCATGAAGGCCTTCGAAGTCGCCCCCTGAGGCTCAAAGCCCGCCGCCCGATCGCATCCACGAAGCAGGCGAGGGCATACCCCCTCCCCATTCCATTCCGAGCCGTTCCCTTGTCTTGCCCAGCGTGATGATTACCCCTTGCCCCGTCCGATGACCACCCCAAAAGTCAACGAGCGGCTCCCCACAAGGGGAACCGCTCGTTTCCGATGGAGCTGAACGGGATCGAACCGTCGACCTCTTGACTGCCAGTCAAGCGCTCTCCCAGCTGAGCTACAGCCCCGATACAGAAAGGAAGGTTAGCACAAAGCGTGCGGCATGTCAACGGGTCGTTTTTCCTCTCTCCGTTGGGGGAGGCGTTCCTCCACATCGCGGGTGAAGGAACGCGATTCGTCCCCGAGGGGTGGAAGGAACGATCCCCTTACTTCCCCTTGTACTCCATGACGAAATCGACTTCCTTCGTTTCGCCTTCCTTCACCGTGACCTTCTTCGTCACCGTGCCGAGCTTCTTGTGCCATGCTTCGAGGACGTACTCCCCGGCCGGCAGCCTGTCGATCTCGAAACCGTTCTCGTCGGTCGTGTCGAAGAAGGGGTGGGGGAGCACACCGACGTAGGCGAACATCCAGGGATGCACGTCACACTTGAACTTGACCATCACCTCCGGCTTCTTGAACTTCTTCTTGATCTGCATCCCCTTCATCGGCATCCCGACGTTGAACTCCCGGTTCTTCTTCGGCATCGCATGGACGTTGTGGAGCGTGTCGTCGTCGTTGCGAATGATGAACTTCTGGCCGACCTGGACCCCGAAGACCATGGGGGAATACCAGCACCCGTGCTGATCGAGGACCACTTTCGCGTCCTTGGGCGGATCGTACTTTCCGGTGATCCCTTCCTTCACGTAGACGAAGACGTTCTGCAGGGTTCCATCCTCGTTGAGGACGAAGTGTTTCGTCGTCGGCATCTCGGGGTACTGCTCCGCGCATTTGGGATCCGCATCCATCTTGATCGGTTTCTCGGCCGGTTTCTCCCCCTTGAAGATCACCTTCCCCACGATCTTCGCGGTACCGAACTTTCCGGCATGTGCCACGGAAAACGCCCCGCACAGAAAGAACATCAGGCTCAAGGCGACAGCGATTCTTCTCATCTCTCCACTCCTGCATTTTCGGAAGTAAACGTCATGTGGGATCGGAACCTCTATAGACCGAACCGGATCGACCGCACCAGCGCTCCCCCTGCCCACAATGGCCACGGAGAAGGACACGACGAAATACCGGGATGTTCCCTCGCACATCGGAGAGAGAACCCCCCGAACGTCGATCCGATGCAGGCAAGACTTCGGCCCGATACATCGAAATTCCGCTCCTTTTAACAGAGGATATTCCCTTTGTCAAGATTCTTCGGGGCCATTTTCAGGGCAATCGCATCGAAATCGACG
>CAZTSL010000058.1:0-29051 GCA_964616915.1 uncultured bacterium
CGACCTGCGTGTTTCCAACCCTTCAACAGGGCATTTCTTTCAACCGGTGCTCATCATGATCGACGCCCCCAGGGGCGCAGCTGTGTTTCCAACCCTTCAACAGGGCATTTCTTTCAACCATGGAGGGCGGAGGATGATCATCCGATGCCCGAATGTGTTTCCAACCCTTCAACAGGGCATTTCTTTCAACATGGAGCGACGCGGCTGTAATCCTTGAGGAGAGGAGGTGTTTCCAACCCTTCAACAGGGCATTTCTTTCAACCCCCGCCCCTCCTTCTGGGAGGGGTTTTTTCACTTCGTGTGTTTCCAACCCTTCAACAGGGCATTTCTTTCAACTATCCAATGCCCAAAATGTAATGAGTGGTTACTAATCGTGTTTCCAACCCTTCAACAGGGCATTTCTTTCAACACCAATTTTCCAAGTCCTTGGAGTAGAAGGGGAAAAGATGCCGATGCAAAACATCTCGACCTTCACGGAAGAATAGACGAAGCGAAACGGATGATTTTGAGTCTAAGCCCATGAAATTACAGAACAAAACATCTCTGCACCTCGCGGAGCATCCCAAAAATCCCAAATCCCGCTCAGCTCCGGATGTTTCGCAGGCAACTGCGTTATGCTTCCAGAAAACGATAGAGATGTATGTCGGAATAGAATTTGCTTGCATCTTATGGAATCTACTGTCCCCGTACCACATGTAACTCCGTTGCGCTACGCTGTCCCTTATCCTTCATCTTACCATTCAGCAACAGAAAAATCAACGAAAAAGCAAATGGGACGCACGTCAGAATTGTGATCCCCATGTCATCGGGATCGAGCGGTTCATGTGACGTTGTCGGCGGAGGGGAAACGTGTATGCCGCGCGTCTACAGGGGAGGAATGGGAAGCGTTCTTCGCCAGCGGGGGGGATCGCTGATTACCGACAGACGTACTCGAAACCACGCAAGAGATCTTTTTCGCTCCATCCCTGGGTGACGATGATCTGGATGACACCCGAGATGACACTGTATCGGGGATTGGAAGTATTCTCCATCCGGCTCATGTGGATCGAGTCGATCAACTGCTGAGAAGAACGCTCCCCGGCCTCAAGCTGAAGGACGACCTCCTCCTTCCGGGCAAAGGTCTCAAGCACACGGAGAATCTCGTTGGGCTTCTTGGCATCCCCGAAGCGACGGACGGACGCCTCCAGATGACGATAACAACGTTCGTCGAACTGGTAGAGGGCCGTGAGAAGAAGAAGAATGAGCTGCATCTTCCGCTTCCCCTCCTTCGGCGTGTTCCGATCGAGACCAGCCACCGTGAGGGTGAGTTCGTAGGTGTTGAGCAGCCGCTTGAGGTTGCGGAGGTTACGAGAAAGATGCGGGAAAACCTTGAGGATGTCAAAGAATGCCCGTTCGTATTGAGGGATGAGATGCTTGACAACCGGAAAGTTCCGGGCAATATCGAGAACCCTCTCGGCCGGCGGCGTAGGGAGCTGATAGACGATCTGAAACATCTTCGAGGCAAAGAGCCGACGCTCCTTCTCCTCCCCACTCCCCCCGGAAAGTCGAGAACTTTCACAGGCCAGGAGGAAGATGAACCCCTCCTGCTCACAGTAACTCTTGAGCGTTTCGACGAGTTCACTCGCCGTGCCGGGAGAAAGGGTGTCAAGCTCATCGAGAATGACCACGATGCGCACCCGCTTGTTCGGGAATCTCCGAAGCACCTTGCGACTCAACCCTCGAAGCTCCTCCTTGAGGAAACAGAGGTAGTGCGTCTCCTCGAGGAGGTCGAGGATCATGGCACCGGCACCTTCCTGCGGCTCGTCGGCATAGTCGCCGATCTCGATCGCACGCTCCGAGAGACGCTTGCGCAGACCAGTGGGAGAAAACTTCTTCCCCTCCACGATCGTCCGCAACGCTTCAAGGAGGAAGAGGACGAAGAGACGTCCCACCTTCCCACTGTGCCGGAAGAGCCCCACCGGAAACTCGATCACATAAAAGAGATGACTGCTTGCAGCAAGTTCCGGCGTGTTCGCGTACAAACTCACGTAGTGGGCGATCCCTCCGCGTGCCTCGATCTCCTGCCGGTGCCCGAAAGCCTCCTCGAGCATCTGGAGGAAACTCGACTTTCCGATTCCCCCCTCCCCCTCGATCGCCACCGTCATCGGCGTGGCCCGCTGCGCAAGAAAACGAGCAAACCCCTCTGCGGCGTTCCGCATCGAGAGCAGATCGGCTTCCCCCTTGGCCGGAAGATCGGTCCCCGGATCCTTGAGGGGGCGCACCGCGCTCTGCTTCGGACGTAGATGAAGCCGGCGACGTTTGCCATGAACCTCCTTCGCATCGACGAGGGAGGTCAGACCACAGTTTCCACAGAGCACCTCATGCCCGATCTCGAGGGACTCGAAGCGCGTTTCCGGTAACCGGAGATCCTTGTGACATTCGGGGCATTGGCTGACGACGTGACTCATGGAACCTCTCGTTGAAAGGAGGATTTCTGGGTGGGCAGCGGTACACCGCCGGAAGAGTTCCGGATGTCCCCCCGCTGCAACTCGGATGTTTTCGAACTTCCCCTCGAGTCGCTCATCCCATGGGGAATATCCCAGATGATGGGAACCTGCTCGGTAAGCCGGAGCACCGGCACTCCCTCCGCAAAACCATCATCATGACGCTGGACGCGCGGCCGTACCCCCCACAACTTCGGCGTGGCAACGCCATGGAGGATTTCTACGGCAAAATCGTCATGCGGGAAACGCTGCAGACTCCGCTCCAACGCCCTCTCACGGGTGGCGGGGTCCACCGGCAGAGCATAGCGCAAGTGCACTTCCTCCGCGGAACGGAGGCCGAAACGGATGAGGGAAGCAAAGAGGAGAATGAGAGGAAAGATGAAACCGATACGATTCCCGAAGGTTCTGCGCCGCCGCCGCCATCCCTCTTCCCGCCGGATTCGCCGCCTCGGCCGGCGAGGAAGAACGACGATGTGACGATCTTCCCCCTCCCCCCCAAGCGATGGGGACGCCGCCCCACCACCACATCCGAAAATCGCACACTTCCCGAAATTTTCGAGCCAACACTCTTCATGGTGAAGCGTATGACAGGCCCCGCAGGTCACTCGGGCCTCCTCCTCGAGAAGAGGAGCATGACAGAAGGGGCATCGGAGTTCCATGGGCATTCTCCTTGATCTCGGCGCTCTCCTCGGGAGGAGCCGGTAAACGCACTACCGGATCAAATCGGCTCCTCGAGGATGCGCCGCAGTTCGATCGTTGCCCGGAATTTCTCCCGGAGAGCGGGGTCGGGCAGCTTTTCCGCGATCCCGTCAAGGATCTGTTCCGCCTGGCGGAGCTTCTTCTGGCCGGCTGCCCGCAAGTCGCGTTCCGGAACGTGCTTCTTGTGGCGCAGATAAAGCACCCCCATCATCGCCTCGATCCGCCACAGGATGGGAAAGAGACCCAGACGCCGGGAAATTGCGCCGATCCGGAGGAGACGGTGCTCCGCCCTGGCGAAGTTCCGGGGGGCTTCGAGCCGAGCAAGATGAAGGGAAGCCTGCAGGAAATAGGTACGGTACCCGACCGATTTCGCCTCCCGAAAAAGCCGCTTTGCCGTTTCGTGGTAGCGTTCGGCGTCGGAAAGCCGGCACCATCGCCGGCATTGGGCTTCGAGACTCTGCAGGAGGAGTTGAAGGTTGCCCGACCGCTGCGCAAGACGAAGCGCCATATCAAGACGATCAGCCGCCTCTTCCATCCTCCCCTCCCGCAGAGCGAGAAGACCCAGGGCCACAAGTACCCGGCAACGCACATCGGCGTTCTTCCCCTCTTCGGCAAGCGCAAGCCCGCGAGAAAGATACCCCCTGGCTTCCTGGCCACACCCAAGGATCCGGTAAAGATCGCCGATCTCAGCCAGGGAATGGAGACGCCCCTCCCGAAACCCAACCTGTTCGCAGAGTTGAACGGCCTTGCGGAAAAAGCGCATCGCAGCCCAGTACGCACCGCTGGCCCTCTCGATCAGGCCGAAGTTATGCAGCAAACGTGCCTCCATCCGCTGGTCCTTGATCCCACGCGCCAGTTCGATCGCCTCGGAGAACGACTCCCGCGCCTCGTCGAAATGACAAAGCGGCAGCAGGCACATCCCGATGTTGTTGAGCGCAGAGGCGATCGCGTAGCGGTTGCCAAACGTCCGCTTGAGTTCGAGCGATTCGGCAAAACACTTCCGACTCTTGCGGAACCACCCCTTGGCGAAATAGACGGAACCGATATTGTTGAGCGTGGCCGCCTCACCGTAGCGGTTGCCGATCGAACGACGGATCTCGAGCGCTCTCGTGAGATGCCCAAGCGCCCGTTCGTGATCCCCTGCCTCATAGTAGGCCAGACCAATGTTGTTGAGCGCGTCGGCCATCCCGTAGAGGTCCCCCATCCGCTCGCGGATGGCGCAGGCGCGGGAAAAATGATCAAAGGCACGCGCATCCCCCCAGCGGTGGTAGATCTTCCCGATGTTGTTGAGCGCATCGGCCACGCCAGCCTCGTCGTTATACTTGAAGCAGAGCTGAAGCGCCTCCTGGAAGACCTCACGCGCGCGGGAAAGTTCGTGCCGACTCAGGTGAATGCGGCCAATCAGGTTGAGTGAACGCGCCATCCCCTGCCAGTGCTTGAGAAAGCTGAAGAGCTTGAGCGCCTTCATCCCACACTTCATCGCAAGTTCCAGCCGGCCCTGGATACGGTGGATGTCGCTCATGTCCCAGAGGATGAAGCCCTTGCGCTCGGTCGATTCCTGAACCGACTCCTCCGGCATCGGAATGAGACCGTGGAGAACCTTGTGGTAGTCTTCGAGGGCAGCGTCGTAGTGCCCCCCGATCTTGAGCGCCTCGGCCCGGTAGAGATAGAGTTCACACTTTCTGCCGGGCGCATCGACGGGAAGGGTGAGGGCATTCGTGTAGTGGGCGATCGCTACGTCGTAATTGTAGCGCTCCCGCGCAATCTCCCCAGCCAGGACACTGTATTCGAAGGCCTTCTCGACCTCCTGGCCCTTGAGGAAGTGGTAGGCAAGTTGTCCCGCGATCTCCCGCGGTGGATAGAGGCTCTCGAGCACCACCCCGATCCGTCGGTGAATCGCCCGGCGCTCCCCCGGATCGATCCCCGCATAGATCACCTCCCGGAACTTGCCATGCACGAAGTCGTAACGCGAGCCTTCAGGGCTACGCTGCTCCGAAAGGAATCGATTGCGCAGCGTGAGATCGGTGAGTTTCTCATAGACGAGATGGTCGTCGAGGCCGGAAAACTGACGCAGAAGGTCGGGATCGCACGCCATTGCAGCCACCGCGGCATATTGGAGCAGCTTTCGGGAGGTCCCGTCGAGAAGGAGAAACCGCCGCTGGATCAACCCCTCGATCGAACTGGGAAGACGGATCCGTTCTCCAGCCTCGGCGAGTTTCCACCCCCGATCCTCCCGCACGATCGATCCCTCCTCGATCAGACTCTTCATGATCTCTTCGATGAAGAAGACATTCCCCTCCGTTTCGATCATGAGCCGGTCGATGAAGGTCGTGAGATGATCAGGACGAGGAAACATCGTCTCCACCAACCGAGCCACATCCCCCCGCTTGAGACGGGAAAGCGTGATCTTGCGCCAGTGTTGAAGCTCCGGATCGTTCCCAACCCGATCGAAGAGTTCAAGGGCTGGGGAGGGCTCGTCGGTGCGCAGCGTCAGAATGAGCATCACGTTCGCACCCCGGAGCATCTGGCCGAGCGCATGAATGAAATCGAGCGTGGAAGGGTCGGCCAGATGGAGATCCTCGATCACGAGGACGAGAGGGGAGCGTTCCCGTGACGGGGCATCCTCTCCCTCCGGATGACGGCTCACCTCCCGAAGAAACTCCGCCACCCGTGTGAAGAGGCGAATCCGTTCCTCGGCGTGTTCCGCCAGAGAGGGAACCACCGCCTGGGGAAGGTGGGGAACCTTCACCAGCTTCCCCAGTACGGAGGCATACTTCCGGATCAGCGAGGGCGCATGTTCCGCCGCATGGCTGAGCAACTGGTCGAGAAGCGTGGCGATCGCCTCGTACGGAATACTCTGGTAGGGATGACAGCTCGCCACGAAAATCAACCCCTCCGACATCTGAACGTCGAGCTTGAACTCCTTGAGGAGTCTCGACTTTCCGACACCGGCCTCCCCCCCGATGAGGAGCACCTGGGCGGTTTCGTTCGGCCTGCTTCCGATGGCCCGCCACCCTTCCCGCAACAACTTCAGCTCGGCACCACGCCCCACGAACTTGCCGCTCTGGACATAACCCTCGCTCGTGCGCCGCGTTTCAATCCGGAAATTCGTGCCGAGGCGGTGGTTGATGAAGCGGATGACCTGGTTCGCACTCCCGAAACGATCCGCCGGATCCTTGGCCAGAAGTTTGAGGATCAGTTCCTCCCAGACAGGCGGCAGATCGGGTTTGAGGCTCGAGGGGGGACGAGGATGGCGCCGCCGGTGGAGCGCGATCAACTCCGAAAGCGTCTCCCCCACGAAGGGGTAGATGCCACAGATCACCTTGTAGAGCGTCACGCCCAGCGCATAGAGATCGGTCCGCTGGTCCCCCTCCCCCCGAAACGCCTCGGGCGCCATGAAGCGCGGCGTGCCCCGCACCTTCTTCCCCCCACTGTGGCTGATCTCACGCATGATCCCGAAATCGATCAGCTTGATGCGCGGCGGCTGGTCCACAGAATCGAGCTGTGCAACCCGCTCGAAGGAGAGATCGGAGAGATCGGTCGAACTGAGGACCATGATGTTCGAAGGCTTGATGTCGTGATGAACGACGCCCCGGCTATGAATGTACTCGAGTGCCCGACAAATATCGACGACGAGGACGAGGATCTCCATGTAGCCCATGCCGCTGGTGGCAGTAAGGAGATCCTCCCCCTCGATGAATTCCATCGTGAAGTAGTAACCACCATCCCGGGTGAAGCCGAAGTCGTAGACCCGTGCCACGTTCGGATGGTTGAAACTGGCCATCTTGAGGAACTCGTACTTCATGAGCCGCACCCGCTCCTGGCGCAGGTGCTCCGCCTCCACCGGCGGTGCGTTCGGCCCGGAGCCCCGGTTGCCCGGGAGCAGCTTGAGCGCGACGGTGCGGTCCATCACCCGGTCGAAAACCTTGTAGACGACCCCCATCCCCCCCCGCCCCAGAAGGCCGAGGATCCGGTAGCGACTCTCAATCGCATGGGGATCGGCCCGGAGATTCGGTTCCGAAGTAATCGCGGAAGGCGTCGTCTGCGGCGTGGCCAGAGCCCCGGTCGATTGCGCCGGCGGACCGGAAAGAAGGGATCCACCTTCGAGAAAGCCTTCACTTTCCGGCAGATTCGACGTACTGCGGCACAGGACGCAATATCCCACCCTGCTATCGATCCGGTTCCCGCAGTCGGGGCAGTTCATCCGATTCCCGCGCTGCAAACCCCCAGCGTTTGGTGAGGGAGGGAAGCGCGGCCTCCATTGGTTCGGGTTTCTGGCAATACCCATACTCGCCGGTTCGCTGAAAGATCGTCACTTCTTCTCCTCCCAGCGCGCCGAATCGTCCTCTATACCATATCCGGCCCCGCTCTCCGGCGTCCGACGAGCAGAGGAGCGAACCTGCGTGACAACCCTGAAGGCGGAAGGATCTCTTCGCAGTCGAAGGGGACATGATGCACGGCCGGAGCAATACCCCGGAAACGCCCACGGAGCGCCTGCGCCCGTGGCGGATACCTCGTCTCCAAGGTATCAAATATCCCCCGCAGCGTCAAGCAATCCAGCGGGATTGCGGGATTCCCAAGATCAAGCCATAGATCCCTCTATCCACGCTGTGGTGGAAATGGTAGAATGCCTCTGAATTTCCTTCCCCCCACCCGACTCCGGAACGATCGGAACGAGGAGACGAGATGTTACACTGTGAACGGTCATGTTGGAACGGATTCGTTGTGATCCCCCTGATGTTCTTCCTTCTTGCCCCGAGCTGTCGCCGGGAGCGGGAGACGGTCATGGTCCCGATGCGGGACGGAGTCCACCTCGCCACGGACATCTACTTCCCCCAGAGCCCCGGCCCCCATCCTGCCCTCCTCTCCCGTACCCCCTACGGGAAGTCGCGTCTCTCCACGATTGCGAAGCAGTGGATCCAGGAAGGGTACGTCGTCGTGACCCAGGACATCCGGGGAACGAACGATTCCGAAGGGACGTTCAACCTCTTCTACGAGGACGGGTGGGGGGATATCGAGGACGGCTACGATACGATCACCTGGATCGAGGCACAGCCGTGGAGCAACGGGGAGGTCTGTACGTTTGGTTCCTCTGCGCTGGCGATCACGCAGTTGGGTGCCGCCGGGAGTGTTCCCCCCGGGATGCGCTGCATGGTGCCCGTGATCGTCCCGAGCGACGGCTACCAGGATACCGCCTTCCAGGGAGGAGCCTTCCGGAAGTCGCTCGTGGAGAACTGGCTCGCCTCCCTCGGAGAGGAAGACCTCATCCCCACCGTCCTGGAACACTACCGCCTGAGCGAGTGGTGGCAGGAGCGAAACTTCCTCGAACGGACCGATCTCGTCGAGAGCACGGGCTTCTTCGTCTCCGGCTGGTTCGACATCTTCCAGCAGGGAGCCTTGAACGCCTTCATGGGCCTCGATACGGCCGGGGGGCAGGAGACCCGCCACAGGATCGTGATCGGTCCGTGGACGCACACCGGCCTCTACCAGCGCCGCCAGGGAGAACTCACCTTCCCCCCCAATGCGGTCTCCTGGACCGGTGCCGAGAACTTCGAGCTGGCCTGGTTCGACTTCTGGCTCAAGGGGATCGACTCCGGGATCACAGAGGAACCCGCCGTCTATTACTACACGATGGGGGACACCGACGATCCGCGCGCCCCCGGGAACGAATGGAGAAGCGCCGATCATTGGCCGGTGGAGAGCGTTTCGACCCCCTACTACCTCGGCAGCGAGGGCTCGCTCTCCCCAACCCTTCCCGAGACGCCGGGGGAACTCCACTTCACCTACGATCCGAACGACCCCGTCCCAACACTCGGCGGGAACAACCTCTTCCTCGAAAGGGGCCCCTACGATCAACGGGAACTCGAAGCGCGCGACGACGTCCTCACCTTCACCACCCCCCCTCTCTCCTCCCCCCTCGAGGTCACAGGACGCGTCAAGGCACGGCTATGGGTCGCCTCCGACGCCCCCGACACCGATTTCACGGTGAAGCTGACCGACGTCTATCCCGACGGCCGCTCGATCCTCCTCCTCGATGGCATCTTCCGGATGCGGTTCCGCGAGGGGTTCGACCAGGAGGCCTTCCTCGCACCCGGAGAGATCTACGAGATCGAAGTCGATCTCTGGAGTACCTCGATCGTCTTCAACAAGGGACACCAGATCCGCGTGGCGATCTCCTCGAGCAACTACCCCCGATTCGGAATCAACACGAACACGGTCGATCCCCCCGAATCGGGAGCCGAGCCGAAGATCGCGAACCAGACGATCCACTACGGCCCCGGTCACCCCTCCCAGATTCTCCTCCCCGTGGTTCGACCGTAAGGAACATTACGTGGCGATCACCCGTTTCGGGTGGATCCCCTCCTTGCGGGCGATTCCGATCGCCAGGAGGGCACCCGAAGGGTCGAGGAGGCGCACGAAGGCATCCGGCTCGACCGGCGTGGGGTGGCGAATCGCACGCCCCTGCCGGATCGCCGCGCACTGCTCAGGGGAAAGGAGGAGCGCAGGAAGGTCGGGAAGGGCCTCGACGGGTGGAATGACGATCTCCTCGAAGTTCCCTCGCTCGATCCGTTCGGCGATCTCCTCGAGCGGGTGGGCCTCTTCGATCCCGAAGGGACCGCTCCGGATACGGCGAAGTCGGCTGAGGTGGCCGACCGTGCCGAGCCGGTGAGCGATATCGGTGGCAAGGGTGCGGATATAGGTCCCCTTGCTGCAGATCACCCGGAAGTCGATCTCCCCCCCCTCCCAACGCAGGAGCCTCAGCACATCGATCTCGATCCGACGGGGGGGACGGGCCACTTCGATCCCCTCGCGCGCGAGTTCGTAGAGGCGACGACCCTCGTGATGCACAGCCGAGTACATCGGAGGGATTTGGGTCTGCGCCCCAAGGAAGGTCTCCAGGACCCGTTCGATCCCCCCGGCATCGAGTTCCGGGATGGGCGCGCGTTCCACGACCCGCCCCGTGGCATCCTGCGTGTCACGGGCCTCGCCGAGCACAAGCGTCGCCTCGTAGCCCTTCCTCGCATCACTGAGCCAGGGGGAGAGCCGCGTCGCCCGGTTGAGCACGATCGGCAGGACACCACTGGCAAGGGGATCGAGGGTCCCTGTATGGCCGATCTTGCCGATCCTGATCCTGGAGCGCAGAAAGCGAATCGCATCGAAGGAGCTGATCCCCACCGGTTTGTCGAGGACGAGAACGCCATCCCGTTCGAGTCTCGGTTTCATCCGTGACGCTCTCCGGAAATGGGAGGGGAGTCCCCCCCCTCCCCGCAGGTGGATGCTTCACCCGCACGAGCCTGCATCGCAGCGGCGTAGGTCGCCACGCCGTAGGGAACGATATAGGTCAAGAGGAGTTGGATCACCCGTCGGGTCGTGAAATTCCCCGTGAGAAACATGTCGAAGTGGTTGATCACACCAAGGAGCGTCCCCACGACGAGCGCGACCCGCGCGGAGCGCCCCACCGTATCCCGACAGAAGGCATGTTCCCAGAAACCCCGCATCGCAGAACGACTTACGTCTCCAATTCGTTGAACTCCAAACGCGGCGCCGCGGCCCGCATCCGCTCCTCGTGGAGCTTCTCGTAGTTCTCCGCGAGGAGAATGAAGAGCCTGGCGATCTCGTTGCCCTTGCGGACATTCCCGAAGAGAACCTCACGCGCCCAGGCCAGCACCTTCTGGCGAGGATGGACGATGATCCGGGAACCGTAGTAGAGGAAACGGAGCCGTTGCCAGAAATTGGCCCACGGCGTATGCCGCCACATGTACCAGCCACTCTGCATCTTGTCGAAATCGATGCCGCACTCGTAGAACCGGTAGACGAGCGTGGCGTTGATCCGGAAGAAGGTGTCGAGCACCTTGCGGTAGTTCTCGAAGAGGACCTGATCGGGAGCGTCGTTCTTGAGCGCCTTATCGATCGCCTCGGAGAGCGCGAAGGCGCTGTTGAAGGTGATCTGAAGGCCCGTGGAGAAGATCGGATCGAGAAAACCGGCCGCATCCCCCGTCAGCGCCCACCCCGGACCGTAGTACCGCTTCGAACGGTAGGAAAAATCCTTGACCCCCCGGAATTTCTCGATCCGTTCGAAGGCAGGATCGTTGACGAGATCCCGCACGAAAGGAATCTTGTCGATATACTCGTAGAAGAGCGTCTCGAGGCTCTTGTCCCGGTTCTTCACCGACGCGCGGTCGATGACCACCCCGATGCTCACGACATCCTTGTCCACGGGGATGTACCAGGCCCAATCGCGGCGGTTCTCATGCACGCAGAGCTTGAAGTTGAGTTCGTCGTCGCTGTTCGTGATCTTCAGCGGCCCCCGCCAATGGGAGAAGATGCTGATCTTGTCGTCGAGGAGGAAGTCGTCGTAGCAGTTGTCCTCGAGGTGACGGTTGATGAGGCCGGCCTGACCGGTGGCATCGATGATCCACTTTGCACGGGCCTCCTCCTCCGGCGCCTCGGGACCCCCTTCGAGATTCCGGAAGACGACCCCCACGGCCCGATCCCCCTCGAAGATCACGCGGCGCACCGCATGCCGCTCCCGTACGATCGCCCCGCTCTTCTCTGCGTTGCGAAGGAGAACCTCGTCGAGGATGCTGCGGCGCATCTGGAAGGCCCACGGAATCTCGTCCGGCTCGTTCTTGAGGTATTCGGGAAAGTAGACCTTCTTCTCCTTGTCGGGCAAGACGAAGTGAAGTCCCTTCTTCTTGACGTAGTTGATCTTCTTGAGTTCTTCGTAGACACCGAGCTTCTTGAAGGCGTCGGCGGCGAATGCGGTGAGGGACTCCCCGATATGGAAGCGGGGGAACTTCTCCCGCTCGAAGAGGAGGACCTTGTGGCCGGCACGCGAAAGCATCGTGGCACACGTCGAGCCTCCCGGCCCCCCACCGATGATGATGACGTCGTAGTCGCGGTCCATTCCGTTCATCGTTTCTCCCTCGATCTGCGGCGCACAGATCACTCCTTGCTCGTCCGATCCGTCTTTGGCTTCCGTGGGGAGATGGGTCGATTCATGGACGATCCGTACCACGTTCCGATCCGATTGTCAACGGGGATGCTTATTCCGGATGCACACCGGCAGCGTGAGACTTCGGGAGCCATCCATGACCGGTTCCCGTTGGACGGATCGACCTGGATCACGGTATTCGGTGTATCCTCATCCCCCATGAGGCGGTCGTCTATAACCTGTTGGACGGATTGACCTGGATCACGGTATTCGGTATCCTATGATCCATGATACGCTCGTTCAGGAATCGTGGGACGGAAGATGTCTTCGGCTGATGCTCCGGTGGGCGGCTGAGCTTTTTCGTTAGGCACCCAACCCCCTTGCATGATGTACAGGACAGAAAGTTTTTCCCAGCGTCGCAAGTAATCGTCCAGAACATGATCGGGATCGAAATCGATGATCACGATGACATCGTCATCCACAAGCCTGGCAGCCGCAACGTAGCGTTGCATGCCCCAGACCTCCCGCGTTTCGTGAGGATACTTCCATGTCGGGAGCAAGTGACGATATGAACAAATCGATATGGCATATGGGATTCGTATTGGGTTTCACGGGATTCCTCATCTTTCGTTGGGTCGCCTTCCCATCCATCACTCTGGCAGGGGTCGATCCATTGAAGGAATCGGATATCAGAATGGTCTTGGCCGTCAGGAATACAGCCGATGCACTGCGTGACGAGGAATTCGAGCGAATATCTGCTGAAGAAGATGTCAAGAGATTACCATTTTCCGAAACGGTGATTCGGATCCAATACATCCTTCAGAAGACGGATGAGGAAGCATGCAGCAAGCATGGCGTTCGCGTAGATGAGTATCGAAGAAAACTGAGGCGCATCGTCAACGTCCACGAACGAATCATCCTCGAGACCGCAAAGGAGAAATTACGAGAAGAACTCCAAAGACGCCGCTCCATGAACGATGCCGAGATTTCCGCCGAAGCCGAACGGCAACGGGCTTCCACCGAGGCATGGTTCCAGCAGATCAAGGCCAAGACCGCTCCCCCAAAGGGAGGAACCCCGGAATCGAGAAACCCCGATATCATCATCCAGGATAGGAAGAGACGGGCAGTCCCGAAGGGCTACGTCGATTCGCTCGAACAGATCGTGATGCAACCGATGCGAGAGAAGGTGGCATCCGGAAAATGGAAGGAAACCTTCCAGCAATCGAATGCGGCCAGGATCGAGGAGATTCAGGGACGCATCCGAAAAATCGATGCACAACTCACCTCTCCCGAGATGCGCCAGGCCGCCCTCGATCGACCCGCCGTTTTGGAGGTGCTCGACCTCCAGGAACTCCAAGAACTACCCCCCTCTCTCGTGGAAGATGGATCGGGGATCGGAGCTGCGGAGTAACGCAAAGCCCCCTGGATCACGAGGTCCTTCCCCTTGGATGGTGCAGCGCTGAAACGAGACCCGCGGAAGAGAGGGAAAGGGGTACGAATCGGGGTGATCGGACCCTGGCTCCTGCTCACCCTCCTCTCTGCGGCAAGTGCGGGGGAGGAAGGGGAAGGGTTCGTGACCCGCCGCTATGTCGTCCCCACCCTCGAACCCGAAGCCACGATCGCCCGGATCGAAGCGCTCCTCTCCCCAGGGGGGAGCGCGCGCTATCACGAAGCGACCCACGCGATCGAAGTGCGGGACACCCCCGCGGTGCAATACGAAGTCATCACGCTCCTGGCCCTCCTCAGCGGGGAGCGGAAGACGAAACTCTGGACGGTGCGGCTGCGCGTGGCCTCGATCGACACCCGCCGTCTCGAAGCGGCCGGGGGAACGATCCAGTGGGAATCCCCACCGAGCGACCCACCGGTGGGGCTCCTCGTCGAACCGCGGGGAAAACGCCGGAAAAAGCGCTGGATCCTCGAAGCACACCAGCTCTATCTCCTGAATGGGAAAAGGGGGATCCTCCTCTTCCGGGACCCCTCCGGTGGCAGCATCCACCTGGCGCTGACACCGAGAATCGCCCAGAACGAGGTCCACGTCGAAATCGCCCCGAAACGTTTCCTCCCTGCCTCCACCCTCCCTGCCGGCGCTGGGAAGGAAAGACGCCCCCCCCTCCCCATCGAACGGGTCACCCTGGCCATTGGCCCCGGAGAGAACGTCGTCCTCGATCTCGGGGGGAGAAAAGGGGGCCTCCTCTTCACCCTCAGGGCCGAGATCCTCCCCCCCCACCTCTTCCCCAAAAAACCGCATCGGTAGGAATTTGCCCTCATCACATTCCTCCCCCCTGCCAGGAAAACACGCCATGCAGGAAAAAAACGAAAAATAGCAAAAAGCGTCGAAAATCGATGTTTCCCTGTGAAAAATGGAAAATTTCTGGAATAATCGATGTTTCCTGGAGTTGCATTCCCGACACATCGCCCGTATGATGCACCCCGGTTGTTAGCACTCACAAGTTTCGAGTGCTGATAAAATTCTGCAACCAACTGAAAAACAAAGACTTTTTCTCGGGAGGTTTCGAGGATGAACATTCGTCCGTTGCAAGATCGCGTTCTCGTCAAGAGGATCGTGGAAGAAGAGAAGACGAAGGGTGGCATCATCATTCCGGACACGGCCAAGGAGAAGCCGATGGAGGGTGAGGTCATCGCCGTGGGACCGGGTCGCACGCTCGACAACGGACAGCAGGTTTCCCTCGACGTCAAGGTGGGGGACCGCGTCCTCTTCGGCAAGTACGCCGGCACCGAGGTCAAGATCGATGGCGTCGAGCATCTGATCATGCGGGAAGAAGACATTCTCGGCATCATTGAACGCTAATTTCCACATTCAGGAGAAGATCCCATGGCGGCAAAACAGATACTGTTCGATCAACAGGCAAGAAATTCGATCCTCAAAGGCGTCAACACCCTCGCCGACGCGGTGAAGGTGACCCTGGGCCCCAAGGGGCGCAACGTCGTGCTCGACAAATCGTTCGGTTCCCCCACGGTGACGAAGGATGGCGTGACCGTGGCCAAGGAGATCGAACTCGAGGACAAGTTCGAGAACATGGGCGCCCAGATGGTCAAGGACGTGGCGAGCAAGACGAGCGACGTGGCCGGTGACGGCACGACGACCGCCACCGTGCTCGCCCAGGCGATCACCAAGGAGGGGATGCGGCTCGTGGCCGCCGGCGCCAACCCGATGGACCTCAAGCGGGGCATCGACAAGGCGGTCGATGCGATCGTAGGCGAACTCAAGAACCTGAGCAAGACGACGCGCGACCAGAAGGAGATCGAACAGGTCGGCACGATCTCGGCGAACAACGACCGCACGATCGGAAGGATCATCGCCGAGGCGATGGAGAAGGTCGGCAAAGAGGGCGTCATCACGGTCGAAGAGGCCCGCGGAATGGAGACCTCCCTCGACATCGTGGAGGGGATGCAGTTCGACCGCGGCTACCTCTCCCCCTACTTCGTCACCGATGCCGAGCGGATGGAGGCCGTGCTCGAGGATCCCTACATCCTGATCCATGAGAAGAAGATCAGCAACATGAAGGACCTCCTCCCCGTCCTCGAACAGATCGCCAAGATGGGGCGCCCGCTCCTCATCATCGCCGAAGACGTCGAAGGGGAAGCCCTGGCCACCCTCGTCGTCAACAAACTGCGCGGCACCCTCGCCTGCGCCGCGGTCAAGGCCCCCGGTTTCGGCGACCGCCGCAAAGCGATGCTCGAGGATATCGCCGTCCTCACCCACGGCCAGGTCGTCACGGAAGATCTCGGCATCAAGCTCGAAAACGTCCGCCTCGAGGACCTCGGCCGGGCCAAACGCGTCGTCATCGACAAGGACAACACCACGATCATCGATGGCGCCGGCACGAAAGAGGCGATCGAAGGGCGCGTCAAGCAGATCCGGGCACAGATCGAAGAGACGAAGTCCGATTACGATCGGGAGAAGCTCCAGGAACGCCTGGCCAAGCTGATCGGCGGCGTGGCCGTCATCAACGTCGGCGCAGCCACCGAAGTCGAGATGAAAGAGAAGAAAGCCCGCGTGGAAGACGCACTCCACGCCACACGCGCCGCCGTGGAAGAGGGGATCGTGCCCGGTGGCGGCGTCGCCCTCCTGCGCGCCCAGAAGGCCCTCGACAACCTCGAACTCGATGGTGACCAGAAGGCCGGCGTGAGCATCGTCTACCGCGCCGTCGAGGCTCCGATGCGCTGGATCGCCACGAACGCCGGAGCAGAGGGCGCCATCGTCGTCGAGAACGTCAAGAAGAGCGAGGGCGCCTACGGCTACAACGCCGCCACCGATACCTACGAGAACCTCTTCGAGGCCGGCATCATCGATCCGACGAAGGTCGTACGCTGCGCGATCCAGAACGCCGCATCGATCGCCTCGCTCCTCATCACGACCGAGGCCGCGGTGACCGAGATCCCCGAGGAGAAGGAGAATACGCCGCCGATGCCTCCCGGCGCCGGCATGATGTAATCCCGCTTCCCGGAACTTCCGATTCCCCTTCTCCGGGCCCTTGCGGGGAAGGGGATCGGCGCCTTCCCAACGGCCCGCTCCTCGATCGCCGCCACTCTGCCTTCCCGATCCTGGGCGATCTCAGTGCCCCCCCCGCCTCCCCCCCCGATCCCTGAAACCCACCCGGAACTTTTTCGCACTTCACCGGATTGCGCCTATTTCATTTTTCATCCTCGCCTGTATTGTTCGGGTTTTCCCGATCCAGATGCCAGCGCAATCGGTTTTCGCCGAGGCCTTGCGGCCGGTCTCGCGGGAAGGGAGAGAGATCGCGATGCGCACGGCAGAGAAACGGATCGCTCAAGGGAAGCTCGAAGGGCTCCGCGAAGGAGAGATCAAGGCCTTACGGGATCTGCTGGCCTGGGCCACCACCTCGATCTGCTCGAACGCTTCGAGACCCGGCTCGACGAGTGCCGCACACGCGAGGCGCTCGAGAGGCTCAAGACAGAGATCCAGCAGGAGATCGAAGCGCGCAAGCTACCAACGTACCATGGAATCCTGCGTTCATCGTGCCCCGCAGGCATGGCAGGATGTGGGAATCGACAAGGAGGAACGATGCGAGAGAGAGCAATCGTGTTCACTGGAATGATCCTGTTGTGGATGGGTGTGTCCCTCTGGGGGGAAGAGCCACCCGCATGGGAGAAGGCGAATCCGCTCCGTCCGATCCCGAAGTCGCCACTCGGAATCGAAGAGGAATTGACCGATCTCGACGAGCCCCCCACCCCGGCGCGGGTGCGGCTGGGACGGTGGCTCTTCTACGACAAGCGCCTCTCTGCGGACGATACGATCTCGTGTGCCACCTGTCATCGTCCCGAGTTCGCCTTCTCGGAGCCAACCCCCGTCTCCACCGGAATCAAGGGGCAGAAGGGGACACGAAAGGCCCCAACGATCGTGAACCTCGCCTGGACGCTCTTCCCCCACTTCTTCTGGGACGGGCGGGCCGCCTCCCTCGAAGCGCAGGCCCTCGGTCCAATCGCCAATCCGATCGAGATGGGAAACACCCACGAGAAGATGCTCGAGCGACTCCGATCGATCAAGAGCTATGCGCGCTACTTCCACGAAGCGTTCGGATCCCCGGAGATCACTCTCGAACGGGTGACCAAGGCGATCGCCGACTACGAACGCACGCGGCTCAGTGGCAACTCCCCCGTCGATCGCTGGCGGCTTGCCCGGGAGGAAAACGCCGTAAGCCCACAGGTGAAAGCGGGGTATGAACTCTTCTTCGGAAAGGCGGAGTGCAACCAATGCCATTTCGGCCAGAACTTCACCGATAGCCGTTTCCACAACCTGGGGATCGGCTGGAACCCGAAGACCCAAAAATTTGCCGATCCTGGCCGCTTCGCCGTGACGAAGAAGCCGGAGGATCTTGGTGCCTTCAAGACGCCGGGGCTTCGGGAGGTCGCCAAACACCCTCCCTACATGCACGATGGTTCCCTCCAGACGCTCCGCGAGGTCGTGGAACACTACAACAAAGGGGGAAACCCCAACCCCCACCTCTCCCCCAAGATCCGGAAACTCGGTCTCACCGACGCCGAGATCTCGGCGATCGTCGCCTTCCTGGAAGCCCTCAGCGGGGAAGGCTACGAAGATACCCCCCCCAGCGCCTTTCCGCAGTGATCCCCCAGCACTACCCCTCTTCTCCCCCTTCGGAGGCTTCCCTGAGGACTTCCCCCCGATCGAGGGCTTCCTGAAGACGCCGTACTTCCGATATGATGCGCATGAAGCGCAGACCAAAGGGCGTCAGACGATACTCCACCCTGATCGGGGGTTTCTCCCCGAAGACCGTCCGTTTCAGAATTCCGAAGCGGATCATCTTGGAGAGCCGCTCGTTCATCACCTTTGCGGACAATCCTGGGCATTCCCGGAGAAACTCACTCGGCCTGCTGTGCCCTTCGGCGCATAGCTGGAGGAGTCGAACCGACCACTTGCATCCGACGATCCGCTCCACCATCGCAGCGACGGGCATCGATCCCCTCGCTTTCGAGTCGGAAGGTACTCCCGTTGAAGGATCGTTCGGAACCATTTCGTAATCTCCTTACCAAAAAGTGCCTTCTTTACAGCCTGTTCGGGGTTTGGTAGCGTTGGAGACGGCCGGTGCCTCCAACCCCGGGGAGAGCGGGAGAGCGGCCGCCCCTCGCGCGGCGTTTCCCCAAGGGCAAGACGGCCGGTGCTTTCAAACCCCGAGAGATGAAAGGAGAAACCATGCAGGCATCGACGAACATTCCCGGATACACTTACGGAACCGATGCGGTTTCGCCCTCTCCCATCACCCTCGACGACTTCGAACTCATGAAGAAGAGTGTTCTCTTCGGAGAGGAGGATGTCAAGTACCTGCGCCTCTCGTATGAGGTTCTGAAGGATCAGGTCGAATCGATCCTGGACGTCTGGTACGGATTCGTCGGTTCGAACCCGCACCTCCTCGAGTCGTTCACCGCCAAGGGGGACGGCAAGCCGATCAGCGGCTACCTCGACGCGGTCCGGAAACGTTTCGGGCAGTGGATCCTCGACACGGCCCGCGCCGAGTACGACCAGAAGTGGCTCGACTACCAGCACGAGATCGGCCTGCGCCACCATCGGACGAAGAAGAACCGGACCGACGCTGTGGACTCGACGGATATCGTCCCCTTCCGCTACCTTTTCCTGCTGACCTTCCCCGTGACGTTCACGCTCAAGCCCTTTCTCGCCAAGAAGGGGCACAGTGCCGAGGAGGTCGAGAAGATGTACGCCGCATGGGTCAAGTCGTGCCTCCTGCAGGTAACGCTCTGGAGTCATCCCTATGTGAAGGGGGGAGACTTCTGAAGTGCGCGGAGTTCTTCTTCTCCTCCTGCAAGGCTTCCCGGGGCGTTGCCCTGGGAAGCCAGGGAAGAGACTTCTCCAGGCGCGTCAATATCCGTAGGGAATCGGCGGTGGACAGGGCTCTTCCCCTTCCTGGGACGGTGCATCGAGGATCTCGGCGAGGGCTGTGAGAAAGGCATCGATCTCCGCCGTTGTGCCGACCGATACGCGGATCGAAGTTTGAAAGCGGGGATGGAACGCCCCTCCCGAGCGAACGAGGATCCCCCGGGCACAGAGGGCGGCGCACACCAGGTCTCCGGAGATTCCAAGATCGATCATCACGAAGTTCGCCGCGGAGGGTAAGGCAGAAAAGCCGAATCGCTCGATCCCCTGCACGAGCCGTTCCCGGTTGATCTCCGTCTGCCGACGGATCTCTGCGATCTCCCCTTCCCCCGCCGTCAACGCGGCTTCGATCGCCGCCTCGGCCAGGCGGGTCAGCCCCACCTCGGGGTGGGCCCATCCCTGGCCGTAGGGTCCGCCGGGGATGTGGAGGAAACCGGTGAGCCGCTGGGTGATGTTGCGGTTCGCCAGCGCGTAGCCGGCCCGCAACCCGGCCATCCCATGAGCCGCGGAGAGGGAGCGGACCACGACGATGGGGCGCCCCCGACGCAAGGGGGGGAGAAAGTCGAAGCGTGCCTCCGGTACCGTGTAGTCGATGTAAGCCTCATCGAGAACGAGGATCGTCCGCGGGTTGCGCCCCCAAACCTCCTCGGTGAACGCCGCCAGGTGCGCTGCGTCGTGGAAGGCGCCCGTGGGATTGTTCGGATTGCAGAGGTAGATCATCCGGGTCTCCCCTGTCACCCGACCCAGCAGCGCTTCGAGATCGTAGAATCCCGCCGGATCGAGGGGAACGGTGATGACCCTTCCTCCCCACGCTCGGGCACGCTCGGGAAGGAGATCGAAGGTGGGCTCCGCGGTGAGCAGCAGCTTCCCCTCCTGGAGAAAGGCAGCGGCCAGGATCGAAAGGATCTCGCTCCCCCCCACTCCCACGGTCACCTCGGTGGGACGCACCCCGTGGTACGCGGCAATCGTACGCACGAGGTGCGTCTGGTTGAAGTCGCCGTACCGGTTGATCCCCGTCGTCGCGTAGGGGGCGTAGAGAGCCCGTTTTACCGCTTCGCGCACGGCTGCCGTCGCCCCCCATGGATTCTCGTTGCGATCGAGACGGATCATTCCCCTTTTCCTCCGATTCTCCCGCCTGCCGGCGTTTCCACGTCCTCTTTCCCATGCCCCCTCTCTCCGGACTCCGTGAAGTCCTCGAGAAACTCCTCGAGCGGGAGGGGTTCGGTCTCCTCGCCCTTGTCCAAAGGCCCGGTGGCCAACGGCACGGTACGCTCCGGCGCCTCGAGGAGTTCCGCAAGGGGGGGCGCTTCCTCCTCTGGTTCCCCCTCACTTTCGGAGGTTTCCTCGGGGACGAGTTGGGGGATCGGCGTCTCCTCGATCACGAGGGCCGCCTCGTCGAGATCGGCCTGGAGGGGTTCTGACTCTGCCGCGTTTCCCGTCGTCTCCTCGGGAACGAGTTGGGGGATCGGCGTCTCCGCGGCCACGAGATCCGCCACACCGATCCTTTCCCCCCCCTCCCCCTGCGACGCTTCCCTCCGGAGGAGGGAACCGGAGGTCTCGGATCCTTCGGAGGGGAGGGAGGCAGCCTGCGTCTCCAGATCTGGGGGGAAGTAGATCGCCGTGGCGCTATCGGAGCCGACCTCCTCCTCCTCCTCCTGCGCCGCAAGTGGGATCGAGGCAGAAGAGGGCAAAGGGCGAGGATCGCCGCTGCGGAGATTCTCGAGGGCATGCCGGGCCTGAGAGATCAGCGGCATGTCGTGGAGATCGGCCTTGGCGATGCACGCCTCCCACTCGGCGATCGCGGCCTCCCGATCGCCACGCGCTTCGTGGATCTCGGCCTGGAGACGATGGACCCTCGGTTCCTTGGGATCGAGTTCCCGCGCATGGGTGAGCCAGGTTTCTGCCTCCTTGAAGCGGCCGAGCCGGGCGAGAGCCTTGGCGCACCCCAGGAGCGCCTTCATGTTGCTCAGTTCGAGCTGGCTGGCCAGCCGGTACTTCTCGAAGGCCGCCTCGTAGTTCTCCGCGAGCATGAACTCGTCGCCACTTCGCAGGAGACGATTCATCCGTTCGAGTTCGGGATCGGTGGCCTGGCCCCGCAGGTGGCCCAAGCGACGATACGCCTCACGCGCCAGCGGATGATCTTTCAGTTCGGCGTGCCGGGCGGCGACGAAGAGGACCCGCTGGTAGGCTTTGCGGGCATGTTCGAGGTCGTTGAGATGCTCCTCGTAGATCTCTCCGATCTTGAAATAGGGTTTGAGGTCGGGCGTGGTGAGGTACTCCCGCATGATCTTCTTGTATTCCTCGATCGCATCTTCGTATCGGTGTTCCCGGGTAAGCCAGAGGGCGCGATCGTAGGCGTCTTCCCGGAGGTTTTCGATCTCCTCCTCCGGCCGCATTCGCCGGAACCCGTAGAAACGGCCCACCATGCCTTCCGCGCCTCGCTGGATGAGGAGGTGGAAGAAGAGAGCTGCGGTGAAACCGATGCCGAGGATGGCGAGGAAGAGGGTGAGACCCTTCTTCGGATCACCGCTGTGGGAGCCGATCCCGAGTGCCACGAAGCCGCCGACGGTGATCGCGGCGAAGATCACCCATGCGAAGATCGTGAGGAAGTGGATGAGACCGGTGCGGTCCTTCGGCTCCTCGATCGGTGGCAGGGGGGGAGGCTGCCGCGGCGGCGTATCGAGACGGATCCTTTTCTCCTTCATCGAGACCTCCCCCTCAATGCCCCCATGTCTGCTCCAACTCGGATTCGAGTTCCTCCTTGAGCTGGCGGGTCATGAGGTCGTAGACCGCCTGCTGGACCGGTTTCTCCTCGTAGAGGATCTGGTGGATCTGCTCCGTGATCGGCATCTCGACCCCTTCCCGTCGGGCCAGGGCATGGGCCGCCTCGGTCGTTTTGACCCCTTCGGCGACCATCCGCATCTCGGCGAGGATCTCGCGAAGTTTTCGCCCCGCTCCCAGTTTCAGGCCGACCTGCCGGTTACGGCTCAGATCGCCGGTACAGGTGAGAATGAGATCCCCCAGCCCTGCCAGCCCTGCAAAGGTCAGGGGATTGGCACCGAGCACGCGCCCCAGACGGGTCATCTCCGCGATCCCACGGGTGATGAGCGCAGCACGGGTATTGTGACCGAGGCCCATCCCGTCGCAGATCCCGGCCGCGATCGCGATCACGTTCTTGAGCGCGCCGGCCAGTTCCACGCCGATCATGTCCCGACTCGTATAGACCCGGAAGTGGGGGGTGCTGATCGTATGTTGGATCTCGACGTTCCGGGGGGAGGTGCCCGCCAGAACCACCGCCGTCGGAACGCCCGAGGCCACCTCCCGCGCAAAACTCGGTCCCGCCAGTACCGCGATCTCCGGGTGGAAGGGGGGGGGAAGCTCCGATCTCATGATCTGAGAGACCGTCATGAGCGTCTCATTCTCGATCCCCTTGGAGGCACTGACGATCGGCACCCCTTCCCGGAGATGGGGAACGATTTGCCGCACGATCCCCCGGGTGGCATGGGAAGGGACGACCGAAAAGACGACCTCCGCATCGGCGAGCGCCTCGGCGAACGACGTGGTCGGCTCGATCCGCTCCGAAAGGGGAATCCCGGGGAGATAGGTCGGATTCTCCCGCCGCTCTCGCAGGACGCGACAGAGTTCGGGGGATCGCACCCAGAGGCGCACGGAGGGGACATTCTGTGCAAAGAGATGCGCCAGCGCGGTTCCCCAACTCCCCGCACCCAACACGCAGATCCTTTCCATCACGTATTCCTCCACCACCAATCCCTGCCTCGATGATAGCCCCTCTCCGAGCGAAACGCAAGCCGATATCGACGTGACGTGGAGCGCTACGCCCCTGCGTTTCCTCCCGATTACGGATCATTTCAAGAATCGTTCGTCCCCACTTCGAGCGGTGGTTGACATCCCCAGGTCCATTGGATACGATGAGCCGCACATGTCCGGAGATTCTGGAGAGAAAGGCGGGGATGGAACTCTTCGACCGCAAGCTGCTCATCGTAACGGGAAAGGGGGGGGTGGGAAAGACCTCGATTGCCTCTGCGCTGGGGCTTCTGGCCGCCCGACGGGGGAAACGCGTCCTCATCGTGGAGACGGGCGCCCAGGAGAAGGTCGCCCAGCTCTTCGACCGTCCCGCCGTAGGACATGCCGAACAACGGGTCGCCGACAACCTCTACGCCTTCAATCTCGACCCCAAGACCTCCTTCGAGAGCTTCCTCATCCTCAAAGTGGCGCCGGTGCGTTATCTCGTGCAAAAGTTCCTCAACACGAACGTCATCCAGTACTTCATGGAGGCCGCGCCGGGATGGCGGGAGCTGATCACCCTCGGCCACATCTGGTTCTTCCTCGAGGAGGAGATCGATCCGGCGACGGGGCGGCACCCCTACGACCTCGTGATCTTCGACGCACCGGCCAGCGGGCACGTCCGTTCGATGCTCCGTGTTCCCGAGGTCGTCACGGAGGCGGCAAAGAGTGGGCCGCTCTACAACTACTCGAAGACCGTGGCCGAGTTCCTCTCCGACCCGGAGAAGACGAACCTCTTGATCGTCACGATCCCGGAAGAGATGCCGGTCAACGAGACGATCGAACTCTTCCAGGCCGCCGAGGCGAACCTCCGTATCGAGATCGGCCCGATCTTTGCCAACCTCGTGCCACCCCGGATCTTCACTCCCGAGGAGTTGCGCGCCTTCATGACGCTCGACGAAGGGGGGAGCCTCCACGATCTCTTGAAGGAGATCGTAGGGGAGGACGCCTACGTTCGCTCCCTCGTCACCTCGATCGAATCGAGCGTGCGGCGACGGCGCATCAGCGAGGGGTACCTCGATCAACTGAAGCGCGCGATCGACAGGAACAGGCTCATCGAGATCCCCCAGATCTTCACCCAGCCCTTCAAGGCGGAGGCGCTGGGACAAATCGCCGAGATCATCGAACCCCAGTTGCGATGATGCTCCCCCGCTCCGAGACGTTGACCGGCCTCGTCGATCGGATCGTCTACGAGAACGAAGCCACGAACTGGGTCGTGGCCCGCTTCCGGCTCGAAGACGACCAGATCGTGACCGTTGTGGGACCGCTGCGCTATGTGCGGGCCGGGGAGACACTTCGGGTGACCGGCGCCTGGGTCGAGAATCCGAAGTACGGCCTCCAGTTCCGGATCGAACACTTCGTTCCGGTGGAACCCGCCACGGCCCCTGCGATCGAGAAGTACCTCGCATCCGGCCTGATCCCCGGGATCGGTCCGAAACTGGCGAAACGGATCGTGGGTCGCTTCGGCGAGGGGACCCTCGAGGTCATCGAACGCGAACCGGAGCGGCTGGCCGAAGTGCCCGGGATCCGGGAGAAGCGGATCGAGCAGATCCGGGAGGCATGGGAGAAGCAACGGGAGATCAAGGAGGTGATGCTCTTTCTCCAGGGGCATGGGGTCTCCGCCAACCTGGCCGCCAAGATCTACGACCGCTACGGAAACGCCGCTGTCTCGATCCTGAAATCGAACCCCTTTCGGCTGGCCCGGGATCTCTTCGGCGTCGGCTTCAAGACCGCGGACCGGATCGCGGAGAATCTCGGGATCGCGAAGACCGCCCCGGAACGCGCGGCTGCAGGAACGCTCCACATCCTCTCCGAAAGCGTGGGGGAGGGGCACCTCTACCTCCCCCGCACGGTACTCCTGGAACGGGCGGCAGCCCTTCTCGAAATCCCTCCCGAGGTCATCGATCCTGCCATCGACGATCTGGCCCTCGCTGGACAGATCGTCGTGGAACCCCTTCCCGACGGAGGGGCGGGGGTCTACCTCCGCTACCTCCATGAGGCGGAGAGACGTGCTGCGCAGGGGGTGATCCGTCTCCTGCGCCATCCTCCCCGCCCCATCCCCTGCGACATCGATCGTGCGATCGAAGCGTACGAGAAAAGTCAGAGGATCGTCCTGGCCGCGGCCCAGCGCAAGGCCGTGGCCCTGGCGCTCAGGGAGAAGGCCACGATCGTGACGGGGGGGCCCGGAACGGGAAAGACGACGATCATCCGAGCCTTCCTCGAGATCTTCCAGGCGGCGGCCTTTGCCGTGATGCTCGCGGCTCCCACGGGGCGCGCGGCCAAACGACTGAAGGAGGCGACCGGGATCGAGGCCCGGACGATCCACCGCCTCCTCGAATTCTCCCCTCAGGAACGGAGATTCCTCCGGGGACGGGACAATCCTCTTGCGCTCGATCTCCTCGTCCTCGACGAGGTCTCGATGGTCGATCTGCCCCTCTTCGCCGCGGTCGTGGAGGCGCTCCCCGAACATGCGCGTCTCGTCCTCGTCGGGGATGCCGACCAGCTCCCCTCGGTCGGCCCGGGGAACGTGCTGCGCGATCTCATCGAATCGGGGATCATCCCCGTGGTGCGCCTGACCGAGATCTTCCGACAGAACCGGGAGAGCCTGATCACAGAGAACGCCCGTCTCGTCAACGAGGGGAGGATGCCGAAACGCCCCGATCGGTCCGAACCCTTGAGCGACTTCTACTTCATCGAGCGGGAGGATCCCGAGGAGGTCCTCAGACTGATCCTCGATCTCGTGGGGGAGCGTCTGCCCCGTCGGTTCCATCTCGACCCGATCGACGACATCCAGGTGCTGGCCCCGATGCATCGGGGCATCATCGGGACCGACAACCTCAATCGTGCGCTTCAGGAACGGCTCAACCCCCCCGCTCCAGGGTGGAAGGCCGAACGCACCCGGGGAACCCGGATCTTCCGTACCGGCGACAAGGTGATGCAGATCCGGAACAACTACGAAAAAGGGGTCTTCAACGGCGACATCGGCCGGATCTCCCGGATCGGCTCCGATACCGTCGAAGTCGCCTTCGATGAAGCGCGCGTGACTTACGAAACCACGGAACTCGACGATCTCTGCCACGCCTTCTGCGTCTCGATCCACAAATCGCAGGGTTCGGAGTACCCCTGCGTCCTCGTGCCGCTGCTGACCCAGCACTACATGATGCTGGCCCGCAACCTCCTCTATACGGCGATCACACGGGGGAAACGGCTCGTCGTTCTCGTCGGTGCCATCAAGGCGCTGCGGATGGCGATCCGGAACAACCGGATCGAAAAGCGCTACACCCTCCTCTGCCGGCGCCTGGAAGGGGGGATCTCTCCCCCTTCGTGAAGGGGGTGCAATCGGGAGGATCGAAAGAGGGATGGAGGCCCGGGGGGAATCGAAGCGCTGATCCGATCACGGGGGCCGGAAGATACGATGCCTGGAGCCCAGCGATTTTGGCCTTTGCCTCTCCCGGAGGATCGTGCTATATTGCGCAGGATGCAGAACCAGCGCCGGTTTTTGGGAGGGTGAAGGAAAGCGAGGTCGCGGGGATCAGGATGAAGACACGGGGAGATCGTTGCCAGGAAGGGGGGAGGGGGAATCGAGCCATGCTGCAACCGCTTGCAGACGTGCCGGCGGACAAAGCGGTCTGCCCCCTCTGTGCCTCCATGGAGACGACCTGCTGGTTCCGGGGAGCGGATACGGACCACTGCCTCTCCCGGGAGTTCTCCCTCTTCCGTTGCCGTGCCTGTGGGCTCGGCTTCGTCTCCCCCCTCCCGAGCGAGGCGGAGATCGAACGCCTCTATCCCCCCCGTTTCTACCGGCGCAAGGAGCGAGGAGGGGAGCGTTTCCTCTCCCGGCTCCTCGGATGGTACGAGGCGTTGACCTACCGGCGGCGGCTGGCCTGGATCGGGAACGCCGCGCCGGGAAGGACGCGGCTCCTCGATGTGGGATGCGGAAACGGGAGGTTCCTTGCGCTGGCCGCATCGGCCGGATGGGTGGCAACTGGGGTCGAGGCTTCCCCGGCCGGCGCAGCGGCTGCCCGCAGCGACTACGGGCTGACGGTCCACGAGGGATTCCTTCCCGACCTCTCCCTCCCCCCTGCCTCCTTCGACGCAATCACGATGTGGCATGTGCTCGAGCATATTCCCGAATTCCAGCGGGTCGTCGAATGTTGCCGCGACCTCCTGCGTCCAGGTGGGCGTCTCGTGATCGCAGTGCCGAATTTCGCGGGGGTGGAGGCCCGATGCTTCCGGGAAAAGTGGGCGCTCTTCGATCTTCCCCGTCACGTCGTGTTCTTCACGCCGCAGACGCTCCGGCGTCTCGTTGGAGCGTGCGGTCTCGTGCCGATCCGGGAGGCTCACTTCTCGCTGGAGTTCAACGTTCCGATCGCGATTCAGAACGTCCTCAACCTCCTCTGTACGGAGAAGATGTTCCTCTACAACGTGGCCAAACGCAACTACACGCGGGCGGATGTGCGTCATCCCGAGGCGTATCGCCGCAACCTCCTCCTTTCCTTGGCCGGGGCCTTCCTCCTGGGTCCACCTGCCCTCCTCGTCTCGGTCGCGGCCTCCCTGATCGGTCGGGGGACGACCTATACGCTCTGTGCGGAGAGCGCCGGGGCGTAGGCGATGACGAAGCGGGATCGACGCATCGGGATCGTGGTCGTTCTCCTCTGCATCGTCGAGATGTCCTTCTATGCGGAGAACCTCCTCTACCACTTCGATCTCTATCTGGCGCTTCCGATCGCGAAGGGGGTGGCGGACCCGGCCACTTACCCCGCTTCCGATCTTCTCGTCTCCTCGGGGCTGCGGGCGCCCTTTCACGTCTATCATGCGGCGGGGTGGCTCTACCGGCTGGGGTGGGATGTCGATCTCCTCTGGCACGGCCTCTATCTCGTCTCGCTGGCGTTCTACTTCTGGGCGATCTGGCGTCTTTCGCTGGTGATGACGGGCTCGGTTGCGGTGGGGACGGTCGTGCTCGGGCTGCTGGCCACGATGCACCCCTATCGGGGGACGCTGCATGCCTGCGAGGTTCCGCTCGGAACGCTCGTGACCGCGCAGATCGCTTTGCCGGTCGTCTTCTTTGCGCTCCTTGCCCTTTTCGAGGGGCGGGTACGAAGGGCGCTCCTCCTTTCGGCCCTGGCGTTCGACATCCATCCTTACGTGGGGCTCATCGGGGGGAGCGCGGTGGGGGGCGTGCTCCTCTTCGGGATGAGGCGCATCCCCCTGGGCAAGCGTCTGAGGGTGCTCCTCATCCCGATTCTGGTGGCTTTGCCCAACGTCGTCTATATTCTCTGGAGACTCCCGGCCAACTTCACCATCGATCGGGTCTCCGAGGGGGGACTCTCCTTCTTCGAGCAGTTCCGGATCTACGCGGATCACGTCTTCATCGAGCACTATTGGCATCTGGGGTATGGCTGGTTCTTCCTCTTCCTGGGGCTTTGTCGTTTCGGAATGGGGGAACTCCCCCGCTGGGTCCGGGAGCGTCTGAGCTTGATCCTGCGCATCCTTCTCCTGCTCCTTGCCGGCTATGTGCTCAACGTCTACACGTTGCACCTTCGTGCGCTCCTGCTCACGTTTCTCTTCCGGGTGACCTATCTCATCAAGCCGTTGGCGCTCATCGTGGGCGTTCATACCCTTTTGCCCCGTATTCTGGGGGAGGGATGGCGGGGGGGGCTTCTCGGCGTGCTGATCGTGGGGGCGTTCTTTCTCCCCGATATCGCGGTGGCGGAGGGGTTTCTTGCGGTCGGGGTGGGGT
>CAZTSL010000059.1:0-28900 GCA_964616915.1 uncultured bacterium
TCGCCGATCTCGTCGCGAGGACCTGGCGGATCCGCTCGAGGAGGGTGGCGGTGGTGAAGGGTTTCTCGATCCACCGCTTCCCCTCCCCTTCGAAGGAGGCACCGCTCCGGTCGGCATAGCCCGACATGTAGAGGATCTCCGTTTCGGGGTGGATCTCTTTCAGGCGTCTGACGAGTTCCGTCCCCTTCATCCCCGGCATGACGACGTCGGTGAGGAGGAGATCGATCGGTCCGGCGTGGCGCTGGGCGATGTCGAGCGCCTCCTTGCCGTCGGCCGCCACGAGGAGCGTATAGCCCGCCTCCCCGAGCGACTCCTGAAGCAGAAGACGCAACGCGTCCTCGTCCTCGGCCACGAGGATCGTCGCCCGCTCTGGAACCGAGCCGGCCGCGGCCTGCGGCGCTTCCCTCTCGCGTGCCTCCCCCTCGGCGCAGGGGAAGTAGAGCTTGAAGGTCGTACCGGCGCCCGGTTTGCTCTCCACCCAGATGTAGCCCCCGCTCTGCTTGATGATCCCATAGACCGTGGCGAGTCCGAGTCCCGTCCCCTTTCCCTGTTCCTTCGTCGTGAAGAAGGGCTCGAAGATCCGCTCGACCGTCACCGGATCCATCCCGGTGCCGGTATCGGAGAAGGAGAGGAAGACGTAATCGCCGGGGACCATCCGCAGATAGGGGAGGTCGCTCTTCTTTCCGAGGGAGACGTGGCGTGTCTCGATCGCGATCCTCCCCCCCTCCGGCATGGCGTCGCGGGCGTTGACCGCCAGGTTCGTGACGATCTGATCGAAGCGGGTGGGATCGATCTTCACCGGGCAGAGCGACGGCCCCGGCTTCCAGGTGATCTCGACATCCTCCCCGATCAAGGGACGCAACATCTCGAGGAGCCCCGGCATCCGCTTGTTGATGTCGATGATCACCGGAGAGAGGGACTGCTTGCGGGCAAAGGTGAGCAACTGCTTCGTCAGGCCCGCCGAGCGCATCCCCGCCTTGAAGATCTCCTCCAGCCGGGCATGGAGGGGGTCGGAGGGGGAGAGACGCATCATCCCGAGTTCGGCCTGCCCGATGATGACGCTGAGCATATTGTTGAAGTCGTGGGCGATCCCTCCGGCCAGGGTTCCGACCGCTTCGAGCTTCTGGGAGAGACGGAGCTGCTCCTCGAGCGCGGCCTCCCGTTCCCTGCGCAGGAAGCTGTCGTAGAGAACCCCCGCGGTCTGGGCGAGGAAACCGATCACACGGGCCTCCGCCTCGCCGTACCCCCCCGGCCGGTTCGCCAGGCCGATGATCCCCACCACCCCGTCCCCGCGCAGGATCGGCACGCCAAGGAAGGCCGAGAGGGGGGGATGCCCCTCGGGGAGCCCCCCTGCCCGGGGATCGTTGGCCGGATCGTTCGAGATCACCGGCTTCCCCGTCCTGAGAACCGCGCCGAAGAGGTTGTCGAAGTTGCGGAATTCGAGATACCCCTCCTCCCGGTAGCGCTTCATCGCAGCTTCGTAGAAGGAATGGTTCCTGCTTGCGTCCCAAACGACCCCATCGTGGTACAGGATCCGCAGAACCTCCCCCTCGTGGAGCACGCCGAGGAAGCCGTAGACACTCCGGGTCTGTTCGATCGCCCGCCGCAGCAGGAGACGGTTGGCCTTGCGCAGGTCCCCCGTATCGAGGAAGAGCGTCATCGCCGCATGCACGGTCGTGATCTGTTCATTCTTGCACCGGATCTCCCGTTCTGCATGCTGACGCTCGATCGCGGAGCCGAGGATGTTCGCCATCGACTGGAGGAAACTGAGATCGTGGGGGGAGAAGGTGCGCGGGCGCTTCGTATGGACGGCGAGCACGCCGAAGGGGGTCTCCTTCCCCGCGACCACCGTGCTCATCCCGCTTCGCACGCCATGTTTCCGAAGGAGCGCGGGGATCTCGAAGCGGGTTTCCGCTTCGACGTCCTCGACCACGACCGGCGTTTTCGAGAGGAGCGTATATCCCGCCTGCGAGCCGGTATCCGCCGGAACGATGTACGAACCGACGAGGCCTTCGTCCCACCCCACCCCCGCCCGCAGGAGGAGTCCCTCCCGGTCGGGGAGGTATTCGAGGAACTTGGCGAAGTCGGTTTCGAGGTGTTCGGCGAGACGGGAGACCGCCGTCTCGAAGAGGCGTTCGAGGGGAACCCCGGCCAGGGCCGCTTCCCCGAGGCGTGCGACCGCGGCCTGCTGCTCCGCCCGGCGGAGCACCTCGGCCTCTGCCTCTTTGCGATCCGTGATGTCGATCGTGAAGCCGCGGAGGCGACCGATCTCCCCCGCCACACCCGGCACGGGCCAGCAGACGCTTCGCATCCAGCGTCGCCTCCCGGAGGCGTGGATCGCCCGGTACTCGAAGGGAGCCGGTGGTTTCCCCTCGTAGACTGCCGAGCAGTTGCGCTCGACCGCCTCGCGATCCTCGGGAGCAATCGTGCGTAGCCACAACCGCTCTTTCGAATACCACCGTTCCATCGGATACCCAAGGATCCGTTCCGCCTGGGGGCTCACGAAGGTATCCCGCCCCTCCTTCGGGTCGAACTCCCAGACGATCCCGTCGAGGCTCTCGACGAGTTCCCGGTAGCGCCGCTCCGAGCGTTCGAGCAACGCCCGGTGCGCCGCGAAGTAGCTCTCCACGGCGAACCCGATGTCGAAGAAGACGATCCGGCAGAGGGCCCGGAAGGCGTCCGCCGCCCTGGCCGGATCCCCTCGATATCTTTCCCAGAGGAGGGGCGCGAGCGTCGAGAGATACCTGCAGAATCCGCCGAGATACCATGCCGGCTCGAGTCCCACCCGATGGTGCCGCATCCCCACGGCCAACCGCTTCTCGACGTAGCGCGCCCCGTAGTCCCCGGCGAAGAGTTCCTGGAAATATCGGAGCTGTGACGCTTTCAGCCGCTCGAGCGTGGCCGGGTCGGCGATGAGGGGGGCGACCTCCTCGAAACGGCGCAGGTGCGCGTAGAAGTCTTCGACGAAGGGGAGTGCCACTTCCTTCACGAGGCCCGCGATCTCCTGGAGACGAGCGACATCCTCCTCCCCGAACTCGAGGAAGGCTTTCCGCCGTTCGATCTCGGTGGCGTCGATTTCGAGGGCACGGTTCGTTTCGTATTTCTCCTCACTCATCGGATCGCGATGCTCCTCTCTTGGGGAACGTTCATCCCCGTGCTTTCGGATCGGGTTTTTCCCCTTCCTGCCCCGGCGTGCGTGGAACGACCCGGCATGCCTGAAACATCTCGTCGAGGAGATGGAGGAGTTCGTAGGCGGCCCTTTCGATCTGTCGCAGATCGGAGACCCATTCCTCGGGCGCCGATCCTTCGCACTCTTCGAGGAGGAGCTGCGTGAAACCGATGATCTGATTGAGGGGGGTGCGGAGTTCGTGGTTGATTCGCGTCCAGTCGCGTTCCATCTGACGCCATCCCGTCTTGCGGTGGAAAGGTACGAAACATGACGATTCATTCCAGGAGATTGTAACAGAATCTCCTGGAAAGGCAACCGTTTCCTTGTAGTGGGACATGGGAACCTTCCGGACGGGGATTCGCCATCGTCGAGCCTCCCGCTTGACACCCGATGGCGTCGAAAGTATGATCTACGGTGTGATCTGCGAAGGAACGGAACCCCGTTTCCGAGGGAGGGATTCATCACAGGGGGGATTCGTTGCGAAGGGGATCGAAGGGAGAAGGAGAAGGATGAGCGGGAAGAAACCGGACGAAGTCGTTGCACCACCGAAGGTGGCCCCCCCGAAGGCCCCGGCCATGCCCGAAACCGGACGTCAGGTGGTCGGCCAGAACCAGCGGAAGGTCGATGGCGTCAAGCTCGTGACCGGACGGGCCACCTTCGTGGACGACATCGTGCTCCCCGAGATGCTCCATGCGCGGATCCTGCGCAGTCCCCATGCCCATGCGCGGATTCGTGCGATCGATACGCGGGCCGCGGAGGCGCTGCCCGGTGTGCATGCCGTGATCTGCCACGAGAACGTCCCCCGGGTGGCCTACACGACGGCGGGACAGGGACATCCCGAACCCTCGCCGTACGACAACTTCATGTTCGACCGCAAGGTCCGCTTCGTGGGGGACCGCGTGGCGGCCGTGGCCGCCGAGACGCCGGAGATCGCCGAAAAGGCCCTCGAGCTGATCGCGGTCGATTACGAGATCCTCCCCCCCCTCTTCGACCCGGAGGCGGCGATGGCGGAGGGGGCCCCCCAGATTCACGACGAACCCGATGCGCGGGGGATCTACGATGCGCGCCGCAACATCGCGGCCCATGTCGAGATGGAGATCGGGGACGTGGCGCGGGGGTTCGCGGAATCGGACCTCGTCGTGGAGAACGTCTACCGCGTCCCCTACGTTCAGCAGTGTCCCCTCGAGCCCCACATCACGATCACCTGGCTCGACGAGGACGACCGTCTCGTCGTGCGGACCACGACGCAGGTTCCCTTTCACATCCGCCGGATCCTGGCGCCCCTCCTCGAGATCCCGGTGCAGCGGATCCGGGTGATCAAGCCGCGCGTGGGGGGGGGATTCGGCGCCAAGCAGGAGGTCCTGATCGAGGATATCCCCGCGATGCTCACGCTCCGCACGGGTCGCCCGGTCCGTCTGGAGTTGACCCGCAAGGAGGAGTTCCAGTCGAGCCGGACCCGTCATCCCCAGATCATCCGGATGCGCACCGGCCTGACGAAGGAGGGCCGGATCGTGGCCCAGGAGATGCGGATCGTGGCCAACACCGGGGCCTACGGCACCCATGCCCTGACGGTCCAGTGCAACTCCGGCTCCAAGACGCTTCCCCTCTACCGCTGTGAGAACGTTCGCTTCTCGGCCGACGCGGTCTACACGAACCTCCCGGTGGCCGGGGCCTTCCGGGGCTACGGGGGGCCGCAGGGGTTCTTCGCCCTCGAATCCCAGATGGATGCCTGCGCGGCCGCTCTTGGCCTCGACCCGGTGGAGTTCCGGCGGAGAAACGTGATCCGCGCCGGGGAGGGTTCCCCGATCTTCCGGGCGCTCGGGGAGGGGAAGGAGGGATTCGACCAGACGATCCAGAGCTACGGTCTCGACACCTGCATCGAAAAGGGGATGGCCAGCATCGGATGGAGAGAGAAACGGGGCAAGCCGGGGAGCGGAAAGAAACGGCGCGGTGTCGGATGCGCCTTCGCCATGCACGGTACCGGCATCCCAGGCGTCGATATGGGGGCCGCCGCGATCAAGATGAACGAGGACGCCTCCTTCAACCTCATGGTGGGCGCCACCGACATCGGCACGGGCTCCGATACCGTCTTCGCCCAGATCGCGGCGGAAGTGCTCGACGTTGCGGCCGAGAAGATCCAGGTCTACTCCTCCGATACCGACTTCACCCCCTTCGACGTCGGGGCCTACGCCTCCTCCACGACCTACATCTCGGGGCAGGCGGTCAAGAAGGCGAGCGAGGCGGTGAAGGCGCAGATCGTGAAGGTCGCCGCAAGACTGCTCGAAGTGCCGGCCGATCGACTCCGCTGCCGGGGAGGGAAGGTCTTCGATCCGGCGGGGCGCAGCGTCACCTACGAGGAGATCGCGCTCCATTCCCTCTACGTCGATGCCCAGTTCCAGATCATGGGGATCGCCTCCCACATGAGCTACGACTCTCCCCCCCCCTTCGCCACGCAGTTCGCAGAGGTCGAGGTGGACTGCGAGACGGGGGAGATCAAGGTCGAGAAGCTCGTGGCCTGCGTCGATTGCGGGGTCGCGGTGAACCCGAAGATGGCCGAAGGACAGATCGAGGGGGGGCTGATGCAGTCACTCGGCTACGCGCTGAGCGAAGCGTTCCACTTCGACGGGAAGGGGAACCTGCTCGAGACCTCCTTCCGGGACTACGCGATCTTCACCGCGCTCGACATGCCCCTCATCGAGACGCACCTCGTCGAGACCTACGAGCCGACCGGTCCCTTCGGCGCCAAAAGCGTCGCGGAGATCCCGATGGACGGCACCGCGCCCGCGATCGCCAACGCCGTCTTCGACGCCACGGGTGTGCGGATCACGGAGATCCCGATCACCCCGGAACGGATGCGCGCCGCGCTGCGAGGGGACGGGAAGAACGGGAAGTGGTGAATGCGCCTCAAACCGGACGATACCCTGCAAGGACGGCTCGATCGCTACCACATCCTCGAGCCGATCGGTTCCCCCTCCGGGATCGGGGCGGTCTTCCGGGCCAAGGACAGCCGGGGGCGCTTCGTCGTCGTCAAGCAGTTGCTCGCCCCCACCGCCGGGAACCGGAAGGAACACGCCTATCACCGCAAGTCCTTCCGCCGGGAGGCCCGGATCCTCCTCGAGAACAAGAACCCCAAGATCGTGCGCGCCTATGAGCTGATCGAGGCCGGAGAGGACCTGATCCTCGTCATGGAGGCGATCAATGGCATCGATCTGGCGCAGGCCCTGGCGGAACAGAAGCGCAAGCACGACGGCGATCCCTTCCCCCAGGAGACGGTCTTCAAGATCGGGCTCGAACTCTGCGAGGTGATCCACTACATCCACACCCTGCCGGGCCAGATCGTCTACCGCGACCTCAAGCCCGCCAACGTCATGTGGGACAGCGTGGCCGGCACGATCCGGCTGATCGACTTCGGCACGGCCCGTTTCGCGAGCCGCTCCCGCTTCGTGACGATGGGGCTCGGAACGGAGGGGTATGCGGCCCCCGAACTCTACAACCTCGAGATGGAGGTCGATTTCCGGGCGGACGTCTATTCGATCGGGGCGACGCTCTACGAGTTGCTCACCGGCGAGGCACCGGAACCGAAGAAGATGCCGACGCACTTTCGGGGCTACGACACGCGGATCCATCCTCGCTTCCGGGCGATCGTGCTCAAGGCGCTCGACCAGGTTCCGGCGAACCGCTACCCCACGGCGAACGACATGCGCCGGGCGCTCCTCGACATCCCGAACGTGCAGGAGTGGATGCCAAGACCGCTGCTGCCGCTCCATACCCGCCCGCGTAACCTCCACCCCCTCTATGCCTCCTTCTGTCCCGCGTGCGGGCACCCGCCGAAGCGGACCACGGCGCGTTACTGCGGCAAATGCCGGAAACCCTACCATACGGCGTTCCTGAAAATTTTCCCCAGCCGTCCCGATCTCTTCCCGATGGAACTCTACCTCAAGGGGCGGCGCACGCTGATCGGCCGTGAGGATCCGGAGAACGAGATCTTTCCCGACATCGATCTGAGCCGCTTCGACGAGGGGCGCTACGTCTCCCGGCGGCATGCGGTGATCGAACGCCGAGGTGGCCGCTTCGTGCTGCGCACGATCTCGACGACGAACCCCACCCTGCTGGAGGGCAAACGCCTCCCCCCCGATCATGAAGTTCCCCTCGAACCGGGCGCCCGGTTGCAATTCGCCGACCTCGTCGCCGCCTTCACCGTCAAGCCCTGTTTCGAGGCGTTTGAAATCTCCCCTTCCCACCCGGTGCGAAGGGATGGAACCGAAGGAAACCGATGATGGATGACCCCAAAAAACCCGTTTCCTCCCGGGACGAAGAGGTTACCGAGGAGAGACCCCCCTCTCCGATGGACGAAGAGACCGTCGAAGTCCTCTCCCCCTTCTACTTCGCGGAGAAGAGCCGAAAGCTCAAGGAAGGACGGCGAAAGAGCGACGAGACGACCCACGACGAGGGGACGACCGACGCCGAGGTGATGCGCCGGATCTGGCAGGGGCGTTCCCCCCTGCGCCCGAGCCAGATGCTGGGGGGGGGGAGCTATCAGATCACGAAGATGCTGGCCACACACCTCCATCTGCGTCGCTATCTCGCCATCGATCGGAACTTCTGCGAGGTCTGGATCGTGGAACTCCCCGTCTCCGAGGCATGGGATCCCAATGTCGTCGAACGTCTGGCCACGATTCCTCCCTTTTCGCATCTGCGGGAGGGATTGCGCGAAGAGGGGCGGACCCTCGTGGTGATGACCCCGGTGGCGGGGGTGCCCCTCGCTGTCTTCCAGCCCTCCCCAAACGACCGGACGATCGGTACGCTCTGTGCGGAGGTTCTCCGACAGATCGAGGGGATGCTCCAGGCCGGGATCGACCCGACGCCCTTCGACCCGCACGCCTTCCTCGTGACGCCGGAGGAGAGACTCCGCCTGGCGGAATTCCCACTCGAGCCTCTCCAGGGGCTCCCGGGCGACTTCACGCCGGTCCTCGAGTTCGCGGCCCGCTTGATCCGCCTCGTCGTCCAGTCTACCTTCGGCAGCCTGTCCCGGGGGGAAGCCGATACCCTCAAATATCTCGATCTCCTGCCGGTCTCGGAGGAACTGCGAAAGTGGCTGAGCGGGGCGTTTGCGGCGATCGAGCGATTCTCCCGCAAGGACGATCTCGACGCCGTGACCGGTTTCCTCGCCGGGCTTCGGGAGGATGCCGAACGGATCGGATCCCGGGACGACTTCGAGATCACGGCCGGGTGCCTGAGCGATATCGGGGCGATGCGGGAACGGAACGAAGATGCGGTGGGGATCTTCGCCCAGGAGATCTTCCTCGGCCAGGAGCCCTTTCGTCTCAACCTCCTGGCGGTCGCCGACGGGATGGGGGGGCATGTCGGCGGCGAGATCGCCGCGCAGATGACGATCCAGACCTTTGCATTGCGCGTCTTCGATTTCATCCACTCCCTGGCTCCTCAAATCCGGACCCAGGTCCTGCGGAACAACCAGACCCTGCGCGACCGCCTCATCGAGATCATCGACGAGACGAACCTTGCGATCGAACGGCTCGGTTCGTGGCCCGAGTTCCGGGAGAAGGACGCGAAACCGGGGGCCACCCTCTGCTTCGCGCTCCTGCTGGGCCGCAGCGTCTTCATCGGAAACGTGGGGGACAGCCGGGCCTATCTCCTGCGGGACGGTTGTCTCCAGCGGCTCACGCGCGATCATTCGCTCATCCAGCTCCGGATCGACCAGGGGGAGATCGCCTCGGAGGAGGAGGCCGCCGATGAAGACCGCGGTGTGATCATGGCCCATATCGGGCTTCCCCGTCTCCACCACAAGGACATCTTCATCCACGTCCTCTACGACGACGACCTCCTCCTGCTCTGTTCCGACGGTCTGACCGGGATGGTACGGGAGGGGGAGATCGAACGGATCGCCGCAGAGAGCACCGATCCCCAGTCCCTGTGCCGGGAACTCGTCCGGGTCGCCAACGAGCGGGGGGGGATGGACAACATCTCCGTGGCCGTCGCCCGAATCGATCCCGTGATCGAGGAGGCGTGAAGGTGGCGCTCTGCGATGTGACCCTCCGTACCGTGGTGGGGCGCGAAGCCCGCCCCACCACGGGCCATTTCCTCTCCACGATCCTCATCGAGGTCACCCCGCCGAAGGATGCCGAGCGTCTCCCCTTGAACCTCCATCTCCTCATCGACGCCTCCGCCTCGATGGCGGGGGAGAAACTCGAAGCGGTCAAGGAGGCCTGCGGCCGGATCGTAAGCGACCTGCATCCCGAGGATATCGCCTCGATCGCGATCTTTTCGACCGAGGCGAACCTTCTCGTAGGAGCGCGCCCCATGACGGAGGGGGCGAAGGAAGCGGCCCGGAAGGAACTCGAAGGACTGCGGGCGGGAGGGGTGACGCGGCTCGAAGCGGGACTCGATCTCGCCTTTGCGGAGACGTCGCAGTTCCACAGCCCCGATCGGCGCATGAGCGTGATCATCCTCCTCTCCGACGGTTTTCCCACCACGGCGGGGGGGGAGCGGATCACGGAGTTCTCCCCCTTCCTGCGCCAGGTGGAGAACTACGGCAACCAGGGGATCTCCTTCTCCACCGTGGGTCTGGGCAATGCCGCCCGCTACGACAAGGACTTCCTGATCGCACTCGCCGAGCGGGGCAACGGTGCCTTCCAGTACGCCGCCACCGCCGAGGAACTCGTTCCCCTCATTCTGGAGGAATTCCAGAAATTCCAGCAGACGGTCATCCCCTCCTTCGAACTCGTGATCGAGGAGATCGCTGGAGAAATCCGGCGTTTTTGCCGGGTATCGCCGGAGATCAAGATCTTCGATCCCCCGATCGTGGAGGGGGAGAAGACCACGCTCTCGTGCGGTTCCCTCCAGCAGGGGGTCAGTCAGCTCTACCTCCTCGACATCATCACTCCCCCGCAACCCGGAACGGGGAAACGGCGCCTCTGTGACATCTCGGTCGCCAGTGCGGGAACCATGGGACCCTCGGCGTGCGTCACGATCGAGTACACCGACGAGGAAAGCCGCCTCTCCCAGCCGATGCGCCGGGAAGTGGAGTCGTGGATCGATCTCCTGCAGGTCTTCGTCACGCAGGGGAAGATCGAGGCCTCCCTCAAGGCGGGCGATCTCAAGAAGACCCGGGTCCTCCTGAACAACGCGCGCGGGATCACGCGCCGCCTGGGGGAGAGCGGAAAGACCCGTCTCCTCGACGACATCGCCGAACGACTGCAACGGGGGGAGCCGATCTCGGAGGATGAACTCACACGTGCGAAACTCGCCTCGAAGAAGACGAAAGTCCTTACCTGAATCGTGGAACTTTTTTTCCCATTCGCTGGCTCCCTCTTCCCCTCTTCCCCTGCCGGCGGGCGGCGCATTCCCCCTCCGCGGCGGAGGAGATTCCGCAAAAGTCCCCGACGGGGATGGATTTCCAGGAAACGGCATACCCCTTGCTTCCATTCCGTCCCGGGTGGCCGATAGCGCGGCCGCTTCGGCGACGTTCAGGAGAAAGGAATCGATCCGGAAGGGATCTGTCATCCATCGTGTGCATCGAACGCCCGGGAGACCCCCGCTGGGGTAGCCCGGGCGTTCGCATCTTCACCCCCCTGTACCTTTGCAGCGATATGGCTCCCAAAGTCCCACGCTGATGACGTGCACCCGGTTCTGACTTGCTGCTTGACTCCCCCCCCCTTTTCCGTTAGGTTTGAAAGGAGAGGGGGTACCCGTCGCAGCGGGGTGATTGGTTGGAGGAACGAAACGATGGCGGTGGAGATTGCTTTTTTGAGGGATCAGGCGATCTTCGGCGGGTTGGAGGACGAGGAGTTGGCCAAGATCGCGGAGCTGCTCAAGGAAGAGCGCTATGCTCCCGGCGAGATCATCGTGGAAGAGGGGGACCTGGCGCAGGAGATGTACCTCATCGAGACGGGGAGCGTGGAGATCCTCAAATCGGTCTCCGGAGAGGTGGAGCGCCAGAAGATCTCCGAACTGAAGGAGGGGGACTGTTTCGGCGAGATGTCCCTCATCGACATCAAGCCCCGTTCCGCCACGGTGCGGGCCGTAGAACCCACCGTGGTCCTGACGCTGAGCACGCGGGATCTCTACCAGCTTCAACGCTGGCGCCTCTCGACGTACACGCTGATCATCATGAACATCGCCCGGGAGATCAGCCGAAGGCTACGACGTTCGGATGCGATCACCGCGGATTTCTTCCTCCTCAAGGGGGAAGGGGAACGGGATCGGAGGCAAGAGCACGCCGCCAAAACGGCGGGGATGGAGTCTTCGAGATGATCTGGCTGACGGTGCGTTTCTCCTTCGAAGCGGCGCACGAACGACCCGAAGGGCCGCAGCGATGCCGGAACCTCCACGGTCATGGCTATAAGCTCTTCGTCACGGTCGGAGGAGACGGAGGAGATCCCCTCGAGCCCGACGGGGTGAGACGGATCGTGGAGGCCCACGTTCTGAGGGCCCTGCACAACCGAAACCTCAACGAGATTCTCCCCGACGTCTCACTCGAAGGGGTGACACGCTGGATCTGGGGACGACTGAGGGGGAAGATCCCCTGTTTGTGGGAGATCAGGCTCTTCGAGACCCCCGATGTGTGCATCGCCTATCGAGGGGAAGGAGATGGGGGGAACCCAACGGCAGGCCTCACTCCCCCCGCCCCCACGATCCCCTCCACACCGCAGGGCTGAAGAGATGAGCGACGCCAAACCGAAAGATCCGTCCGCCCCGCCACGGGCCTTACGGTTCGACGAGGCCGAGATGGCCGAGGGGATCCGGCGCTTTCTCGAAGGGATCGGGATCGGTGCCACGGGAGAATGCCGGAACACCCCCCAACGGGTCGCCCGCGTCTGGAAGGAGGAGTTCCTCGACGGCTACACGATGCGCCCGGAAGAGATCCTTGCCGAAGCGATGCCTTCACAGACGAAGAGCCTGATCGTGGTCCGCGACATCGCCTTTCACGCGATCTGCCCCCACCATCTTCTCCCCTACGGTGGCGTGGCGCACCTGGCCTATCTGCCCGGGGGGAAGATCTCCGGCTTCTCCCATCTCGTTCGCCTCGTGGAATGCTTCACCCACCGTCTCGCTCTGCAGGAGGAGATCACCCGGCAGATTCCCGAGGCCCTCATCCGCTTCCTCGGCGCAAGGGGGGCTGCCTGCATCATGACCGCCGTGCAACAGTGTATGACGATCACGGGTCCGGTGAGCCGGGGCAGCCGGGTCGTGACCTCCTCGCTGCAGGGGGCCTTCGAGAAGGATCCTTGCCTGCGGGAAGAACTCTTCTTCGCTCTCCAGGGTCGGGCACACCCCCCGGGAAACGCCGCCCAGGATCATTCCATGAACCTATCCCACTATTGATCTCTGCAAAAGAAACTCAGGGCTTGAAAGCAACGCCGAACCTTCCGGTAGTCTCCCAAAAATCGTGTGGTATGGGGATTTCGCGTAGCAGTCGGTAATGCGATTGCTGGCTTGGCCCACCTTGACACGTTTCCGAACGATGGGATATATTACGTTCTTCCTTTGACCCGGCAGCGGCGAAAGCGGCCCAACGGGCATTCTTCCGAAACGAATCCTCATACCGGAGCGTTGCGATGGCAGATGCCGATCGGCTCAGGCAGGTGCGGCTGGAGAAGTTGCGAAAGCTCGTGGAAGCGGGAGAATCTCCCTTTCCAAACGACTTCCGGGTGACACACACGGCCCGAGAGATCCTCGAGAAGTATGCGGATCATCCCCGCGACGAGAAGATCGAGGATGGGATCCGCTACCAGATCGCCGGGCGCGTCATGGCGATCAACGACTTCGGGAAGGGGGGGTTCATCCGGATCCAGGACCGCACGGGGCGGATCCAGGTCTTCGTGAGCAAACGCGAGGTGGGGGAGGTGGTCTTCACGAAGGTCTTCAAGCCGCTCGACATCGGCGATTTCGTCGGTGTGTGCGGGCCGGCCTTCCACACCCGCACGGGAGAGCTGACGATCGCGGCGCACACCTTTCGGCTCCTCGTGAAGTCGCTGCGCCCCTTGCCGGAGAAGTTTCACGGACTCTCCGACGTGGAACGCCGTTTCCGGCAGCGCTATCTCGATCTCCTCATGAACCCAGAGGTCCGGGAGATCTTCCAGAAGCGGACCCGCATCGTCCGGGAGATCCGAGCCTTCTTCGACGCGCGGGACTATCTCGAGGTCGAAACCCCGATGATGCACACGATCCCCGGCGGAGCGGCGGCGCGCCCCTTCGTGACGCACCACAACGCGCTCGACCTCGACCTCTACCTGCGGATCGCACCGGAACTCTACCTCAAACGCCTCGTGATCGGGGGCTTCGAGCGGGTCTACGAGATCAACCGCAACTTCCGCAACGAAGGGATCTCACACAAGCACAATCCCGAATTCACGATGCTCGAGTTCTACGAGGCCTACGCCACCTACGAGGATCTGATGTCGCTGACCGAAACGCTGATCTGCGGGATCGCGGAATCGGTGTGCGGGACGCTCCAGATTCCGTGGGGGGAGGAGACGATCGACCTCTCCCCCCCCTGGCCCCGGGTCTCGATGGCACGCCTCGTCGGAGAGCGCGTCGGCCTCTCCGAACACGATGTGGAGCGGATGGGGACGGAAGCCCGGAAGCGGATCCGTGAAGCGATCGAACGGGTTACCGGAGAGCCGCCCAAGGCGACCGAACGGGACGGCCGTGGCGGCTTCCTTCTCTTCGAGGCGTTCGAGACCCTCGTCGAGGATACGCTCCTTTCCCCCACCTTCGTGGTCGGGTATCCGGTGGAAGTCTCCCCCCTCTCGCGCCGTTCGGAGAAGAACCCCGACTTCGTCGATCGTTTCGAACTCTTCATCGGCGGTCGGGAGATCGCCAACGGCTTTTCGGAACTCAACGATCCGATCGATCAGCGCCGCCGCTTCGAGGCACAGATGGCGCAACGCGCCGCGGGTGACGAGGAGGCGCACGCGCTCGACGAGGACTTCCTGCGCGCCCTCGAATACGGCATGCCCCCCACGGCAGGGGAGGGGCTCGGCATCGACCGCCTCGTGATGCTCCTCACGAATCGCCCCTCGATCCGGGAGGTGATCCTCTTTCCCCTCTTGCGACCGGAATCATGATGTCGTACGAATTCTTCATCGCGCTTCGCTACCTGCGGACGAAGCGGAAACAGGCGTTCATCTCCGTGATCACGATCATCGCGGTGATCGGGGTGATGGTCGGCGTGGCTGTGATGATCCTCGTACTCTCCGGGATGAGCGGTTTCGAGGAGGATCTCAAGTCGAAGATCCTCGGCGCGTACGCCCACATCGTCCTCTTGCAACACGGGGGAGGGATCGAGAACTACGAGAAGGTGGCCCAGAGGGTGCGGGAAGTCGAGGGGGTCGTGGGGGTGACCCCCTTCATCTACAACGAGGTGATGCTCACCTCGGGGAACCGGGTCGCCGGGGTCGTGCTGCGCGGGATCGATCCCGACACGATCGGTGAGGCGACGCAGCTTCCGGAGAATCTTCGGGAGGGCTCCCTTGCCGCGCTCCGCGCCCCCCCGACCCCTCCCGGAACCCCCCGCCTGCCGGGGATCATCGTCGGCGTCGAGATCGCGCGCACCCTCTCCCTCGAACTCGGGGACGAGGTGACCGTGGTCTCCCCGATCGGGACCGTGACGCCGGCGGGGAATGCCCCGAGCTACAAGAAATTCCGCGTGGTGGGCACTTTCGCCTCCGGGATGTTCGAGTTCGACGCCAAGTTCGCCTTCATCGAACTCTCCGAGGCCCAGCGTTTCTTCGAGACCGGCGATACCGTCACCGGTCTCGTGATCAAGGTGGACGACGTGCTCGCCTCCGATACGATCTCCCGGGCCATCCAGCAGAAGCTCGGCTTCCCCTACTGGACCCGCGACTGGAAGGAGATGAACCGCAACCTCTTCTCCGCGATCCAGTTGGAGAAGATCTTCATGCGGCTCATCCTCAGTCTGATCATCCTCGTGGCCGCGGTGAACATCATCAGCACGCTCGTGATGATGGTCCTCGAGAAGGGGCGCGACATCGCGATCTTGAAATCGATGGGGGCCACCGACCGCAGCATCATGAAAATTTTCGTCTGGTGTGGACTCGTGATCGGGAGTACCGGTACTCTGCTCGGCGCGATCGTGGGGTACGGCGTATGCTGGCTCAACATCACCTATCGTCTGATTCCGCTCGATCCCAAGATCTACTACATCGACCACCTCCCGATGAAGGTGGAGATGGGCGATACCCTCTTCGTGCTGGTGACGGCCGTGGCAATCAGCTTCCTGGCCACCCTCTATCCATCGTGGAAGGCCTCCCAGATCCGACCGGTCGAGGGGTTGCGGTATGAGTGACCGGAAGATCGTGGAGACGCGGGGGCTTTGCAAGCACTTCGTGATGGGAGGGGAGCGCATCGAGGTACTCAAATCGCTCGACCTCTCGGTCAGGGAGGGAGAGATGCTCGGAATCATCGGGGCATCGGGAGCGGGGAAGAGTACGCTCCTGCACATCCTGGGGCTCCTCGATGCCCCTTCGGCAGGAACGGTCCTCTACGAGGGGGAGGACCCCTTCGCGTTGCGCCGCAACGAGCGGGCGCGGATCCGGAACCGGCAGATCGGCTTCATCTTCCAGTTCCATCACCTCCTCCCCGAGTTCACCGCCCTCGAGAACGTCCAGATGCCCGCTTTGATCGCGGGAATCGATCGGGCGAGTGCGGCCGAGCGCGCGCTCGATCTCCTTGCCGCCATGGGTCTGGAGGCGCGACAGCGGCATCACCCCGGGGAACTCTCCGGGGGAGAACAGCAGCGGGTGGCGCTCGCCCGGGCATTGATCCTCGAACCGAAAATCCTCTTCGCCGACGAACCGACGGGTAACCTCGACTCCGCCAATGGGGAGCAGGTCTATTCCCGCCTCGTCCATTTCAACCGAACGTGTGGGACCACGATCGTGATGGTCACCCACAACGAAGCCCTGGCCCGGCGACTCGATCGTTGTCTGACCCTGGTCGATGGCCGCCTCGTCGCGTAGTGCATCGGAAACTTCTTCGTCTCGTCATCAGATTGAGGATCCTGCTGGCTTGTTGCATACGGATGACCGGTTGAAGCTGAAAATCTCGAACGTCGCGGCGCGGATCCGCCCCTTTCTTCCTTGGGGTGCCGTCGTTTGGTGTCTCTTTTGCCCCCTGCGCCTCCTTCATGCGGCCCCCACCACGATCGTTGCGATCGAGGTCGAAGGGAACCAGCGGGTGGAACGCGATGCGATCCTCTCCCGCATCACGACCCGGCCCGGCGACGAGTTCTCCGCCAGCACCCTCGATGCGGATCTCAAGGCGATCTACGCGCTGGGGTATTTCAAGGACATCCGCATCGACGTGGCACCGACCCCCCAGGGGCTGATCGTCATCTTCCACGTCACGGAGAAACCCTCGATCGGCAAGATCACGATCGAAGGGAACGAGGCGATCGAGACGAAGAAGATCCGGGAGGAGGGCCTCACGGTCAAGGAGAACGCGATCCTCGACATCGCCAAGGTCGTCGAGAGCGTCCAGAAGATCGAACAGCTCTACACCGACGAGGGCTACTTCATCGCCGAGGTCTCCTACGAGATCGAACCCCTCGACGAGAACCAGGTCCACCTGCGCTTCCGGATCGAGGAGAACGAAAAGGTCCTCGTTCGTGAGGTCGTGATCCTGGGCAACGAACACTTCACCGACGACGAGCTGAAACGCTACATGGAGACGCGTGAGGGCAACCCGCTCTCCTGGATGAGCGAGGCGGGGAAATACAAGGCCGAAGCCTTCGAGATGGACATGCGCCGCATCGAGTTCTTCTACTACGAGCACGGCTTCATCAACTGCAAGGTGGAAGAACCGGTCGTCACGCTGAGCAGCGACAAACGCTCGATTTCGGTCCGGTTCCGCGTCGATGAGGGGAAGCAGTACCGCGTGGGAAACATCGATATCACAGGGGATCTCATCTTCGACAAGGAAGAATTGATGAAGCATCTCGTCCTGAGAAAGGGGGATGTCTTCGTCCGCTCCAAGTTCCAGCGGGACAACGACTTCATCGCGGGGAAGTACCAGAACAAGGGTTTCGCCTTCGCCAACGTCAACCTCAAGACGAAACTCCACCCGGAGAACCTCACGATCGATCTCACCTACGAGATCCAGAAAGGGCACCTCGTCTACATCGAGGAGATCACGATCGTGGGGAACTACAAGACACACGACCGGATCATCCGCCGGGAGCTTGCGATCCGGGAGGGGGAGGTCCTCAGCGGTCCGGCCATCGCGCTCTCCCGCCGCCGCCTGATGCGGCTCGGCTTCTTCTCCAACGTCACCTTCAAGAAGGAGATGGGGAGCGCGAAGAACAAGATGCGGATCGTGATCGAAGTGGAGGAGACGGTCACGGGTAACCTCCTGGTGGGCGCCGGCTTCAGCTCCGTCGATCGCTTCGTGGCCCAGGCCCAGATCTCCCAGCGCAACTTTCTCGGCCGCGGCTACCAGTACCAGCTCGACGCGCAACTCGGGCAGCAACGGAAGGACTTCTCGATCGCCTTCGCCAATCCGCGGGTCTTCGACAGCCGATGGTCCTTTTCGGGATCGGTGACGAACACGGAGCGGCAATTTCCCGATTTTCTCCGGAAAGACCGGGGCTTTTCCACGGGGATCGGGTACCGGATCGGGGAGTTCTGGAGTCTGAGTGGGGGCTACAACCTCTCGAACACCTTCCTGACGAACTTCACCTCCGAGACCTTCCGGGACTTCCTCTTCAACCAGGAGGGGGAGACGCTGATCAGTAGTGTTTTTCTGCGGCTCAGTCGCAATACGCTCAACCACCCCTTCATTCCCACGCGGGGAACGCGCACGCGGCTCCGCATCCGCAAGGCTGGCGACCTCCTCGGGGGGGATCTCACCTTCACGGAGTATACGGCGAAGAACGACACCTATCTTCCCCTCTTCTGGAACACGGTCCTCCTCATCCGGGGGGATATTCGTTACGGGCACGCGCCTGCGGGGCAGGAGTTTCCCTTGCAGCAGCGTTACTTCCTCGGCGGGTTGCAGACGATCCGGGGGTTCGCCTTCCGTTCGATCGGGCCGGTCGCCGAGAGTGTCTCTCCGCTGCGCGCGGGAGATCCCGCATCGCTCACCCAGGAGCGGCAGTTCGTCATCGGCGGAAACAAGATGCTCCTCACGAACATCGAATGGCAGTTCCCGATCATCGATCCGGCGGGGATCCGGGGGGTGGTCTTCTTCGACGCGGGCAACGCCTTCGACGACGGCGACCTGATCGACCTGCGCGAACTCCGGATGTCGTGGGGGTTCGGCTTCCGATGGTTTTCCCCGGTGGGCCCCCTCCGCTTCGAGTGGGGATTCCCGATTCACAAGCGTCCCGGGGAGCGGAGCACCGTCTTCGAGTTCGGCGTGGGAACGATCTTCTGAGACGACGAGGAAAAACCGGAACGAAGATCGCCACATCCAGGAGAAAATACCGAAACGATCGGAGGGAGGATCGACGATCTTCGGAACTTCGATCGTGCAGTTCCGCAGTTCCATAGAGGATATCAGGAGATTCCGACCGACCCCATCCGTATGGAGTCGCACCCTTGTGCATCGTGCGTCATCGATGTATCGTGGCGTTCGCTCGCCCCCGGCATCCTGGCGGAAAAGATGCCGCCGGAAGACCATGGAGCGCGCCCACCCTTCCAAAGGGGAACGCGAGGGGGGGCAATCCTTGATCCCTTTCCGCCTCCCCCCGGCAGCGATCGAACGCCTTCCCAAGGACAAGGAGCATGAGAAGCATGAGAAAATTCGCCATCGTCACCGCCACGCTCGTCCTCTGCCTGGCCGGCTTCGCCAGCCAGGCCCACGCCAAATACGGTTATATCGATTTTCAGCGGATCCTCGATGAAACCCCGCAGGGAAAAGCCGCAAAGGCGAAACTCGAAAAGAGCCAGAAAGACGCCACGATCGCCGTCAAGGAGAAACGCCTCGAATTCCAGCAATTCGCCCTTCAGCTCCAGAAACAGAAGGATATCCTGAGCAAGGAGGCGCTCCGCGAGAAACAGCAGGAATACCTGGCCAAGCAGACCGAACTTCAACGCTTCGAGTACGAACAGCAGACCTCGCTCGAACGCACCCGTATCGAACTGCTCAAAGGCCTCGTCAAGGAAGTCCGCGAGGTCGCCCAGAAGATCGGAAAGTCGGAAGGCTACTCCATGATCCTCCTCAACGACGTCGATCCCGTGCTCGAGAGTGGATTCGTGATCTATGGCAACAAGCGCGCCGACGTGACCGACAAGGCGATCAAATATCTCATCCAATCCTCCAGGAAGAAGAAGAAATCGAAATGATCCGGATCGTGATCCGCAAGTTCCCACTGCGTTCATGACGGGAGAGGAGGGGATGGGAGATTTCCCCAGGATAGAAGGCTTCCGCATTCTCGCACGAATCGGCTCGGGGGGGTGGGGGGATGTCTTCAAGGCGCGCGATCTGCAACTCGACCGGATGGTGGTGATCAAGACGATCCGCAAGGAGGGGCTGGACAATCCGGAGGTGTGGGCACGTTTCCACCGGGAAGCATGGCTCCTTGCGAAGTTGCAGCATGAGGGGATCGTCGACGTCTACAAGATCATCCGGCAGCGAGGGCAGCTCTTCATCGTCATGGAGTTCGTGGAGGGGGAGACGCTCAAGGAGCGGATCGAAGGGGGGCCGATCCCCTACGCGGAGGCCTGCCGGATCGCCTGTGACATCCTCTCGGCCGTGGCCTTCATCCATGAACAGGGGATCGTGCATCGGGACATCAAGCCGGCCAACATCATGGTGACCCCATCGGGGACGGTCAAGCTCCTCGACTTCGGCCTCGCCAAGATGCTGATCGACTCGGAACTGGCGGAGACCACCGATCTCGAGGCCACGATCCATCAGATCACCCGTGCGGGAAGCCTGATTGGAACGATGGCCTATATCGCGCCCGAAATGGCTCGCAGGGGGGAAGGGGAGAGTGATCCTCCCCACGCGCGCTCGGCGATCGCCTCCGACATCTTCTCGCTGGGGATCGTACTCTACGAGATCTTCACGGGACGACGTCCCTTCCAGGGGGAGACGGCATGGGCGCTGGTCAGTGAGATTCTCGAGGCCTCACCGCCTCCGATGCGGGAACTTCGTCCCGAGGTGCCCGAGTCCGTGGAGCGGGTGATCCTTCAGGCCCTGCACAAGGATCCACAACGGCGCTTCGCCACGGTGGGCGAGATGCGGGTAGCCCTGGAGGAGGCGATCGGGCAGGGGAAGCGGTGGTATGCCCCCCTCCTCTCCCGGCTCCATACCCTCCGGAACGCCGTGATCTATCTCGTGCTCTTCCTCGGGCTCTTCCTCTTCGGTTATTGGCTCATGCCTTCGGTTCCTCCCGAAGGGGAGCGGTTGACCACGATTGCGGGAATGGAACTCTTCCCCCGGGTGAACCGGAAGAACCTCCTGGCTTTCGTGGTCTCCGATCGGGGGCTTCCTACGATCGGTCTCCTCGACCTCTCCCTCCCCTTTGCGCCGGTCCGCTTCCCCCTCGAAGACCCTGGGGGTACCGTCGAGGGGGTCACCTGGTCCCCGGATGGAGAGTGCCTCTACTTTACGACGCACGATACACTCGGGCATCCCACGATCCGGCAGTGGCGTCTTGGGGATCCCCAGCCGCCACGCATCTTCCTCTCCGGAGCCCGGGATCTTGCCTTCTCCCACGACGGGAAACGGATCGCCTTTTCTGAAGAGGTCGCCGGGCACTTCTGTATCGCCCTCTCCACCATCGACGGCGACCAGAAGGCCCCCTGCATCACGAAACGCCCGATCGATCGTCCTGGCGAGGATCTTTTCCCCGACTGGTCCCCCGACGATCGCTGGATCGTCTTCGAACGGCGTCCGGAGCAGGAGATCTGGGTCATTGCGGCCGACGGTTCCAGAGAAGGAAGGCTCACGGAGCAGGGATCGATCTCACCAAAGTGGCACCCGAAGCGCAAACGGGTCTACTTCCTCCGGCCCGATACCCCAGGGATCCTCTGGTACCTCGACTTTCTCCCGGGGCAAGACGATTTCCCCCGCCACCGGATGAAAATCGGCCAGGGAGACCCGATCCACAGCTTCAGTTTCTCTCCCGACGGCAGGCGGATTTTCTATGCCACCTACCACGATTCCTCCTCCTCCCCCCCGCAGGGAAGCATCTTCGTCTTGCCCCTCGGACGTTGAAGGGCGGGGAGATCCCCCTCGCTCCTCCCCCCCTTCCCCGCAGGCCAGGGGAAAAGGCGCGTGGCGGTCGGGTGGTGGGATGCGGGAAGTAGGGTTGAAATCGCTCCTTCGATCCGCTATCCTCTCCCCCGTTTCAAGGGAGCTTCACCATGAGGGATGGAGGCCCCCCGAAACCCAAGACGAAGGGAGCGCGCAGGAACGATGCAGATCCGAATTGCCCATCTGATCCATGCAGCGATCGCACGGGGGATCGAAGAGGGAGCACTGCCGAAAGGGACGCTCGTCCCGATCGAAGAGATCGGGGTGATGGTGCCCAGACAGAAGGAACATGGGGATTTCAGCTCGAATATCGCCTTCATCCTGGCCAGGCGGGCCCGGCGTCCCCCCCTGGAGATCGGTCCCATCCTGGCAGGGTTGATCCGCGAGATCGGAGATCCCACGGTCGCCTCGGTCACATTCCTCCCCCCCGGCTTTCTCAACTTCTCCCTGGCCCGGGGCGCGTGGTTCGCCTTCCTCGAAGACCTCCACCGGCAGGGCGCAGCGTATGGAACGAACGATCTCGGGAAGGGGGAGCGGGTCAACATCGAGTTCGTGAGCGTCAACCCCACCGGTCCGGTCCACGTCGGCCACGGCCGCAACGCCGCGGTGGGGGATGCCCTGGCCCGGGTCCTTTCCGCCTGCGGCTATGCGGTCACCCGGGAGTACTACATCAACGATGCCGGCAACCAGATGAACCTCCTGGCCCGTTCCGTCCATGCCCGCTACCTCGAGTTGCTCGGCCGCTCCGTGGCGTTCCCCGAGGATGGGTACCACGGGGCCTACATCCGGGAGATCGCCCGAGCGCTCCTCGAACGGGACGGCACGAAATGGGTCGATCGGCCGCAGGCGGAGTGGCTCCCCGTCTTCCGGACCTTCGCCCGGGAGGTCTGCCTGCGCGAAATCAAGAGCACGATGCAGGCCTTCCGCGTCTCTTTCGACGTGTGGACGAGCGAACAGAGCCTCCACGACCGGGGCGCGATCACGGCGTGCATCGACCGCCTCCAGGCCGCGGGAAAGATCTACGAGAAGGACGGCGCCCTCTGGTTCCGTTCCTCGGACTACGGCGACGAGAAGGACCGCGTCGTAAGACGCGCCAACGGAGAACTCACCTATCTCGCAGCCGATATCGCCTACCACGAGGATAAGTTCCAGCGAGGGTTCGATACCCTCATCGACGTGTGGGGCGCAGACCACCATGGCTACATCCCCCGGATGAAGGCAGCGGTGGCGGCGCTCGGACACGATCCGGACGCATTCGTCGTTCTCCTCATTCAACTCGTCCATCTCAAGCGGGGGGAGGAACTCGTTCCGATGAGCAAACGGGCCGGAGAACTGATCACCCTCCAGGACGTCATCGATGAGGTCGGCGTCGATGCGGCGCGCTACTTCTTCCTCACGAAGCATACGGATACCACGCTCGATTTCGATCTCGAACTGGCCAAGAGGAAAGACCGGGAGAATCCCGTCTACTACGTCCAGTACGTCCATGCCCGGATCTGCCAGATCATCCGGAAGGCCTATTGCGAGGCTACCGGGGTCACGGAGCGTGAAGCCGCAGCGATCCCGCTCGCCGAGGTGATCGATCGGGTGATTCCCCCCTACGATGCGGTGGAACTCGAACGGTTGACCCTCCCCGAAGAGATCGATGTCATCAAGGCACTCCAGAAGTTCCCCACCGTGGTGGCGGGTGCCGGACGTCGTCGTGAACCGCACCGGATCACGAACTTCCTTCAGGAAATGGCCTCCGCCTTCCATTTCTACTACACCGCAGGCACCCGGGATGCGACGAAGCGGGTCCTCTGCCCCGATCCGGCCCTCCAGAAGGCACGCCTCTTCCTCGTCGCAGCGGTACGCATCGTCCTCGCCAACGCCTTCACGCTGCTGGGGATCTCAGCCCCCGAACGAATGTAGGTGGACTGTGCATCCCGGCCCCCGAACGAATGAGAATGGAATCGTGGAACGAACGCTTCCCGGGAAGGGGAGTGCCAGGAACGATGGAGAGACGCCATGGCTGATCGAGTCTTCAGCGAAGCGAAAATGAAGGCCAGAGCGGAGACGGATGTCTCCGCTGCGAAGCGCGTGGAGAGCGTGGAACGGACGAAGGCGGAGGTTCGTTCCTTCTACGAGGGTGTCAACTACGGAAACTGGCGGATCGAGCACCACCTGCGGCTTGCCCGCAAGATCTGGGGGAAGAAGGTCCTCGATGCAGGATGTGGCGCAGGAAACGGGTTCTTCCAGTACATCCTCAACGGCGCCGACGTGACGGGCGTCGATCTGACCCAACGCTCCGTCGATTTCATCAATGAGAAGTGCCGGGAACTTTCCCTTCCCGGCCGGGCGATCCAGGGGGATCTGACGAAGCTCCCCTTTCCGGAGGGGACGTTCGACCAGATCTTCTGCCGGGGGGTCCTCCACCACATGCCCGACGGGAACCTGGCCCTCCCCGAGTTTCACCGCGTCCTCAAGGAGGGGGGGGAGGCGGAGATCGTCGTCTATCACAGGCGTTCCCTCGAGCACTACCGGCGAAAGCTCGTGGAGGCGCTCCTGCGCCGCTTTCCCTTCCTCAAGCGTCTCCTTCCCACCACCGCCGATTTCGCGGACAAGTTCGAAAACCCCTACTGGGCGCCCTACACGAAGGAGGAACTGGCGCAAGCGTGCCGGGAGGCCGGATTCGAAGTCGTGGAAGTGTCGGTCGAAGGTCCCCTCTTCGTGGGGAAACACCTGTGGGACGAGCTGATCCCGCCGATCGTCATCCGGATGTTCCGCAAATGGGTCTACCCACGGCTGGGGTGGAACGTGCGGGTCGTCTGCCGGAAACGCCCCTCCGAATGATTTCCGGGCGAACCGCTGCCGCACCATCCTCCTCCCTCATGAAGGGCAAATCGCCCCCCTCCTCGCGAGTGGCCACTCAGTGGAGGCGGGTGGGATTCCCGCCCTCCTCCTTGTGGAGTTCGCTGTAGACGTGGAGGAGAAGATCGGCGATCGCCTCCCGCGTCTCGTCGAGCCGCCGCCGCAGATCGAGGGCCTCGAGGATGCGCTGTTTCCGGTGGCAGTCGGGAATGAAGAAGTAGGCGACGAAATCGGCCAGTTGCTGTGGGCTCTCGACTTCCTGGAGGACGCGGGCGATGTTGTGGACGACCTCGGGCAACTCGATGGCGAGTTGTTTCAGACAGGCCCGAATCGCGGCCGCCTGCCGCTCGATCTCGATGAAATCGACGGCGGCAGCGTGATCCCACAGGAGATGGGTGCGGGCCCGACGGTAGGGACGATCCACCACGAACTCCTCGATCGCGATCCGCTGGAACCCTTGCAAGAAGATGTTGTAGCGTCCGTCCGCCATCCGTTCGTGATGGACGATCTTACCGGCACAGGCGATGGGGAAGACCTCGGGGGAACCGTAATAGTCGGCTTCCCACCCCGGTTTGAGGAGGGCGAGCGCGAGATAGGGCGCATCCGCCAGACAGTGCTCCACCATCTCCCGATAGCGCGCCTCGAAGATGTGCAGCGGCTGGATGATCCCGGGGAAGAGCACGAGGTTGGGAAGCGGAAAGACCGGAAGCTGGGAAAGGACACGGTCGAAGTCTGCAGGATGGTCGTTCACGGCGCCCCCTTTCCCGTGCGGATCCCCGGCTCGCGATGCTCGAAGTCCGCCCTTCGGCGTGGATCTACGTCCGGTTCACCCGGCTTTGTCGTTGCGTCTTTCCGCACAGGATACATCGGAGTAGACGAAGCTGTCAATCCAATGGAGACCGGCTCCGGCGGGAGAAACCCAGCCGTCGGGGCTTGCCTTCCCCTTCGCGTTCCGCTATCCTGCGAACGACACGGCGCTTCGTCCATGGAGCGGCGCAGCGCTTCCAGAGGCAGGCGCAGGGCATCACGCCACCTGTGCCAGCAGGGGAGGATCTCACAATGAAGACCGAACGGCTTGGGGTGTACTGCGTCTTTTTCTTCGTGGCTAGCCTCTTTTTTCTGGCACCGGCATGCGATGCCGACAAGGACGCGGATGGCGACGGCGTGCCGGCATCGGAGGACTGCGACGACGCAGACCCGGCAAGATACCCCGGGAACCCGGAGATTCCGGGAGACGGGATCGATCAGGACTGCGACGGTGCGGATCTGACCGGAGAAACCTTCGAGACGTGGCCGAGCAGCCACTGCGGCAGCGAGGGAAGCATCTACGGCGCAGGAATCACGGAGGGGAGCCTCTCCTACGACGGGGAACGCCGGACCTTCCGGGTCTTCGTTCCCACTTCCTATCGGGACGACATCCCCTATCCGGTCGTTCTCATGTTGCACGGCGGCTTCGGAAGCGGCGAACAGTTCGAGGAGCGCTCCTCCCACATGGACGAGGTGGCCGAACGGGAAGGCTTCATCACGGTGTACCCCGACGGCGAAGGACGCATCCAGACCTGGAACGGGGGAGCGTGTTGTGGATACGCGATGGACAACGACGTGGACGATGTCGGCTTCCTCAACGCCCTCCTCGATCACCTCGAACGGGAACTCTGCGTCGATCGGCGGCGTTTCTTCTCCAGCGGGATGTCCAATGGGGGGATCATGAGCCACCGGCTGGGTTGTGAACTGGCGAACCGGATCGCGGCGATCGGACCGGTAGCGGGAACGATCATGATCGATCCGTGCGAGCCTGCACGTCCGATGCCGGTCATGCACATCCACGGCACCGACGATGCCCACGTCCCCTGGGAGGGAGGAGAGGGGTGCGGGCCCTCCAACGCGGACTTCACCTCCGTGCCCGACACGATCGCCCTCTGGAACGAAAAGGACCGCTGCGCGGGAACCCCCTCTCGCTACCTCGAGATGGGGGACGGACACTGCGAGACGTATGGCCCTTGCGACGGAGAGGCCGAGGTCGTCCTCTGCGCGATCGAAGGGGGAGGGCACTCGTGGCCCGGCGGGGAACCGACGGGAGAACCGCTCGAATCCTGTTCCGAAGACGGCCACCAGAGCACGACCTTCCTCGCCGACGAGGTCCTCTGGAGCTTCTTCGCCACCCACCCCTTTCCCCACTTCTGAGCCAGGAGAGTGGTGGGTTTTCTCCAAAATTCCGGAAAACATCCCCTCTCCCGCTTCAAGATTCCCCCCCGAGTTGCCGATAGGAAGAAGGAATCGCAAAGTTCCTGCTTCGACCGGCATGCACGGGTCTTTCCTCGACCCATTTCGGGAGATGGACGCACCGATGAACGATCAGGTATCGATAGACGCATCCGTGAAGAAGAAGGGGGGGCACCCCGATGCGGGGCAGAAGGAGAAAGCGCTCGGCACGCTCCTCAAGAAGGCGATGGCCGTCTCGAAGAAGGCGATGGCCTCCGAGGACCTCGCCCTCCTCGAACAGGCGATCGGACTCTGGCACGAGGTGCTTGCGATCTCCCCGAACTCTCCGATCGCCCGCCGGCATCTGGCGGCCACAGAGGAGAAACGACAGATCCTCCAGGCCGCGCTCCTCTGGAACGAGTCCGCCTCCCTGGACAAGACCCAGGCGGCACCGGAAGGGGGCATCGATCTTTCGGCGAGCATCCTCATGGATCTGCGCAAGGCCGCCCGGTCGATGGGGGGGCCGGAGGCAAACCTCAAGAAACAGCTCCTCCTCTGGAAAAAGATCCTTGAAATCGCCCCCAACGACGAAGAGGCCCTTGCCGAGATCGAAAAGCTCGAACGCTTGATGGCAGGCCGGGTCGGCAAGGAGGATGAGGGGAAGGCAAAACCCGCATCGCAACCGCAGGCGCCAGAAAAATCGGTCAAGGAGAAGAAAACGCCTCCCCCCGTGGATGGTCTCCTCCTCGGGGAGGGGATCGCGGAGATCTCCCACGACTTCGTGAAACCGAAATCCTCCGAGATGATCCCGATCTCCCCCTTCGGCGAACACGAACGGCAAGAGGAACCCTTCGTCCATTTCGAGCCGATGGAGGAGCCTGCCGGGGAAGAGATTCCGCAAAACCAGTTCTTCTTCTCCAATGCGCTCGTGGAGGAACCGGGCGAAGAGACCCATCGGCTTCCCCACGAGCCGGCTGTCGCGGATGGAGGCATGCCGGCCGGTGAGATCTCCCGGGGGATGGGTGCCCTCGGGGATCCCTCCTTCGAAAGGGACGCGCCCGATGAGGCCTCCCTCCCGGCCTTCGATGCGCTCAACGTGCCGGATGCCGGCTTCTCCTTCGCCGTGGAGGGAGAAGGGGCCTCCACGCCCCCCTCGGACGGGGAACCCGCCGAACTCTCGAGTACGGAACTCCCTCCGATCGAAAACCTCGTCAGCGGGATGGAGATCGAGGGGAGTGGCCTCGACGAACTCCCCGGCCTGGAGAGCGCCATGGCGGAGGGGAAAACCGTCGATCTGGCCAGCGCGCTCATCGGCACCACGCAGGAACTCAGCCACTTCATCGCCGACTACCTCGAACCGGAACTGAAGAAGGAGAAACCGAAACGAAAACGGCGTCTCCGACCCTATCGTCAGATCTCGGCGGGAATGATCCTCGGGACTCTCGGTGCGACCGGTCTGATCGCCGCCTGCGTGGCGCTCTTCCTCTTCGCCGCCCAGTTGAGACCGATGAGCGGGCCCTCCCTCAAGCGGCTCGGATACGGTATCTTGAAGGTCGGATATGCGATGGAGTTCCTCAAGAACCGCAACAGCGAGATCGAACGGATCACCGCTCAGCGAGAGGTGGACTTCGCCGCCCTCCTCATCGCGAACAAGAAATACGAGCGTGCCATCCGGCATTGCCGCAAAGCTCTCGAACACTCGATCCTCGATCCGACCGTCCGCCAGGAGATCCACGGCAAGGCCGAGACGTTCCTCAAACAGATCCACGACCGCTTCGTGAAACTGGGCCGATACTACGAACGGCGGGGATGGCGCTACCGCCGCAAAGCCCTTGAATTCTACAAACTCGCCTTTTCCGCCGACCCCCTCGATTCGGAACTCAACCTGAAGATCTACGACATCGAAAAACGGCTCCATTGAGGGCTCACGCAGACGCGGACATCGGCCTGTTCCTGCCGTCCCGGCCTCACGATTCCCCCCGATCCGAACTCGGATTCGGCACCCGGGGTACCGGACAGCGTCCGGTTCCGGAACCTGGGGGTTGGCCGTCGCGCCGCCGGCAGGAGGGCCACATAAGAGGGAGAATGGAATGTTATGCGACCATTTCAAGCAATTTTCGCGCCACCCAAAATCAATAATGGAATTTTGAGATAAACCATTTTGTTCATAAGGAGTTATCTGGCTTCTTCTTGCTGTTGATTTTTCTGCCGGCGCATGGTATCTTACCAGAGATCCGACTGGGGCGTCTGGATACAAGACCGGAGAGAGGACGATTCCAGCGTTTCGAGTTCCGGTTGAGGCTTCTCGTTATGTTTCAGGCTGCATAACGACCCTCTCCCTCCCCTTCTCCAGCGAAAAGGGAACAAAAAGTTACTCGCAACTCAATAGGTAGTTAGACGCTCCAACACAAGGCGCCAGCGAAACGATCGGATGAG
>CAZTSL010000060.1:0-28820 GCA_964616915.1 uncultured bacterium
CAGGAACCACCCAGAGAGACCTACGGCTCGGGCATCACAATTTTGACGTGCGCCCAACATCGGGTCTTCGTTGGAGGGCCGATCTGTCGGATCTTTCTCCCGAGCGACGCTGCCGGGATTCTGCGCCAGCGGGTCAAAGGACCTTGAATCGAGCGGCGTCCTGTGCTATTCTGGACAAAAGTGCTCTCCAAACGAGCGTTTCTCCATCATTGTCCATGACGGCCCCGCTGCGCGTGCAGCGCCCCGCTCTCACGGAGGGAATTCCATGAATCCCATCGTCGCTCAAGGGTTCACGAGATTCAAAGTCCTCACCCTCGTGGTTACGAACCGCTGCAACCTCCGTTGCCAGTACTGCTATCAGGACCGCAGCGACAAGGAGGAGATGACCTGGGAGATCGCAGAACCTGCGATCGATCTCCTCCTCGATGCGGCGGCGTATCGCCGCAAAGAGGGGAAGGATCCCGGCACTGCCCGCATCGTCTTCTACGGAGGGGAACCCCTCCTCAACGAGTCGATCATCCGGCGCAGCGTCGCGCATGCCGAGGCCGCCCGCGAGCGCGTCCCTCACATCTCCTACGAACTCCTCACCAACGGTCTCCTCCTCGACCGGGCGAAGATCGGCTTCTACGTCCAGCACGGATTCGATCTTCAGCTCAGCTTCGACGGCGTCCCCGAGGCCCAGAACGACCGGGGCCTCCACACCTTCGAGAAGCTCGACCGCGCGCTCAACCTCCTTGCCGAGCATCCCCGTTTCTACCGGCGCAACCTGCGGATCTCCCTTACGATCACCTCCCGCAACATTCCTTATCTCGCCGAATCGATCGCCTACTTCCGCCGCAAGGGGATCGCCCGCGTCTCGATCGAACCGGTCACGACCTTCGATGGGGGATGGACCCCGGAACGGCTCGATGAGATCGAGCGGCAGATCGAGGCGGTCTACCAGTCCGAACTGGCCCGTTTCCGCAAGACCGGCCGACACTTCGTCGACAACTTCGTGCCCACCGAGGAGACGGGCACGCCCTATACGCCCAAGTACGAGTGCTGTGCCGGCGCCGGGAGCAACATCTCGGTCGATCCCTACGGCGAGATGACTGGATGCACCTTCTTCCTTCGCTACCTGCGGCGTTGGAACATGCCGCTCCTCGACCGGGAGACCCCCGCGGATCGGGGCAACGTCCAGAATCTCGAGAAGGCGATCGACGAACGGACCTACGAACGGCTCGTCTACAAGGAATCGCGTTTCTGGGCCTTCAAACACGAGAAGCACACGCCCGACGAAGACTGCAACCAGTGTCCGCACAAGACCGAGTGTCACGGCTGTCCGCTCTCGGCAGGCTATATCCCGGACAACGACGATCCCACGCTCATCCCGCGGTGGGTCTGCCGCTTCAACAAGGCGGTCCTTCCCCGCCGTTACGCCTTCGCCCACCTCTACCGGGCCGCCAACCGCCATCCAGCCGCCTTTCCTGTGAGCTGATCCCCGCCACGGCAGGCAGGAGCGAAGAAGAGGCTGCCTCGCCGTTGCAGACGCATCCCGCAAGCCGGTATGACGATCGCTTCGCAGGGAAGGATCGTCTCGCCACCTTGCCTGGCGCCTTCGATTCTGCTAGAGTGGGGCTTCGATCCGGTAGGGATGTATGGATGTATGGATGTATGGAGGGGGCGGCTTCATGAAGAGAGAACGGTTTCTGTTCCTCGTGGCGGCGGTTTGCGGCGGGGGGGCGCTGGCGTTGGAACTCACGGCCAGCCGGCTTCTGGCCCCCGTCTTCGGGACTTCGATGATCGTCTGGTCCGCGATCATCGGCTCCACGCTCGTCGATCTCACGGCGGGATACTGGTTTGGCGGTTGGCTGGCGGATCGGCGTCCGGAGGAGGGGCTGCTCTACCGGTTGATGACAGTGGCTGCGGTGTTGACGGGGATCATTCCCTTCCTGGCCCATCCCATCCTGCAATGGGGGTGGCGGGCGACGAACCGGCTGGCCGTGGGAGGGGTCGTGGGGGCCTTCTTCGTGTTGCTCCTCCTCTTTGCGCTCCCGGTGGCCCTCCTGGGCGCGGTCTCCCCCTTCGTGCTCCGCCTCGTGATCCCGGCGGTGACCTCGGCGGGGCGAACGGCGGGCAAGCTCTCGGCGGTGGCGACACTCGGCTCCCTCGTGGGCGCACTCCTCCCCGCCCTCGTTCTCGTTCCGCTCTTCGGCACGCGCCATACCTTCCTCGTCGTGGCGCTCGTCGTCATCGCCCTTGCGGTCTGGGGATTCCTGAGGCTCTCCCGCCAGAAGGCCGCGGCCCTCTCCGCCACCCTGGGACTCCTCCTTGCGCTCGGCTACCTCCCCTTGCGCCATATCCCGATCATCGCCTACGAAAAGGCCATCTACGAAACGGAATCGGTCTACAACTACATCCAGGTCGTGGAGCGGGGGCGGGGCAGCGGCAAGGGCGTCTTCCTGCGGCTCAACGAATCGAAGAACGATCACTCCGTCTATCGCCCGAACCGGACCTTCACCTACCAGGTCTGGGATTATGCGGCCATCACCCCGATGCTCACGCCCGACTTCGATCCGGTCGAGCATCCGATCTCGAGGGTCGCCCTGATCGGGGGGGCCGCCGGCACGATGGCCCGGATCCTGACCCGGGTCTACGGCCCGGTCCCGATCGATCACGTGGAGATCGACCCGAAGGTGATCGAGGTCGCGCGAAAGTACTTCGGGCTCACGGAAAAGAACATCCACGTCCACAACGAGGATGGCCGTGCCTTCCTGGCCCGGAGCCACGAACGCTACGATGTCGTGCTCGTCGATGCCTATCAGATCCCCTACATCCCCTTCCACCTGACCACCACGGAGTTCTTCCGGATCGTGCGGGAACACCTCTCCCCCCGTGGCGCCGTGATGGTCAATACCCTGCGGATCCGGGAGAGCCCCGAACTCTTCCGCGCGATCTGCAAGACGATGGAACAGAATTTTGGCAGCGTCTATGTCCTCGAACTCTTTGCCCGAGGACACGGGCAACGGGGAAGCGATATGGGCAACACCCTCCTCTTTGCGACCGCCCGGCCGACCGGCGTCGAGGATCTGCGCGCCAATGTCGAACGGATCGAGCAGTCGGCCTGGTTCCAGCGCTTCAACCGTCTCGAACAGGCAGGGCTGAGGCGAGCGATGCGCCTGGCAAAGACACGGATGCGCCCCTTCGAGGGGGAAGGACGTATCCTCACCGACGACGATGCCCCCGTCGAGTGGCTCGTGCATGAGTCGATCCTCCGCCTGATCTGGCATACGGTGACCGGGAAGACGGAGGTCTGAGGATGGGTGCGTTCGCCTGGCTCCACGGTCTCGACCAGAAGCTGATCCGCCGCTTCATTCTCGGCAGAAAGCAGACCCCCGGCCGCCTGACCCGATTCTCCGGGGGAAGCTTCTATGCGCTTCCCGATACCGTCTACTTCGCGGAACGGATCGAGCTGACCGGCAAAAAAATACTCTGTCTGGAGGGCAAGATCCCGCGCGCCCGCTTCTGGAGCATCACCTTCTACGACCGGATCGGCCGTCCGGTCGAAAGCCTCATCGATGAGGAGATCCCGACGTCCGGAGAGACGTTCTCCATCCGGATCGGAAACGTGCCGCGAGAGGAACCCGGTTACGTCCATCTTCCTCGCCTCACCCACGGGATGGTGATCATGCGCGTCGTGCGTCCCGATCCGGCCGAGGAACTCGAGGCTCCTCACTACCATTACGAAGATCCATGACGCGAGATGATTCCCTCTCCTCCCCCGAACGATCGAAGGATCCGATCCACCGCTTGCAACGGCACGCCAGACGGGTGATCGTCTTCGTCTTCGGGATGACGCTCATCGTGATCGGGATCGCCATGCTCGTACTCCCTGGCCCCGCAACCGTCGTGATCCCCGCCGGGATCGCCATGCTCGCCTCCGAGTTCGTGTGGGCCAGGCGCTTCTGGCAGAAAATCAAGCGTCACATCACCACACTCCTGGAGAATACCCGGGGGGAAGGAGAAGGGAGCCAGGCCTCCGCAAGGGAAGGGAAAACGGAATGTCCTTCGAACCGGCCACCCCAGCAGAGGGAGTGATTCCACCCCAGGCGATCCTGACGATTCCGATCGTCATCGATTTTCAGACCTTCGCCGCGCATGTGGAGGAGGGGGCCGCCATCCTCACGAAGACGGCCCAGCACCTCACCTACGAAGATCTGGCCTTTCTCAACAGCCAGATGGTGGCGCCCCAGGCGAACGTCTCCAAACGGGCTGCCCAACCCTTCTACTCCCGGCTCCACCTCTTCTTCCATCTCGCGCTCGGGGCCCGCCTCTTCCAGAAGATCGAATGGAAGCCGGGCCGCTATCGGCTTCGGGGGACGAAGCGGTTGCAGCACTTCCGAAGGCTCAACCCGATCGAACAGTACTTCGCGCTCCTGGCCACCTTCGTCGTGGAGGTCGATATCGAGGCGTTCTTCGAGTCGGCGGGGTTCACGGCGCCCTTCGTGCTGGCCCATGCCCTCCTCGAACTCTCCAGGATGCAGCCCGGGAAGCGGGAGCCGGTGGCGCGATGGAAGGGGGGGGATACGCTCTTTTCCCTCGGGGTGGAGCCGGTACTCCACCTCCTGCACACCTTTGGCCTCCTGGCGCTGGCGTATACGGAGGTGGGCGCCAAGGGGAAGGCACGTACCGAGATCACGGCGTTCACCCCTTCCCCGCTCGGTGTCGTGATCGCCGGCATCCTGGCCCGCCAGCGCAATCTCTTTCATTGGAACCGGCACCTGCGCAAACGGCGGGAGGAACTCCTCGAAATGCTGCCGATGATGCTGGCGACGGTGGAGGGGGATGCCGAGGTCGAGGAGATCGATCTCATCGATTTGATGGACATCGAGGCATCCGAACCCGACGAGGCGGTCTCCTTTCTCGAGCCCTTTCTCCCGCTGCTGCCCGCAGGTTCCCTGCACCGGACCCTCCCCCCCTTCGCGCCTCGCCGCTCGCTTACCGGCTTCTTCCACTTCACCGTGGCCCGGTCTCCCCAGGCGCGTCACCGCATCACCCTTTCCGGTCACGCCACCCTCCATGACCTCCATCTGGCGATCCAGCGGGAATTCCACCTCGGGGGGGAACATCTCTACGCCTTCTTCATGACGGGGGAAGCGTGGCGCGAACCGGCCTATTACAGCCCCGACGTCGTGGATGCCGAGTCCACCACGGACGTCCGGATCCGCGATCTTGGGCTCAAAGGGGGGCAAAAATTCCTCTACCTCTTCGATTTTCGACGCAACATCCGGGTCGGTGTGCGCTTCGACGGCTTCGAGGCCGCACCCCCCACGGCAAGGGAGAAGACGGAGGTGCAGCAGGGATGAGCGTGCGGGATCGCATGGCTCGTCTCGCCCCCTCGGCCGGGGGAACCATGGCTCGTCTCGCCCCCTCGGCCGGGGGAACACCATCAGGGAGGAGATCTCGAGCGTGTTCTCGGCCAGCATCGATACCCGACGCCACGATATCTGGCGCTATGCCGCCTTCTACGACGAAGAGGTTCCGCCACGGTACCGTCTGACGCTCGGGGAGGGGTGGACCCGGGACCTTCGGCTCTCCGTCCCCCGTATCGGTGAGGTGCTCCTCAAGCGCGAGGATCTCAATCCCACCGGCTCGCACAAGGCCCGGGGACTCGCCTACCAGGTTTCGCTCGCCGCCGCCCGGGGCGCTTGCGGGTTCGTCATCCCCTCTTCCGGCAACGCCGCGGTGGCGGCGGCGGCGTACAGCCGGATTTGCGGCCTCCCCTGCCATGCCTTCCTCTCCCCGAGGACCCCGGTGGAGAAGCGCAAGCGGATCGCGGCGCTGGGCGGAGAGATCCTCCTGACCGACAAGCCGATCAATCATGCACGGCACGTGGCCCGGCGCACCGGCTTCGTCAACCTGCGCGTCTCCAGGGACCCGGCGGCCACCCGGGGCTACCGATCGATCGCCTTCGAGATCTTCGAGCAGCATGGCGCAACGATCGATGCGGTCTTCCTCTTCGTCACGAGCGGCACGACACTCGTCGGCCTCTTCGAAGGGTTCGAAACGCTGCGGCGTATGGGAGAGATCGCCACGATTCCGGCCCTCTACGCGGTCCAGTGCGGACGAGCGACCGCCCTGGCCGAGGCCTTCGGCACCGCCCCCCCCGTGGGGGAGGAGGAAGGGATCGCCGGCGTCCTCGGGATCGAACGTTCCCCACGCCTCCCCGAACTGGTCGAAGCGATCGCACGAAGCGGGGGGGGGGCGCTCCACCTCCGGAATGCCGAGATCCTCGCCGCCGACAGGCTCCTGCGCACCTTCGGGATCGCCACATCGGCCGAGGGGTGCGCCGCCCTTGCCGGTCTCCTCAGATGTCCCGGCAACCCGCGACGTCCCCTCGTCCTCCTCACGGGGCACGAGAGCCAGTGGGATCGGCCGCTCGAGGGGATCTCCGAACGCCGGGCCGAAAGCTACCTCGATCTGAACGCCTATTTCCCCTCTGGAGGGTGAACGTGCCGGTGCCCACGGTCTTCATTACGCCGAATCCCTGGTATGGTGCGGGGTTGGAGGCGCTCTTCCCCGCTTTCGTCCTCGTCACCCTCCCCGACGATCCTCTCCTCGAGGGGGTGGAGCGGGGAGGGGGACGGGTCTTCGCGCTCCTGCGCCATGCGGAACTCCCCCCGCAAGGGGTGGCGAGCACGCCCCATCTGCTGGCCCATCCCCACACACGCGCCTTCCTCGAAACCCTTCCGAAGGAGAGTGATGTCCTCCTCTTCAAATCCACGGCCCGAAGTGAGCGGATCCTCGGAGAGATCGGCCTTCGGGCGAGCACGCCCCCCGCCGCCGTCGCACGAAGGTTCGAGAACAAGGTCCACTTCGCATCGATGATGGCGGCCCATGGTCTCCCCCATCTGCCATACGCCATCGTCCAGACCGACGATCCGCGCTCCGGTGAGGCGTTCATCGAGCATTTCGGGTTTCCCCTCGTCTGCCAGCGCGGTTTCGGGTTCGGGGGAAAGGGGACGCATCTCATCATGGACCGTTCGGAATGGCGCCGTTTCCTGCGGGATCATCCGAGGATCCGGGTCAAACTCTCCCCCTTCGTCGCCGGATCGACCGTGACGGTCAACGCCTGCGTGACGGGGGAGGGGGAGACCTTCACGAGCGAACCCTTCCTCCAGATCACGGGGCATCCCGCCCTGACGACGCGCGTGCTCGGCGCCTGCGGCAACGACTGGGCAATCCCCCTCGATCGTGCCACGCAGGAAGGGGTCGGGCAGATCACCCGGAAAGTCGGCTTTCTCCTGGCTCAGGAAGGCTTCCGGGGCTTCTTCGGGCTCGATCTCCTCCGTGATCCCGCAGGAAACCTCCATCTCATCGAGATCAATCCCCGTTTCACGTCGAGTCTTCCGATCCATACGGCGCTCCAACGGCTCCATAGCCAGGTTCCCCTCCTCGTGCGGCACCTTGCGGCATTCGCCGGGCGCCCCCAGCCGGCGGAGGGGGGGGAGGCGATCGAATCGGGGGGGCTTCTCATCCTCCACAATCTCGAGGGGGCGGATGTCGAGGTCACGGGGCGGATCCCCACGGGCATCTACGATGCCGATCTCTCCCTGCACCGGACCGGGCATACGCTCGATCGGGGGATGGGGGAGGAGCACTTTCTCATCCTGGCCGCGCCGAAGGGGCAACGGCTCACCCCCGATGCCGAGTGCGCCAGGATCGCCATGCTGGTTTCCCCCACCGCGGGTTCGGGAGAACTCACGCCCGTGATCGAACGCCTCGTACGGTCAATCTACCGCCGGCTCGCTTTGCGTCCCCTTCCCACTCGTGTATAATGTTCACAGGGACATGACACACCCGCCCCGGAGACGATCCGGATTCCCCTGGGCGACCGCAAGGGGGGAATCCCTCCCCCTGCAAAGGACCGGATGGCTGTGCTGCGCGCCGGGAACGAAGGAGAAGGAAGGATGAAACGAAAGGAATATGCCGCCATTTCCGTGATGATCGGGATCTTGCTCTTCCCCGCCCTCTCGGGCGCGCTCCCCCCTGGGGTGACGGAGCGGAGCGATTTGACCACGCTCTCCACGGCGCTCATCGAGGAGACGGGGGTCCTCCTCGTCGATTTCGTCGATGACGCCTCCCCGGAGACGATCGCGGCGGTGGAGGAGGAATATGGGCTGGCGTTGAAGCCGAACAGCATCTTCTCGGGCGCGGAGAAGCTGATGCGCGCCGAGGTGGCCCGTTCGCGGCTCCCCGGTCTCGTGGAGCGGCTCAGCCACGATCCCCGCGTCGAGATCGCCGAGCCGGAGATGATCTACGCGATCCCCCGGGGTACAGAGATCCCCACGAACGAGGGGGGCGAAGAACCGGAAGGCTTCCCGAACGATCCCCTCTTCAAGTACCAGTGGCACATGGCCCAGATCAAGGTGCAGGAGGCCTGGAAGCGCTCGAAGGGAGAGGATGTCATCGTCGCCGTGATCGACACGGGCGTGGCCTACGAGAACCGTGGGAAGTTCCATCGCGTCGAGGACCTCGAAAAGACGGCCTTCGTCCCCGGCTACGACTTCGTCCACGACACGGAACACGCCAATGACGACAACTGCCACGGCACCCACGTGGCCGGCACGATCGCCCAGAGCACGCACAACGGTAAGGGGGTGGCCGGCGTCGCCTTCAAAGCGAAGATCATGCCGATCAAGGTCCTGACCGCGCAAGGCTTCGGCACGACCGCGGACATCGCCGAGGGGATCCGCTACGCCGCGGACCACGGCGCCAAGGTGATCAATATGAGCCTCGGCGGCCCCTACCCGAGCAAGATCATGGCCGATGCCTGCAAGTATGCGTATCAGAAGGGGGTCACGATCGTCTGCGCCGCTGGAAACTCGGGAAGCCGGAAGGTCGGATACCCCGCCGCCTATCCGGAGTGCATCGCGGTCTCGGCCGTGCGCTACGACGAGACGCTCACCTTCTACTCGAGCTGGGGCAAGGAGATCGACATCGCGGCGCCGGGAGGAGATCTCAATGTCGATCAGAACGGGGACGGCTACAAGGACGGCGTCCTTCAGAACACGATCGAGCCGCAGAATCCGCAGAAGGAGGACTACCTCCTCTTCCAGGGGACGTCGATGGCGGCGCCCCACGTGGCGGGGGCGGCGGCCCTGATCGTGGCCCGAGGGGTCACGAACCCGAAGAAGGTCAAGGAGATCCTCCAGAAGACGGCCCGGCCCAAGGACGATCCGGAGAAGTACGGGGCAGGGATCCTCGATGCGGGGGCCGCGGTGCGCAAGGCGGACGCTTCGCTCACGTTCGGGCGGGGATTCTTCGCCCTCCTCCTCACCTTCGGGATGTTTCGTTTGACCCGCCGCAGTGGAGCCTCGATCCGCACGGGTCACCTCCCCTTCGTGGGGGGGCTCCTCCTGGGGATGGGAGGCCTTTCGATCCTGCCCGATCTGGGCATTTCGCTCGGGCCCCTCACGCCCTACCTCTGCGCCCCCTTCGCCGACTGGCATGTCAGCGGATTTGGCCATTCTCCCGATCAGAATCCCCTCTTCTACAGCGCCCTCTTCCCGCTGCTCTTCACGCTCTTCTTCCTTCATCGGCGCAACCTGGGGCGGCTTGCTGCGGGGTTCGCGATCGGCACGGCCGCGCTCCTGGCCTACCACACCTTCGTAACCACGGCCGACGTCCGTTGGATTCCCGGGATCCTCGCCGACAAGGCGTGGCTCTCCCTCAATGCCGTGATCTCCTTCACCCTCGGATACCTGGCGCTGAAACAGGAACGATAATCTCAAGGAGGCTACCGTGCAACTCAAAGGAACCGTCAAAAAAACGAACCTCTCCGGCGGCACCTGGGAATTCGTCACGGAGGGGGGGGAACGATACCAGTTGATCGGCGGCGACGACGCCCTCTACGTCGATGGCCAGAAGGCCACGGTGGAAGGGAAGGTCGAAACGGAGATGATGGGGATCGGAATGACCGGGGGGGGAATCCTCAAGGTGAAGTCGTGGCGCAAGGGGTGAACCTCAACACTGCGACCCCTCGGGCATGCATTGCCACATCTGAAAACAGTATTGACACTCGAAGCCAGGGGGACACCCCCCGCACTCGTCATCGCCGCAGGCCGGCCCCATCAAGGCCGCAAGGAGTGAAACCGCGCCGATCAGCAGGATCGACCGCATCATCCAGGTCATTCTTCCTTTCATCACACACCTCCTGACGACGGAAGGGAGTTGGATCGCAGCGCTCGTGCGACCGAGGAATCTCTTTCCGCGATCGCCTGCGAAATTGTACCCGACTCCCTCGGGGAAGGCAAGGATCGAGGGAAGACCTCACTCCGTTTTTTTTTTCGTTTGTTCGGGGATGGAGAGGAGCGGGGAGGACGCGCCTCGCATGACCCGGAGCGCCGATGGGAGGGATCATGGTTCGAGCGAGATTCCGCCTTGCATTTCTCTCTTGCCTTCTTCTCCTCGGGGGGGGGCGTCCGCTTCACGCGGGGGACGTGGCCCGCTTCGAGGTGATCGGCTTCTCCCGAGACGGGCGTTTTCTCGCTTACGAGGAGTACGGCGTCCATGCGGGCAGCGGGCTCCCCTATGCCACGATCGCCTTCGTCGATGTCGAACGCAACGCCCCGGCGGCACCTCCGATCGCGCTGGCGGGGGACCCCAGGAATGCAACGCTCGCCAAGGCGCGTGCGTTTCTGCGGGGGAGGGCACGCGCAACACTGGAGACGCTCGGGATCGTGGAGGGGGAGGTGGGGGAGCGGGTGATCTGTCATCCCCTCACCGATCTCGACGCCGATCCGCACACGGTCCGTTTCACCCCCTTCGCTTCTCCATCTCCCGCCGCGATCTACCGTCTCCACCTCGAAACGCGGGAGGTGCCGGGGAGGTGTCCCGGCGGCGGAAAGGGGCAGGGGTTCACCCTGACGCTCGAAGCGGCGGCAAAGAGGAAACCGCGGATCCTCCACGAGGCGCAGACCCTTCCCGAGGGAGGCCCCTGCCCCGCGGGGTACCGGATCGCAGCGGTCGTCCTCCATCGGGAATGGATCGTGGTCTTCCTTGCACGCTTCCTCCCCGGATTCGAGGGGGAGGATGTCCGTTACCTCGTGGTCACGGGAAGACGCGATCTTTGATCTCTTCGGCTTCGATCTTCCTTCTCCCTGCTGTGTCTCTGTGGTGAAACGAAAGACTTCGAAGGCACCTTGTTACGAAGGAGGAAAGAGATGAAGGGACTCGGTTCGTGTCATTGGTGCTCGAGGGGGGTCTGCACTTTCGTTGCGCTTCTCCTCTTTTCGTGGGCTCCCGACGCGCGGGGAGGGGACACGCGCTCCCCAGCCGGATTGCTGTACCCCGCCACCGCGGAGACTTTCCCGCCCTTTGCCCCATGGATCAATGGTTTCGATGATGTGTGGGGGGAGGATTCCTCGCGCACGCGTCCTTCCCACCTCCCCGTCCTTCCCCCTGAAATCGCTGCGGAGGGGGATGGGGACCGGGACGAAGGGGTCGCGGTCGCCGTAGGGATGGATGGGAGCATCTATCTCTCGGGATGGACCGATTCGATCGCCTTTCCGGTGAAGAATGCCGCGCAACCGGAGAAAGGGGGGGGACAGGATCTCTTCGTGGCGCGACTCTCCCCCCTGGGAGAGGAGATCCTCTATGCCACCTATCTCGGTGGAAGCGACGACGACGTGAGCATGGATATCACCGTCGATCGGGGAGGCAACGCCTACGTGACCGGATGGACGCGCTCTTCCGATTTTCCGACCGTGGGTGGCCGCCGTTTCGGCGATTCGGAGGGGATGGATGCCTTCGTGGCAAAGTTCGACCCCCAGGGACAGCTCCTCTTCTCCTTCCGGATCGGCGGCCGGGATGACGACCGTGGGTATGGCATCGCCGTCGATCCTCCAGGAAACATCTATCTCACAGGGGAAACCGCCTCCTCGACCTTTCCGGTCCGTGATCCTTACCAGGCCCGCCACGCCGGAGAGTCGGACGCCTTCCTCGTGAAGTTCGATCGGGAGGGAAGCCGGATTCTCTACGCGACCTACCTGGGAGGAAGGAAGATCGACACTGCACGAGGGATTGCGGTGGATGAAGAAGGCGCAGCCTATATTACCGGCACGACCGCCTCGATCGACTTTCCCCGCAAAAACGCCTTCCGCGACACCAAAGGGGGGATCCGCGATGCCTTCGTGGCAAAGTTCGACCCGATCGGGGCCTTGGTCTATTCCACCTACCTCGGCGGTCTCCTCAGCGAGGCGGGCCTGGCGATCGCCGTCACGCCTGCGGGGGAGGCGGTCGTGACGGGGGTGACGAACTCCGCGAACTTCCCCGTCGAAAATGCGATCCAACCCCAGATCGGGAGCAAGCTCTTCAACGATGCCTTCGTCACGAAGTTCGCTCCACAAGGGGACCGCCTCCGTTTCTCGACCTATCTCGGGGGATCGGGCAACGACACCGGTCGGGGTCTCTGTCTCGACGAGGCGGGGAGGATCTACGTCACCGGAGAAACCACATCGGGGGATTTCCCCCTCCTCAAGGCCCTTCAAGAGCAACGGCGTGGAGAGAGGGATGCCTTCGTGACCGCGCTCTCTGGGGAGGGGGATGCCTTCCTCTTTTCCACCTATTTCGGGGGAAGCCTCGACGAACAGGGCCGTGGAATCGCCGTGGGAACCACGGCCACAGCGGTCATCACGGGGGTCACCTCTTCCCCCGACCTGCCCCTCGGGGCGCCCTTGCAGTCGGAAAACGCCGGGGGGTGGGATGCCTTCGTGAGCCGCTTCGATGAAACGGGGACCGAACTTATCTTCTCCACCTACCTCGGGGGGGACGATGGGGACGGAATCCCCGATGATGTGGACAACTGCCCGCACCAGCCCAATCCGGATCAGACCGATACGGATGGGGACACGCTGGGAGATGTCTGTGATAATTGTCCGCAGCAGCCCAATCCCGATCAAACCGACACGGACGATGACGGACTCGGAGATCTCTGCGACCCCGACGACGATGGGGACGGGGTCCCCGATGACGTGGACAATTGTCCCCTCGATCCCAACGAGGACCAGGCCGACCTCGATCGAGACGGCGTCGGAGATCTCTGCGACCCCGATCGGGACGGCGACGATCTTCCCAACGAGGAAGATCCCTGTCCGCTCGATCCCCGCAACGATCAGGACGGGGATGGCATCTGTGGAGACCAGGACAACTGTCCCGAAATTCCCAATGAGGATCAACGCGACACCGATGGGGACGAGACGGGAGACGTCTGTGACGCCGCGCCCAAATGCGGCCTCGTCGCCGCTCTCTGCCCCGAGACTCCTCGCCACGGAAAGGGGGCTCTTCTCCTCCTGTTGGCCGTCACGCTTTCTCCCCTCCCCGCCCTTCGGAGAAGACGAAGCGGCCCCGTTCGGAAGTTGAATCGCAGCCGGTTGTGTGGTAAGGATGGGGCATGGTGAAGACGCATGAGCCCAAGAGAGGAACGATGAAGCAGCAAGATACGAGACGACCCGACCGGATCCGTTTCCAAGGCCGAATCCTCTTCCTGACGGAGGATCTCGACGATCTGCGCAGACAACTCCAGGGGGAAGACCTCCCCTTCGATCCCGACCGGAAGCTGATGGACAACATCTCCACGGACGAGATCACCCCCGGATGGGTCTGCTTCTACTACGACGAGACGCTCGGGCATTACGTCTACGTCGGCCTGCGGGGCAACGTCGTGACCCCCGGCGCGGTGAAGGGGGGAGGATTTCGCGTCGTCGTCTCCGGCATCAGCAAGGGGTGCGGCAGCAGCCGGGAGACGGCACCCTACGCGGAGAAACATGCGGGCATCGAACTCGTCATCGCCCGTTCGATCGAGAAGATCTACGGACAGAACGCGCAGAACATCGGTCTCCTCACCTCCACCGACTTCTCGCTGATCCCCCGGATCATGGCGGGGGAGGAGATCGAGCTTTCCGCCTTCACGAAGGGACTCGACCCGATCTCCCGGGCGATCGTGGAGCATGGAGGGCTCTTCTCCTACAACAAGGCGAGAATGGCAGGCCGGGTCGCCGCCATCCCGCTCAAGACGGCGCCGCGGCCGATGACCCTCGTCGAGAAGATCATCGCGGCGCATGCCGTGGTCGATCTCTCCCGCGACGAGATCGGCGTTGCGGCCGTCAAGCCGGGGGATGCGCTCTTTTGCCGGACCGACATCCGTTTCTCCCACGAGTACGTGACCCCGATGGCCGCAAGTCTCTTCGAGGAGAATCTCGGCAAGGAGGCGAAGGTGACCGAACCGGAATCGGTCTATGCCTTCCGGGATCACCTCACCTTTCTCGGGGAGGTCATGCCGGACGAGCACCGGAAGATGGGGCTGCTCGAACGTGCAGAGGGACTTGCCCGGACCCAGGAGGCCTTCACCCGGCGCCAGGGGATCCGCCTCTACGGGGAGGTGCCCGAGGGGGGATCGGAGGCGATCTGTCACAACGCGGTGCTCGAGGACCTCGCCCTCCCCGGCCAGGTGATCACCGGCACCGACTCCCACACCTGCACCGCCGGCGCCCTCGGATGCTTCGCCTTCGGGGTGGGCTCCACGGACATGGCCAACGCCTGGTACACCCGTGACGTCCGCGTGAAGGTCCCCGAAACGGTCCGATTCGAACTCGTGGGGAGGAAACCGCACAACGTGGCCGCCAAGGACATCGTCCTCCACATCCTCGCCACCGACTACGTCCGGCAGGGGCAGGGGATCGGCAAGGTCTTCCAGTTCGCCGGAGAGGGGCTTGCCCAACTCCCCTTCGACGAACAGGCCACCCTCACGAACATGGCCGTCGAGGGGGGGGGATTCACCGGCATCATCGAACCGAACGAAACCACGATCCGCCATCTCATGAAGATGCGCGGATGCTCGCGGGAAACGATCGAGCAAATGATCGTGCGCGGCGATCCCGATGCGCACTACGCCGCGACCTTCACGATCGATCTCGCAACCGTCGAGCCGATGGTCGCCCTCCCCGGAGATCCGAGGAACGGGATGCCCCTCTCGGCGTTCCTGGCCAAGCAGGGTACCGTGAAGGTCGATATCGCCTACGGAGGCTCCTGTACCGGCGGGAAGATGGCGGATATGGACATGTACGCGGCGGTACTCGGTGAAGCCGTGGCTCAGGGGCGGCGGGTCGCTCCCGGCGTCGAACTCTACATCCAGTTCGGATCCCAGAAGATCCGAAGGTACGCCGAGGAGAAGGGCTACGTCGCGCTCTTCGAGCAAGCGGGCGCCCGTCTCATCAACCCCTCTTGCGGGGCCTGCATCAAGGCGGGACCGGGGGTGAGCCGCAGCGAGGCGGATGTCACGATCAGCGCGATCAACCGGAATTTTCCCGGCCGTTCCGGGCCGGGGAAGGTCTATCTGGCCAGCCCCCTCGTCGTGGCCGCCTCCGCGGTCGCCGGGTACATCACCTCCCCCGAGGAGATGCTGGGAAAGGCCGCCTGATTCCCCACATCCCCTCCCATCCGGTGAGGCAACGTTCCTCCCGGCGCTCAAGGAGATCAGCATGAGAGAACCGATCCGAGAAGAACGAAAGGCCCGGCGGTTCGCCCGGGCGATCATCTCCGACATCGAGATCTACAACAAGAAGAAGATCCAGACCGGCATCGAGAACGACAACCTCTTCGACCTGCTCAAGGACGAACTCGAGGAGGGACGCAGCCTCTACGAGTCGCGGGTCGCTGCGGAACTTCGGGAATGTACGAACTTCTTCAACGAGGCCCTCTGCGACAGGCTCGTCTTTCCCCAGGGGAAGATCGAATCCGAGATCTGGTGAACGCAGGAGCCATCCGTCACGAATGGATCGTCGAGGCCACCGAGGCGGGGATGCGCTGTGACCTCTTCCTCCTTGGCCGCAACGTTCTCGAGACGCGCTCGCAGATCAAACGCCGATTCACCGAGGGGGATGTCCGGGTCAACGGCAAGGGGGTCAAAGCGGGCCATCTCTTGCGGGAAGGGGATGTCGTCGTCCTCACGATTCCACCTCCCCAGCCCTGCCGTCCCGAACCGGAAGCGATTCCCCTCTCGATCGTCTACGAGGATCCCTGCCTCGTCGTGATCGACAAGCCTGCCGGGCTCGTGGTCCATCCTGCGGCGGGCCACTGGCAGGGGACGCTCGTCAATGCGCTCCTCCACCATTTCCGGGGGAAACTCCCGGTGATCGGCGGGGCCTTTCGCCCCGGCATCGTTCATCGGCTCGACAAGGACACCTCCGGGCTCCTCGTCGTGGCGCGAAACGACGCGGCGCATCACCACCTGGCGGCCCAGTTCAAGTCGCGGCGGGCGGGACGCACCTACCTCGCCTTCGCGTGGGGGGCGTTTCCGACCGACACCGGGGTCGTCGAAGCCGCGATCGGACGCCACCCCATCGATCGGAAGCGGATGGCCGTACGCCGCGAGGGGGGAAAACGCGCGGTCACCCACTGGGAGGTCGTGGCCCGCTACCCCGGCATCACGAAACTCTCCCTCAAACTCGAGACGGGGCGGACGCATCAGATTCGGGTCCATCTCGCGCATCTCGGGCATCCCCTCGTCGGGGATCCCGTCTACGGCAGAAGCGCGCACCGGCGGAGCGAAATCCTGCCCCCGTCGTTACGCGCGGTGGTTTTGCGGCTCGGGCGTCAGGCGCTGCACGCCTGGCGCCTCTCCTTCCTCCACCCGGAGACGGAGCGGGAGATGGTCTTTACTGCTCCCCTCCCCCCCGATCTCGTGGAACTCGAGGCCGCCCTCGAAGGGGCTGCCCCTCCCCCCCCATAGCTCGAAGCGTCGGTGCCCTGCAAGGATGGGTCTCCACGGCACGAGACCCGATCGGGAGCGCGGACCCCGGATGGCGACCGGACAAGGAGGGGCAGATGACACCCGCGGCCGGGGAAGGGAGGAGAGGATCCCGCTATCCCCGAACGAAGAAAGGAAGAGCGACCATGACCGACGGAGCCTTTCGTTCCCCCCGCTGCTGGCGGCGACGGGTTCGATCCCTTTCGATGGGGGTTCTTCTCCTCTTCCTCGCCACGGCGGCTCCCCTCTGTCGTCCCCGCACCTTTACGGAGATGGTGCTCATGCGGGACGGGATGACGCATCTGGCCACGAAGGTCTTCCTCCCGCCAGGGGAGGGTCCCTGGCCCGTCGTCCTGATCCGGACCCCCTACGACAAGGAGGCGCTCGATGGGCAGGCCCGTTCCTTCACGGAGGCGGGGATCGCGGTCGTGGCGCAGGACATCCGGGGACGCTACGCCTCGGAGGGGACGTTCCGTTTCTTCCTCGACGACGGTTGGGGGGAGAACGCCGACGGGTACGACACGCTTCGCTGGATCTCGGAGCAGTCGTGGAACGACGGGCGGGTCTGCTCCTGGGGGGGATCGGCCGTGGGGATCACCCAGTACCTCCTGGCCGGCTCGTCGCCGCCGGGGTTCACCTGTCTCGGATCGATCGTGGGGACGGGGGATCTCTACCACGGCGTCGCCTTCCAGGGGGGAGCCTTCCGCGAGTCCCTCATCGCCGGGTGGCTCGACGCGATCGGGGAATCGCAGAACATCGCGCCGATCCTCGCCCATGCGACCTACGATGAATTCTGGCACCCCGTCGATCTGACGAGCCGGGGCTACGAAGCGGTCGGGGTGCCCGGTCTCCACATCGGAGGGTGGTACGACATCTTCGCCCAGGGGACGATCGATTCCTTCGTCGGGATCGAGGAGATGGGCGCCCCGGGCGCACAGGGCGCGCAGAAGCTCGTGATCGGCCCCTGGACCCATGCCGTCTTCCAGCAGGAACAGGGGGATCTCACCTTCCCCGAGAACGCGACGAACTGGACCGATGGGGATGGATATGGCGACTGGTTCCGCCACTATCTCCTCGGGGAAGAGAATGGCGCGGACACGGCGCCTGCGGTCACCTACTACGTGATGGGGGATGTCGATGATCCCGAGGCACCCGGCCTGGAGTGGCGAAGCGCCGAGCGCTGGCCCGTTGCATCCGAACCGGTCCCCTTCTACCTTCACGGTGACGGGAGCCTTTCCGAGACACCGCCGCAGGCGGGGTTCTCCTCGACGACCTACGTCTACAATCCGGCGAACCCGGTCCCCACGCTCGGGGGGAACAACCTCCTCATCCCGGCCGGTCCGGTCGATCAGCGTCCGGTGGAGGACCGTTCCGACGTACTCCTCTTCACGACCGGGGTCTTCTCCGAGCCGATCGAGATTACAGGACGGGTATCGGCCATCCTCTACGTCTCCTCGAGCGCGGTCGATACCGACTTCACCGTGAAGCTCACCGACGTCTACCCCGATGGGCGCTCGATCCTCCTCCTCGACGGCATCCTCCGGATGCGCTACCGGGAGGGATTCGACCGGGAGGTCTTCATGGAACCGGGGACGATCTACGAGATCACCGTCGATCTGTGGAGCACGAGCATCGTCGTCAACCGGGGGCATCGGCTCCGGGTCGCGGTATCGAGCAGCAACGCCCCCCGTTTCGACGTGAATCCGAACACGGGGGAGCCGATCGGGGAGGCAACGACGATGGTCGTGGCGACCCAGACGCTCTACCACGATGCCCACCATCCTTCCCGTCTGATCCTGCCGGTCGTCGAGTGAGGGGATGAAAAGCCGATGAAGGGACGCGAAATCGTCTTCTCCCTCGTGACGCTCTGCCTCTTCGCCCTCCTGGCCGAAGGGACGGCGCGGCTCTTCCCCTATCGTCCCGCGCTTTCGGTGCCGATCGCCGAGGCGCGCTTCCACGACATGTTCGATGCGATGCGCTACCACCTCCACGTCGTGGAGACGGATCGCGTTTCCGAGCTGCTGCGGGCCGACCCCGAACTCTTCTGGACCTTCCGTCCCGGTGTGCGCTTCCATATGGATTCGTACGGGCGAAAGCTCGATCTTCGGATCAACAGGCTCGGCATCCGGGATGAGGAACCGATCGAGGATCGAAGGGTCTTCCGGATCGTTGCATTGGGAGACTCCTCCACCTTCGGAATGGGGGTCGATCAGGAGGAGAGCTATCCGGAGGTGCTCGAAGATCTCCTGCGGGCGCGCTGCGGGGCCACACCGATCGAGGTCGTCAATGCGGGGACGATCGGGTATACCTCCTGGCAGGGACTCAAATGGCTCGAGCGCTACGGTCCGGAGCTTCGCCCTCGGATCGTGACCTTCGCCTTCGGCACGAACGATGCGACGCGGGGGGACGGGCGCAGTGATCTCGAGATCGAGGTGGGGGAGACGGCGGCGTGGCTGGAGAACCTGCTTCGACGGAGCGAGTTCTACCTCCGTCTCCAGCATTTCCTGCAACGGCTGCACCCTCCCCGGCAACGCTTCGACCGGCGTGTTCCCCTCCCCGACTTCGAGCGGATTCTTGGGCGGATCGTCGAGGAGGCCCGCCGATACGGGACGCCGGTCCTCGTGAACCTCCCCTACAACACGAGGCTCATCCCCGACCGGGAGATCTTCCGCCCTGCTGCAAGCGAAGCGGCCGAGGAAGAAAACCGGCTCGGAGTGCTCGCCGCAAGGAGCGGGGACCTCGAAGGGGCGGCCACCCATTTCGAGGCCGCTCTTGCGCTCGATCCCGGCTTCATGAAGGCCCTGGTGAACCTCGTCGAAGCCGAGTTCGCCCTCGGCGCCGATGAATCGGCCCATGCCCGGCTCAAGGCCGATTTCGAGCGGCGTTTCCCCCACATCCCCCCCTACCAGGCGGCGGCGCGGCGGGTCGCCCGCCGTTTCGGGCTCCGGGTCGCCGACATCGAGGCGGCGGCCACTCACCAGGCCGAGGACCTCTTCCTTCCGAACGATCTGTGTCATCCGAACGTGGCGGGGCACCGCTTCATCGCGCAACGCCTCCTCGAGACGATCGAGGATCTCCTCCCCCCTGCCTGCCGCTAGGAGACAAGGTCGCAGCCGACGTGCGTCCCCAAGCTCATACCGCTGGACAACCGGGAGAACTTCGAGTAGAATGCGCCCGAATCGACATGAAGTCTCATGGGGGCGCCGGGTACCGGGGAGATCCCGAACACCGAAGGTCGCGTTGCTCTACCCGACCTCCCATGGGGAGGAGAGGGGGTAGATGATGCGTCGTCTTCGTTACGCCAGCGTCGTGGCCGTTCTGCTCGGTTTTGGCACACTCCTTTCGATCTTCGCCGTCAAGGGATGTCCCCCGAAGGATGGCCTCGTCATTCCGGTATCGGGAATCGCGGCGCCGGTCACGGTCTATCGCGACGAGTGGGGAATTCCGCATATCTACGGGGAAAACCGGGCCGATGTCGCCTTCGCGCAGGGGTATGTGCAGGCTTCCGACCGCTTCTTCCAGATGGAGTTGCTCCGAAGCTCCGCCAACGGGACCCTCTCGCGTCTCCTCGGGCCCGGCGGGGACGACGAGATCTTTCGTTACGACTGGGAACAGCGGCGACTCGGCTTCCGGCGGGTGGCCGAACGGATCGCCCGGCAACTCCGGGAGGATGCGGCGAACGGGGATGAGGCGAAGGCTCGCTTCCTCGACGTGCTCGAACATTTCGCGGCCGGCGTGAACGCTTACATCGACGGGATCTACGCGGGGCGAAACGATCTTCCCCCCGCCTACCGCTACCTCCTGGGCGGGCGCCTCGAGGCGGGGGACATCCTTCCCTGGACGATCGAGGACACGCTCTCCTTCGGCCGCCTCCAGTCCTTCGAACTCTCCTACAGCGGGGGGGACGACATCGGCCTCACCGCGCGGATGGAGAGCTATCTGACCGCCTTCGGCGTGCCGGGAGCGCCCGGGCTCATTCCCGGACGGGAGGGGCTCTTCTTCGATCTCTTCACGATGGAACCGATCGTCAAAGCCTCGACGCTCTACGCCTTCGATTCTCCCCCGCAGCGTCAAGGGGGACGCCCTTTCCCCACAACGCCCCTTCCGATCCACGATCCGCGTCTGCGCAGGGAACTTGGCAAGTTCAAGTCGCGCAGATCGGGGGAAGCGGGACATCATGGGAGCAACAACTGGGTGATCTCCGGAGCGCTCACCCGTTCCGGCTTTCCGATCCTGGCCAACGATCCACACCTCTCCCTCGACATGCCGCCGATCTTCTATCTCGTCCATCTCAACACGAAGGACGCAGGGGGGGAAGAGAACGTCATGGGAGTAACCTTTGCGGCTTCACCGGGGGTCGTCATCGGCTTCAACGAATCGATCGCCTGGGGCGTGACGACCTTCGACCCCGACGTCACCGATGTCTACCTCGAGGAGATCACCCACGGACCCGATGGGGATACCGTGGCCTTCGACGACCCCTTCGACGATCCCGATCAGGGGGTGCAGCAAGTCCCGATCGAGACGATCGTGGAGCCGATCGAGGTGCGGGATCCCGAAAGTGGCGAAATCACGACTCGTGATGTCGAGATCCGGATCGTCCCCCACCACGGCCCCCTGATCGCCGAAGGGGAAAGCGAAGGGGTGAGCGTGCGCTGGACCGGTTTCGAGCCGAGCGAGGAGGTCCGCGCCTTCTTCGAGATCAACGCGGCCAGGGACCTCGATTCCTTCAAGACCGCCCTCTCCCTCTTCGAGGTGGGGGCGCAAAACTTCGTGTACGCGGATACGGCACGCAACATCTACTACTCGGGGCATGCCTACATTCCGAAACGGGCCCCGGCGGCGCTGACCCCCGAGACGCCCCCCTACCTCATCCTGCCGGGGCAGGGGGGACATGAATGGGTGGGGCGCCTCTCCCCCGAGGAGATCCCCCATCTCGAGAACCCGGTGCGCGGGTACATCGCCACGGCGAACAACAGCGCCGACGGGGGCAACTTCGACGACGATCCCCTCAACGACCCCGTCTATCTCGGCACCTATTTCGATCTCGGATGCCGGGAGGGGCGGATCACGGAGTTGCTCGAAGCCGCGCGGCGCCAGGAGCGGAAGCTCACGATCGAGGACGTGGCCGCGATCCAGGGCGACACCTTCTCCTGCACGGGATTCCGCCTCGTTCCCTTCATTCTCGAGGCGGTCGAACGCACCGGTCCTCTCGGCGATCCCGAACTCGAAGCCGCTGTGGCACGGCTCGCCGACTGGAACTTCGAGACCCCCGCCGCGGTCTCGGTCGATCCCAGCCGCCGGGAGAGCAACGACCCGGAGGTCCGGGCCGCGAGTGTCGCCACGACGATCTTCAATCTCTGGCAGAATGCCTTCCTCCACCGGACGATCGACGACGAGATCGCCGCCCTCAACGCCGCACTCCCCGACCGGCAGGTGGGCTTCATCTCGAGCAGCGCCAGCGCGCCCGGTTACCGCGGGATCTACAAGATCCTCGTCGATCCGGCGGGAACGAACGTCGGGGACCGGATCTTCGACAACCTGGCGACCGAGGAGATCGTGGAGACCCGCTACGACATCATCGTGCTCGCACTGCGGGACGCCGTGGCGCGGGGGACCGAGATCTTCGGCACTGCGGATCAGAACGAATGGCTCTGGGGGAAACTCCACACGATCACCTTCGAGGACCTCTCCGGCATCCCCCAGTACAACGTGCCGCCGGGGGAAGAGACGGACGAATCGGGTTTCCCGACGGGTTATCCCCGTCCTGGCGACAAGTTCGCCGTCGATGCCTCGGAGTTCAGCTTCTCCGCGGGATTGGGTGAAGTTCCGGACAGCCGTGACGACTTCACGTATGGTTCGGGTCCCTCGATGCGTTTCGTCGTGGAGATGATTCCGGGACATGTCCGGGCGGTCAACATTCTGCCGGGGGGGGAGAGCGCCGATCTCCTCGATCCTCACTACGACGACCAGGCCGACCGCTGGGTCCGCAACGAAACCGCGCCGATGCACTTCTACACCGAGGATGTCCTGCGCTACCAGCGGGCCCGCATCCTCTTCGAGCCCATCGAGTAGCCGATGCGCATCCTCTACTACAGCCCGCACCCCCATCTCAACCTGATGAGCCCGGCGGGCTACGGCACCCACATGCGTGAGATGATCGCGGCGTTCGAGCGGGAGGGGCATGAGGTCCTTCCCCTGATCCTGGGGGGCACCACACGGAGGGAGGGGGCAGCGGCCCCCTCCGCTCCCCCCTCCTACACCCGCTTCAAACGTTTCGTCCCTCCCTACCTTTGGGAGAGTCTGCGCGATCTTCGGCTCCGCCGCTTCGATCGGCATGCGGGAGAGCTTCTGGCCCGGGAGATCCGCCGCTTCCGTCCCGACGTCGTCTATGAACGGGCCAACTACCTCCAGGACTCCGGTGTACGGGTCGCTCGAGAGGCAGGGATCTTTCACGTGCTCGAAGTCAACTCGCCCTACGTCGAGGAGAAGCAACTCCTGCGCACCGGTTCCGCGCTCCTGGGGTGGGCACGGCGGATCGAGGGGCGGCAACTCCGCGAAAGTCGTCTCCTCGCCGTCGTCTCGTCGGTGCTGAGAGATTTCTTCGTCGAACGTCACGGGATCCCCCCCGAGAAGTTCATCGTCACGCCCAACGCGATCCATCCCCCTCATCTTGCCGTCGATCCGACCCACGTCGAGACGCTCCGGGAGAAATACGGACTCGCGGGGCGCAGGATCGTGGGGTTCGTCGGGTCGATCTTCCGCTGGCACGGCGTCGATCTCCTGATCCGGGCCTTCGATGCGATCGCCCCTCGGTATCCCGAATGGTCCCTCCTCATCGTGGGGGATGGGGAGATCCGCGGCGAGCTGAGCCAGTTTGCCACAACGCTCGCCACCCGGCATCGGATCCACTTTACTGGCAGTGTTCCCCATCGGGAGGTCTTCGCCCATATCGCACTCATCGATATCACCGTCATGGCCAATTCCAACTGGTACGGTTCTCCGGTCAAGATCTTCGAATACGGCGCAATGGGCCGTGCGATCATCGCCCCGGACAACGGTCCGGTGCGCGATGTCCTCACGCCGGAGGAGGACGCGCTCCTCGTCCCCCCCGAGGTCGATGCGATCTGCGCCGCGCTCGAACGACTGATCGAAGACCCCGAGCTACGCCGGCGCATCGGGGAACACTTCCGGCAGAAGGTCTTGTCCCGCCATACCTGGGAAGAGAATGCCAGGCGGGTACTGGAACGGATCGGCGGATGAAGCGATCGAAGACCTTGATGATCCTCTACCATTTTCCCCCGAGTTCTGGACCGGGGGTGATGCGGGCGATCCGCTTCGTGAAGTACCTCCACCGGCGGGGAGAGGATCTCACCGTCCTGACTGCCGGCATGGAGATCTTCGAGGATCCGTGGGAGTACCGCCGCGACGATTCCCTTCTCTCCAAGCTCCCCCCCGAGCTTCGGATCGTTCGGACGAAGACGTGGACACCGGTCGGGCTGCGCACCCTCCTCATGCGGCTCCGGCTCTTCGGCCTGGCCTGGTTCTTCTGCTACCCCCTCTTCTGGGAGCGGCAGGCGATGTGGCTCTTCCCGGCGTTTTGGCGAGCGATTCGGATCATCCGGGAGGAGGGGATCTCCGTGATCTATACTTCATCGGGGCCCTTTACCGCGCTCTTTCTCGGCCGGCTGCTTCGCTGGTGGACCGGTGTACCATGGGTGGCGGATCTGCGCGATCCCTTCTCCTTCGGCTACATGTGGCGGTGGCCCTCCCCGCTCCATCACCGTGCGATGCAGCGTCTGGAGGGGTGGGCGCTGCGGGGCGCGGATCGGATCATCGTCAACACCCCGACCGCCTTGGCCACCTACCGGCGTCTCTACTCCGACATTTCCGGGGAGCGTTGGCGGGTCCTTCCCAACGGATTCGACCCCGACGACTTCCCCGAATGGTCCCAGGAGAAGAGGAGCAGCGAGAGGCTCACGATCGTCTATACCGGTTCCCTGGCGGGGTACACGCCGGAGGAGATCGAAGCAGCCCGCAGGAAAGGGAGGAAGGGCGCCCGCTTTCTCTCCTTCCAGAGCGGCACCTGTGATCCCACGACCCGCTCGGGCTACTTCCTCCTCCAGGGGGTGGCACGGGCCCTCGAAGCGGAGCCTGCCCTGCGCCGCATGCTCCGGATCGACCTGATCGGCAAGATCGATCCCAGGAACGAACGCCTCGCACGCAGCCTCGGGATCGAGGACGTCGTCTCCTTCCATGCGCCAATTCCGCACGACGAGGCGCTTCGTCGCGCGGCCGCGGCAGACCTCCTCTTCCTCCCCCTCGAACAGGGGGTGGCGGGGGAGCGGACGCCCTACATCCCGGGAAAGGCCTATGAGTACCTGGCGATGCGCAAACCGGTTCTCCTCCTTGCCGGGGATTCGGACACCCGGGAGATCCTCGAGCGCGCGGGACTGGCCTTCCCCACGCCCCCCGACGACCCGGAAGCGATCGCTGCGCGCATCGTGGAACTCCACCGCACCTTCCGGCAAGTGGGCACGATCCCCGTTTCTCCCGATGAGGCCTATATCGAACGCTTCCGTGCCGACCGGCAGGCCGAGACCTTCTGCGCGATCCTCCGGGAGGCTGAAGGGGGGGAAGCCGTAGAATTTCCGGCGACGCCGGTCACCCTGGAGGGAAAAAAATAGGGGGCCTCTCATGACGACAGACCCCCGTAAGAAGGTTACGTTTTCGGATTTTCCGTTGTCCTTGTTCGGTTCAATCCGTTACTCTCCTCTTCGGCCGATCCCGGAAGAATCTTGAGCGGAAATTTTTCGCTTTCCGATCGGATGAGTTCCTCCCAGAGCACCCGCTCCACAACGCTCCAGCCAGTCCTCGACCGTGGCGCGGGTGCCCTGCGGCAACGGCCGCTCCAGTAAGGCCGCGAGGATCTCCGCAGCACCGACCGGATCGCCCCGTTGGAAGCGGTTGCGGCCGAACAAGAGGAAGAGGGGGGGGATGAGGGGGGAAAGGGACGCCTCCGAGGCAAGCCCATCGCGGCACCGCTCCTCCCAAACGTGGGCGTCGCTCGGCTCACTTTCCGCGATCGTGCAGGCCAGAAGCACCCGGGTTCTCTCTCCACTCGCCTCCTCCCACGCCGAAATCAGCTTGGGAAGGGCCGATCGTCCCTTCCGAAGCACCGATGGAAGGACGAAGTCACGTACCCGCTCATCGGAGAGGAGGGCCAGTGCCGTGACCACCCGGCGCGAGAGGGTATCGGAGAGATCGCGAGCGGAGAGTTCCTCGAAATACCCTTTCGCCGTCGCGAAATCCCCCCGACGCCAGGCGATCTCTCCGAGGGTGTATTTCCCCCGTGCTGCGTTCAGCGGGTCGGAGAGTTCCGCTGCTTCCGAGGCGAGCCGCTCTGCCCGGTCGAGGTCTCCCCCCTCGAGCGCAAGGCGCACGAGCGCCAGGAGCGCGCCCGCATCCCGATCCACGAACGAGAGAACCCGCTCGTAGAGATACCGGGCCCGCTCTCGTTCCCCCTTCCGCAGGGCGTGCCGGGCCGCCTTCTTGAGGCGTGCGACCTCATGGGCACACCGCTTCTCGAAGATCCCCCGCCGGGAGAAGCGACTCCGGGCGCGGTCGAGGAGGGTGGCGGAGAGGGGGAGGGCATCGAGGAAAGCCTCCCACGACGCGATCGCCTCCTCCAGCGGCATCCCATAGCTCTCCGAAAAGGAATCCCCCCCATAGAACGATTTGAACGTTTCGATCCCGTGGCGTTCGACGAGGAAGCGGACGAAGGAGCCTGCCAGCGTATAGGCCTTCCCGGAAGCGTGACGCCAGAAGCCCGTAGGTGCCAGGAGACGATCGAGGGGAGGCGCCTTTCCGATCCTGCGCATCGCCGCACTCCACTCGTGGGGCGTGTACCGACTCCCCGTCCAGTCCGCCGCCACCGCCAGCCCCTCCACCAACGCTACGTTTCGGTTCACCTTGAGGAAAGGGGGACCAAACCGACCGGAAAAGAGATGGGCGAGTTCATGTTTGAGCTGGGGGTGGGGCGCTCGGCGGAAGTTGAGGTGGAGTTCTCCGTTGAACGGATCGCCGATCATCGTTCCCTCCGCCCCGATCAGCCGTTTCTTCCGCTCCCCCCCCGCGTAGACGTAACTCGTGAAGCGTTCTCCCGCCGGGAGCGCCACCGCGAAGAAGCGGGAGAGCTGGGCGTAACGGAACTCGTGGTCGCGCGCCAGCCGTTCGATCTCCTCCCAGGGGAGTCCCCGATCGTAGTAGATCTCGAAGTGCGGGGTCTGCAAATGGCCGCCGAGCGTTCGCTGAAGGAAACCGCGCGTCGTCTCGAACCCCAGATCGCCGCGCGCGAGAAAGGCCCATGCCAGGAGGAGCGATGCGGCCATGAAGCCGAAGCGGGCGAAACGTCGCGCCCGGCGGGAGACGACGCTCCCCCGCCACCCTTCCCGGAGGAGGAGGAGGGAGAGGAGCCATCCCGCCACGACGAGGGAGAGCCCCCGAAACGCGACGAGAACCCCCGTCACCCCAAGCGCCTCGTCGTAGATCGGACCGGGGAAATAGCCGAGAAAGAGGTTGTAGGCGAAGACCGGCGGATGAAAGAGGATGAGGAAGAGATCCCAGCAGACCGAAAACGCCACGATCCCGAGGTAGGCGGCCAGGGCCCACCCCCGCCGTAAAGGGAACGTCCGGCGGAATAGCGTTCCGAGCACGCTCCCCACGACCGCCGTCACCCCAGGAAGAAGGAAGAAGAAGGCGATCCCCTCTCCCACGTTACAGTTCTCCACCCGCAACGCATTGAGGAGCCCGATGGCAAGGGGGAGGAGGAGGAGGAGGAGGTTGCGCCGCACCCCCCACCACGCATCGGCCAACGGCCTCCCCGCCTCCGGTCCGAAGATCGCCACCCCCCCCGCAAGGAGCGTCACCACGATCCCGATCCCGAAGCTGAACTCGTAGCCGAGGAGGTTCGTGAGGGGCAGCATGGCAAGTACTCCCGCCACGATCGTGTAGAGTCCCCCCGCAACGATGTTCACCCTCGATCGCCCTGCGGGCATGCGATCACGCGTGCTCAAAGCCCGAAGTTCGTTTGAGCAGGAGGGGGGCCGTCACATGGCGCAACACCTTCTCTGCCACCGACCCGTAGATCCATCGTGAAACACCGGAACGACCGTGCGTGGTCATCGCCACGAGCCCCGGCTGCTCCTTCTCCACGAGATCGAGGATCGCCTCCGCAGGGGGTCCGTACTCGAAGACGACCCTGGCCGAGATCCCCCCTTCCTCGAAACGCTTCCGATAGGGTTCGAGCATCCTTTCGACGTCTTCCTTCGTCGTGTCCGGGATCACCTCCGCGGGATAGGGCTCCGCATGCCCCACCGGAATCGGAGCGGCGTGAAAGAGAACGATCTCCGAGCCATAGAGACGCCCGATCTCCTCCACGAGGGGGAGGATCGCCTCGGAAAAGGGAGAGCCGTCCATCGGAACCACGATCTTCTCGAAGTGGAGCGGCTCATCGAGCCGATCGACCTTTGGGGTGGTGACGAGGAGGGGGAAGCGGCTGCTGTGCATCAGCCGCTCCGCCACGCTTCCCCGGATCCAACGGCGAACTCCACTCCTGCCATGACTCGTCATCGCGATGAGGTCGGGCTTGTACCCGTTGGCGAAGTTGAGGATCTCGGTCGCCGGATCCCCGGTGAAGAGCTTGTGATCGACCCGGAACCCTTCGGCGGCGAGCTTCTCCCGTGCTGCCAGAAGACCTTGGAGCCGTTCGGTATTCTCTTCGAGATGCTTCTTGATCCCCCGCTCGGTGAGATCGTGCAACACGGGGAAGACGTAGACGAGAACGATCTCCGGCTTGCAACGCTCCAGCAGGGGACGAAGCTCCGTGAGAATCGAGAGGGACAACTCCGATCCGTCGATGGGAACGACAATCCTGGAAAACATCACAGACTCCTTTCTCTTCTTCCCCCCGAAAGGACCGGGGCAGAGGGATGAACGTTTCGTTAACAAGGAGGCAACCCCACGGGATCCCACC
>CAZTSL010000061.1:0-4726 GCA_964616915.1 uncultured bacterium
GAAGCGCTTCCCCCTCCTTCCGATCCGGGGGACCGTGCTCTTCCCCGGATTGGCGCAGCCCCTCCATATCGGACGGCCAAGGTCGCTCGAAGCGCTTCGCGTGGCGCTCCAGGATCGCGAGAAACTCGTGATCGCAACCCAGAAGGATGAACGGATCGAAGATCCCGGTCCGCAAGACCTCTACCCGACCGCCACGCTCGCCGCGGTGATCGCCCAGCGAACCTCGGGCGGAGATGCGGTGAACGCGGTCGTCCAGGGAGAGGAACGGGTGCGGATCGATCGGATCCTCGATATGGGAAAATATTACGTCGCGGAGGTGGAACCCCTCGAGGAACACCTCCCCGGCACCGACGACCTCGATTTTCTCGCCCTTCACCGGGAACTGAAGGATCTGTCGATCAAGGTCCTCGACGCGGCCGCAGGGCGGGTGCCCGACAACATCCGCTCCCTCATTCAGAACGCCGACCCGAGCTATCTCACCGATCTGGCGATCGCACACCTCGACAAGTCGGTGGCGGAGAAGATCGAACTCCTCGAGATGCTCGATGTCAAGGAACGGATGCGCAAGATGATCGAGATCCTCCAGACGGAACTCAAGATCATCGAACTGCGCCGCGAGATGCAGGCGAAATTCGAGGAGCGGCTCAACCAGCAGCAGAAGGAAGCCTACCTGCGGATGCAGATCGACACGATCCAGAAGGAACTCGGCGAGGACGGGGATACGAAGGGGGAGATCGAGGAGCTGCGAAAGGCCGTCGAGGAGGCGGGGATGCCGGAGGAGGTTCGCAAGATCGCCGAGGAGGAACTCAAACGCCTCTCCCGGATCTCGCGCCAGTCTCCCGAGTACGTCGTCTCCCGCAACTACCTCGACTGGCTGGTTGCCCTCCCCTGGAGCAAGACGAGCGAGGATCACCTCGATCTCGAACGGGCCGCACGGATCCTCGACGAAGACCATACCGGCCTGGAAAAGGTGAAGAACCGTATCCTCGAATACCTGGCGGTCTGCAAGCTGCGCAACGACCTGCGCGGCCCGATCCTCTGCCTCGTCGGTCCTCCCGGCGTGGGGAAGACCTCGCTCGGAAAATCGATCGCCCGGGTCTTGGGGCGCAAGTTCGTACGGATCGCGCTGGGCGGCGTGCGCGACGAGGCCGAGATCCGCGGCCATCGCCGGACCTACATCGGCGCGATGCCGGGACGCATCATCGAGGCGATGAAGAAAGCGGGAACGAAGAACCCCGTCATCCTCCTCGACGAGGTGGACAAACTCGGCAGACATTTCATGGGGGATCCCGCGGCAGCGCTCCTCGAAGTCCTCGATCCGGAGCAGAACCATACCTTTACGGACCACTACATCGCGGCGCCCTTCGACCTCTCACAGGTTCTCTTCATCTGCACCGCCAACGCCCGCGATGAGATTCCCCTCCCCCTCCTCGACCGGATGGAGGTGATCGAACTCTCCGGCTACACGCAGGAGGAGAAGATCGCGATCGCAGAGAACCACCTGATTCCGGAGCAGATCGCGGAACACGGGCTTCGGCCCGAGCAGATCACCTTCACCCGGGAGGCGCTGGCCGAGATCATCCGGCATCATACCCGGGAAGCGGGCGTGCGCGATCTCAAACGAAAGATCGCCAAGGTATGCCGCTGTGTGGCACGGGAGATCATCGAGAAATCGGTGGAGCGGATCACGGTCGATCCGGCACGGATCCACACCTACCTGGGAGCCCCCCGCTACTTCTCCGAAGTCGCGGAGCGCACCGCGGTCCCAGGGGTGGCCACCGGTCTTGCCTGGACGCCCGTGGGGGGCGATATCCTCTTCGTCGAAGTCACCCTGATGGAGGGGAAGGGGAACTTCACGCTCACCGGACAACTCGGCGATGTCATGAAGGAATCGGCGCAGGCCGCCTACAGCTACATCCGCACCCATGCCCAGAAGCTCGGCATCCCGCTCGAATATTTCACGAAGCGGGACCTCCACATCCACGTTCCGGCAGGCGCCACGCCGAAGGACGGACCTTCCGCCGGGGTAACGATGCTCACCGCGATGGTCTCCGCCTTCACCGGCCGCCGTGTCCGCGACGACGTGGCCATGACCGGGGAGATCACGCTGCGTGGCCTCGTCTTGCCCGTGGGGGGCATCAAGGAGAAGGTCCTGGCCGCGCACCGGGCCGGGATCAAGGAAGTGATCCTGCCGGAGCAGAACGCCAAGGATCTGGCCGATCTGCCCCGTGAGGTGAAGGAGTCGATGAAGTTCCACCTCGTCAAGCGGATGCACGAGGTGCTGCGCATCGCGCTCGACCTCGATTTCGAGGAGGCTCAACTCCCCCTTCTTCCCCCGGTCGATTCACAAGCCACCCAGATGCCGACGAACAGCCTCTGCTGACCCCCCCTCCGCCATCGCGGCGTCCCACGGCTCCTCTGCCCCGGGACGCTCTCCTCCCTTGCCCAATCCATGATCGGGTGAGCTTTCTCGACACGGTTTCCGAAGGGGGCAAGAGTACCTGCACGATGCCGTGTCGAATCGACGTGCGTGGGACAACCGATCGCGCATGCACGCCCCCTCCCTGTCAACGGTTTTCTCCGTTGGCAGGGCTTCAGGTTTGCGTTAAAGCCTTTCAAACCCTTCCGCAGGGCTTTTTCCGGGTACGGCGCGGGGAAGCCCCCTTCCCCACACCGCACCACGGGTTCCCGAGATGCATGGGAATTGACGAGCACCTCGAACCCGACCAATGGAGAAATATCGAGACGATTCTATCCCAATTTACCGGCGAGGTCAACCATTTTTTCCACATCGCCGTCTCCTTTCGCGAGAATCGGGGATCCGAACGGTGGGACGTTCATCCCAGGCTCGCTCCCTCTTCGATGCACCGATACCGATCGGGCCTCGAAACGATTCGCAGGGAACGATCGAATGCAACGCCGGGGCCTTGCCGCAAGACGATTCTCGTGATATCGTGCAACCCGTAGCCGGTTCGAGGTCTCTGCGCGAGGGAACCGCTGCGACGATCATAAGGGCTTCCCCGAAGAAAGGCAAGGAGGGAAGGATGAACTTCACGTTGGCGGGCGAAAGCGTACCGGTACGGCTCGAACGAATCGAGCCGGACGGCACCTTCGAGGCCGTGGTCGGCACGAAGCGCTTCGAGGGATCGTTCACCCGGATCACGGATGGGATGCTTCACCTCCAGATCGGGGAACGCGCTCGTCTCGTCCACCTCGCCACCGACGGTGCCACGACCGAGGTCTTCCTCGAGGGACGGGTCTGGCGTATCGAGGAAGGCTCCCCCAAGGGGAAAGGGAGAGGCCGCGGCGATGCCCCAGGCGTCTCGGCACCGATGCCCTCCGTCGTCACTCGCATCCTCGTCGAGGTCGGGGCCCAGGTCGCCGCCGGCGACCCCCTCCTCGTGGTGAGCGCGATGAAGATGGAGCATACCCTTACCGCCCCCCACGCAGGGATCGTCCGGGCCATCCATGCCACCCTCGATGCCCAGGTCATGCCCGGCATCGACCTCGTGGAGATCGAACCGGTCACGATTTTCGAGAAGAAACTCTGAACGCGCGACGAGGAGATCGGCATGTCGGAACTTCTGTTCGAGGTCGAAGGGGGAATCGGCACGATCACGATCAACCGCCCCGAACGGCGCAACGCCCTCAACGACGCCGTTCTCGAGGGAATCTGCGACGCCGTGGAAGCGGCCCGCAAGAATCCAGAAATCCGCCTCCTGGCCCTGAGGGGCGCGGGGAAGAAGGCCTTCAGCTCCGGCGGGGATCTCACCGGGATGCGGCTCGACGACACCTTCGGCCCGATGGGCGCCCATTTCGCCCGGTCCCGCTACAGCCGCACCCTCCAGGCGCTCACGAACGCCCACGTCCCGGTCGTGGGGATCGCAAACGGCGACGTCCTGGCCGGAGGCCTCGGGCTCTTCCTCGCCTGCGATCTCACCGTGGCCGTCGAGAGCGCACGTCTGGGACTCCCCGAGGTCCATGTCGGTCTCTTCCCGATGATGGTGATGGCCGTCCTCTTCCGGAACCTGGGGCGAAAGCGGGCGATGGAACTCCTCCTCCTCGGCGAGAAGATCTCCGCCGAGCAAGCGTTGGAATGGGGGCTCCTCAACCGCGTCTTCCCCGCCGGGACCTTCGAGGCCGACACCCGTGCCTTCCTCGATCGGCTCGCCGATCGGCCGGGCATGGTCGTGCGTCTCGGAAAGATCGCCTACAATGCGATCGAGGCGATCCCCCCCGCCACCCTCGAACTCCTCCAGACGAGCCTCGGCAACGTGATGATGACCGAGGATTTCGCCGAGGGGGTCCAGAGTTTCCTCGAGAAGCGGAAGCCCTCCTGGACCCACAGATAGGTGACCTTCGAGGAGGGGGAAAGGGCAGATGGCGGAGGGAGGGATCGGGCCGGAGTGTGCGGAAGGGTGCACATGCGCTCTTTCTCAACCTTGCCGGTAGGCCACCGGCCCCCTGCGCACAGAGGAAACCCCCGAATGCCCCCCTCCGAATCCCCCCTGCCCCTGGAAGCATCGTTCGAGCCGGTGCGCAAGCAGAAGCCCCCGAATGGAAACACCCGCCCCCCCAGAAGCGATGCGGCCATCCCCACGCCTCCGCGATCGCGCAGCCTCACCCGTCGGAATGAAACTTGCGTTTTCCCTGGAAGTCCCGGAGAGGGACAGCCGGAAGGAAAATGGATCGGATCGCCCCCCACGAGGGGAACGATCGAGGGGAA
>CAZTSL010000061.1:4826-27712 GCA_964616915.1 uncultured bacterium
GATCACGAGGGGATGGCATGCGGATCATCGGGATCACAGGGGGAATCGCCTGCGGCAAATCGACGGTGGCGGATATCTTTCGCCGTCTGGGAGCCTTCGTGATCGATGCCGATGAGATCGCCCGAGAGGTGGTCCGGCCGGGCACGCCCGGCTTCGAGCAGGTCGTGGCGCACTTCGGCCCCGGAATCCTCACCCCTTCCGGAGCGATCGACCGGAAAGCGCTCGGTGAGATCGTCTTCCGGGATCCAGCGGCGCGCAAGGTCCTCGAGGGGATCACCCATCCCCTCATCGTCGCCGGGATCGCCGCCCGGCTCCAGGAGGCGCTCACCGCAGGGGCCGAGATCGCGATGATCGAGGCGGCCCTCATGATCGAGGGGGGAAGGAGCCGCGATCTCGTCGAGAAGATCATCGTCGTCTCCGCACCCGAGGAACTGCAAGTACAACGGTTGGCCCAACGCAACGGCTACACGCGGGAAGCGGCCCTCCAACGGATTTCGGCCCAGATGCCCCTCGAGGAAAAGATACGCCAGGCGGATTTCGTCATCGACAATCGCGCAGACCTCGACGCCCTCGAACGCGCCTGCCGTGCCATCTGGGAGGAACTCCGCCAGGAGGAAGTTTCTCTTTGACAACGTTTCGAGAGGAACGATATAATACGCTCCCGCAGCGACGGATGGTTCCCGGCAAGAGACCGGAGACCGGCAGAGCGCACTCGACGTACGGGGGGGAACCGAAGGAACGAGAGGGAACGAGGATCAATGGCGATTCTGCAAGGAGAAAGTAAGATGCGAAAGATCGGATTCATGGAGGGGTTGCTTCGGTGGGTGACGTTCTTGATCTGGATGGGAATTTTCGTCGTCGCGGGGTGCGGCGGGGGAAACGACACCACCGCCGAAACCGCGCAGAGCACCGCCGAAACCGCGCAGGGGGGTGCCCTCAACGTCAGCTACACCCTGGCCGACGTCCCCGCCGATGCCGTCCGCATCGTCTTCTCCCTGCACGATCCGGTGGGGACCACCTGTGACACGGTCGATCCCGCCCAGTCGATCGTTCCCCCCCAGATCATCGAGCCGATCACGGCCGCGGCCGGCTCCGTCGGTTTTTCCGGCATCACCCTCCCCTCGGTCGTCGTCTCCGGCGTGGTGCAGGACAACGGGGGGAACATCCTCCTTTCCGATTGCCTCGAAAACGTCACCGTGCCGATGGAAGGGACCGCCCAGGTTTCGCTCACCTTGCAGCCCTTGCTCGATATCGGGGGAACCTACCACTACAGCGCCCTCATCACGGAGCCGATCCCCGTCGAGGTGGAAACCTTCCTTGGCGTGGTGGCCGCCACGATCGACTCGATCCCCGAGGATACCCTTCCCCAGGAGTTGCAGGATCAGATCATCGCCTCGCTCGACGTCCTCGGTGAGATCCTCAACAACCCGGAATTCTCCGGCCCCCAGACGATCACCCAGACGGGAAACCGCCTCCTCTTCGAGTTCAGCGTCGAGGAGTTCGGAGGACAGGATCTCGGAGAGACGATCAAGATCGTCGGCAACGGCCCCGGTGAATTCGTCAGTTCCCGGTTGATCCAACTCGAACCGAGCGATCTCATCTTCAGTTTCACCGAGATCGTGCTCCGGGCGCTCGAGGAGGCCGTCACCGTCGTCGTGACGACCTTCGAGGACGAACTCCCCCCCGGCTACACCGCCGAGGATCTCATCCTTCTCATCAACCTCGCGATCCGTGCCTACCTCCAGCCGTTCCTCGATTCCTACTTCGGTTCCATCCAGGCGGACCAGATCACGATCACCGGTCCGATCACCGTGGACAAGACCGATCCCGTCGTCGAGCTGTCGAGCACGGAACTCAAGATGGTCGTCACGCCGGGAGAGGGGAGTTCCACGCAACCCAACGAGATCCCGATGCGTTACGACGCCATCGCGGACTCCGACAGCGGGAACGGATGACACCGGTGTGGGAGCAGGCATGGGGCCAATGGAGCGAGGTCCGGAAACTCGGATGCCTGGCACGTCTTTCCGGCACGGATGACCCGACGATTCCGGCGAGGCTGATCGAACTCCTCCCCCGCGAAGCGGAGAACACCCTCGTCTTCCACGCGATCCTCCGCCTCCTCGCCCAGGTCGGTGGGCGGGAGGAGATCGCTCCGATCCTCCTGCATCTCCGTCCCCCCTTCGAGATGGCCACCCCCCCCTTTGCCGCGCTGCGCAGCATCGCCCGGCGGGATCCGGGAGGGGTGGCGGTCTTGCGGGAGATCCTCTTTTCCCCCGGTGTCCCCCTTCCAATCCGTATGGCCGCAGCCCACACCTTCGGATCGGTCTGCGAAAGGGCGGAACTCCCCAGCCTTCTTACCCTCTTTTCGGCGCGAACGACCCCCCCGGAACTCCGGGGCGCGCTCCTCCACACGATCGCACGGCTCGCCGCCCGCTTCCCTGAGATCCGGCGCGGTGTCGTGCGGCGGCTGAAACGGATCTGCCGCGCCTCCGAGCGGGATCTGCCCCTCGCCTGTGAGGCCGCCGGCGCCCTCGTCGAATGCGACGACCCCCGTGGTACGACCTGGCTGCTCAAACGGATCGCGGCCCTCCTTCGCAAGACCCCAAAGGATCACCTCTACCTGCGCGGACGCTTCATCCGTGCGCTCGACGAGACGCTCCCCCTCGATCGAGGGCAGACCCGTCGCCTCATCCGGATCGCGCGCAACCGGCACCTCCTCCCCGAGGAGCGGGAGCGGATCGCCAAGGTCCTGGCCCGAAACGGCGTGCGCCCCCTTGCGGTGCGTCACCTCGTCGGGGGGGTGAAGCACGATCCCGAGTTCCTCCCTGCAATCGCACTCCTGATCGGCTCCCGGCGCTCGATCGATGAAAACGGGGTGGCCACCTTCACCCCTCCGCGTGCCCTCTCCACGCTCGATCGGCGTACCCGAAGACGGCTCGTGCGCTCCCTCCGGCACCTGGCCCGCTTCGCGGAATCGGAGCGGATCGAACGCAGGTGCCGCGCCCTCCTCTCCCTTCTCGAAGATGTCTGAGGCGACCGGAAACCTCGCGCAAAGGGGCGTTCTCCTCCTCTTTCTCGGGATCGTCTTCCTCCTTTCCGCCACGAGACTCGCCAGCGACGACCTCTTCTGGCATCTGCGCATCGGCGAGGAGATCGCCGAGACCCGGGCGGTCGTCACCACGGACCGCTATTCCTTCACGGCGGCGGGGAAGCACTATCCCCCCACGACCTGGCTCTTCGATCTCGGACTTCACCTCTGCCACCGGATCGGGGGATTCCCCTTCCTCTCCCTCGTGCAGGGGGGGATCGTCACGGCGATCTTCGCGATCCTCTTCTGGATCGCGAGAAGGCGGGGGGTAGGAAGTTTCGCGGCGATCTGGCTCCTGCTGCTCCTCTTCTTCCTGGCCCGGTTCCGCTTTCACCTGCGCCCGCACCTCCTCTCCGACCTCTTCTTCGTGGGCCTCTTCCTCCTCTGGGAACTTTCCGATCGGAAACGGCACTGGCCGCTCTACCTCATCGTTCCCCTCGTCTGGATCTGGGCAAACGCTTATGCCGGGGTCTATTTCGGGATCGGACTCCTGGGAGGCCTCTTTGGCTTCGAGTTCCTCTCGCCGCGGCGGGGAATCCCGCGCCGCACCCTCGTGGTGGTGGGCGCCATGAGCCTCCTGGTGACCTTTCTCACCCCCTCCGGAACGGAATCGCTCACCCACATCCTCGCGCACCGGAACATCTACCGGGAGATTCCGATTTCGGAGCATGCGCCGAACGCGCCCGGCCGCTTCCCCCTCTTCTGGACCTACGGGGGAATCGTTTTGCTCCTTGTGGCGACGTCGTTTCGTACGATCCATCCCGGCGAGGCATTCCTGATTCTCCTCTTCGGCCTCCTGGCTGCGGCCAGGGTCCGGATGATCCCGATGTTCTGCTGGGTGTCGCTCCCCCCCCTCTCCGCGATCCTCGCGCGGCATACCGCGTGCCTCCCCCTCGTTGCGGACGATCCCCGCCAGAGGGTGCGCCTGCGCCGCCTCACCACGATCTGGATGGCCGTCTGCCTCCTGGCCGTCGCATCGATCGCCCGCCGGCAGCTCCCCTGGCACGATCCCCGCTGGCGGCCGGGGCTGGGGGTGCATCCCCACCTCTTTCCGGAGGATGCCCTCGACTTCATGCTCCGAAACGGGATCACGGGACGGATCTACAACAGCTACGACTTCGGGGGATACGTTCTCTGGCGGGCCTTTCCCGACATCGAGGTCTTCTACGACGGCCGGAGTTTCCTCCATCTCGACCTCATCCGCCGGATCCGGAGGGAAACGCTCCGAGGGGTCGTCGATGCCGAAGGGATCGACGTTGCGCTCGTCAAGTTTCCCCGGCGCGGCAGCTTCGAGGATCCCACCCGTGCCTTCGAGCACTTCTTCCTCCACGATCCGGAATGGGCTCTCGTCTACTTCGACGACATCGCCCTCCTCTTCCTGCGGAGGACCCCGGAATGGGCCGGATGGATCGCCGCGCACGAGGATCGAAGCCTCCACCCGGCCACCCTCTCCTTCGAACGCGGCGATCCGGCGGTGCCTGCGGAACTCGATCGGGCGGTCTCTCGGACCCGCTGTTCCGCCGTGGCACACCTCCTGCGCGCCCGCTACTTCCAGCGGAGCAACCCTGCGCGGAGCATCCACGATCTTGCGGCGGGGTTGGTGTGCGATCCATACAACGGAGTGCTTCTCAACGATCTTGGTGTCCTTCGGCTCCAAGGGGGAGAGACCGCGGAGGCCTGTACCCTCTTCGAGGCCGCCCACCGGGCCGACCGGCAGGCCCTCTCCCCCCGGATCAACCTCGCCCTCTGCGACCTTGCCGTCGGTGACATCGAGGGGGCGAAAGAACGGCTCCGCAAGATCGTGGCACGTGCCCCCACGCAGCCCCTGGCGCTCTACCACCTCGCCCGCCTTCTGGCCGAATCGGGAGATCCCGATGCCCCGCGGTTCCTCCATCAGGCGCTCGCCCACATCAAGGACCCGGACCTGCGCCGGGAACTCGAAAACCTCCTTTCCAAGAGCCCTCCCGGATGATCGAGGGATGCGGCCGTCCCTCTCCCTGAGGATCACCCCGAGATCGCCTCGAAGAGGGCGGCCAGACGGGCGGTGAGGTGACGGGTGTCGAAGGCACGGACCACCTCCGGGGAAGGGGCCGGGGGGCGCGCGGTGGAAAGGCGCTCCACCGCCGCCTCGAGGGCGGTCGCGATCTGCCCGGCATCCCCGGCGACCCAACCCGCCCGACACGATTCGATCAGCTCCGCCGTCGCCCCCCCCTCCGTGACCGCCAGGATCGGACGTCCGATCCGGAGGTACTCGTAGAGTTTCCCCGGAATCTGCAAAGGGGCATCGTTCTGCAGCACGAGGAGGAGATCGGCCCGGGCCAACTCGTGAAGCGCCTGCGCATGCGGTATCGGGGGGTGGATCTCCACGATCGGAGTGAGCCGGTAACGTTCGACCTCCCGCGCGAAACGGGTCGGCTCCTCCACCCCCCCGATCAGCCGAATCCGGAAATTCTCCCGCAGCGCTTCACTGGCGGTAAGGGCCTCGAAGAGGGCAGTCGGCGTCCGCCGGCTGTAGATCGTTCCGGCATGGCAGATCGTGAAGGGGGGGGTACGCCGGGGGATCGGTTCCGGAAGCCCGGCGAAATCCTCCTCCTCGAAGCCGTTGGGGATCGTGAGGAACTTCTCCCCTGCCTCCGGGTAACGGGACCCGAAATGCCGGGCCAGAGAGTCGGTGTTCGCGATCACACGGGTGGCACGCGCCACGACGCGCGCCTCGAGCCAGGCATCGATGCGTCGCAGCCACGCCGCCTTCTCGACATACGGATTCCCGACCCATGGATCCCGGAAGTCGGCCACCCACGCGATCCCGGTGAGTGCCGCGACCGAGAGCCCAATGAGATGCGTCGTCCAGGGATTCCCCGTCGTGTAGAGCACCGAGATCCCCTGCCGGCGAATCGCGCGGACGCTCGCCCACACCGCCGGAAGGAGCCAGCCGATCTGCTCGTCCGGAATCGAAGCGAGCGTCGTCACGAAATCCTTGAAACGCTGGTAGGGGGAAGGGGAGTGGGTGGGTTCTCCCCCCCCCTCCGCCGCAGGGGGGGACGTCCCCCGGCGAAAGAGCCGGTTGCGCCACGCGATCAGGGGATCGAGAAGGGAAAAAACCGGGGTCCGCACGACCTCGATCCTCTCCGGCACCCGGTCGAGGAGGGAGGGATCGGTCTTGCGGTACGACGGATAACACGCCGGCTGGACCGTCACGATCGAAGGCACCCACCCCGACTCGGGGAGATGACGCATGAACCGAAGAATCCGGTGGACCCCACTCTCCCCACTCGGCGGAAAGTCGTAGGCGATCATCAGAACCCTTCGATCCGTCATCTTTCCTCTCTGCGCGGAGGCACACCGGCTCCAGACGCGAAACGATGAGGAAGCGCCCTCATCTGGCAAACCGCATCACCGGGGACGCGGTTGACCCAGATAGCCGGTGATCCGCCACGAATAGAAGCCCTCGGCATTCTTCCGCTTCCGGGTGAGGCTTGCCACGAGAGAATCGAGGCGGGAAAGCGCCCCCCCCAGGGAAACCCTGGCCGTCAGATCGAGACGACTGCGCGACACCGGCTTCCGGAACGTGATCGTTCCCGTGGCATCGAGGCGAAGGTCTCCGTCACTCGTGCATTCCTCGATCGTGAGAACCTGTCCTTCGAGGTGGGCGCGCACCTTCACGTCGCCGGCATCGACCTGTTCCCCCTCTTCGAGCATGCCGCCGATGACCGGTGGATTTCCAGCCGTGGCCAGCCCCGCAATATCGAGCGTGATTTCCCCACGGTGGGCCTCGGGATCACGCGGGAAGAGGGAGAGAGTGGCCGTACCCCTCGCCTCTCCACTCAGTTCGATGCCGTAGCGCTGTTCGAGGAAGGTCAACGCCGAGAGGGGAAAGTCGGTGAGATGGAGTTCGATCTCCTCCGATTCGGGATGGTGATGGAGACGCCCCTCGATCCGGCCCGTGCCGTAGATCGCCTCGAAGGTGAGGACCGGCTGCCGGGTGAAGAGACTCGAAAGAGCAAGGGAAGCCCTCACCTCGTCGAATGCGATCGAGAGCGGTTCCTCCCCGCTCTGGGCGATCTCGACGTCGAACGCCCGCACCCCCGAGGGGAAACGCCGCGAAAGCGTCCCGATCCGCACGGTCACCGGATATCGCCCCTCCACGAACCGAATCAACCGCCCCTTCACCCGATCGAGCGGAAAGCGAAGGTAGGCGAAGAGAAAGGTCAGGAAGAGGAAGAGGAGGAAGTAGCCGGCATAGATGAAAATTTTCCGCTTCATGCCAACCCCTTTGCGCTTACGCCGAGGGCAACGGTTTGAAGGTCGAGACGTAGATCCGGATCTCGCGCAGCCGGCTGCGGTCCTTCGTGTCCGTCTTCATCTGCAACCGGCGCACGACGAGGAGATTCGGATGGTTTTCGAGTTTGACGAGGAAGTTGACGAGTTCCATCGGGGTGACGTTGCGGAAGATGATCTCCACCGATTCCTCCTTGAAGAAATCGTTCGGAGGGCTCGATTTCGGGAGGATGTTGTCCACCCGATCCTGGATACCCGCCTCCCGGGCGAGCCGGTCGAGGATCGTGTTGAGGGAGGTGGAAGGAGCCCTGGAGATCTTCTCCTCCCAGGCCTTCATCAGTGCCTGATGCTCGAGGAAGGCATCCTTCTGCGCGTAGATCTGCTCGAGTTGCCGCGTCTTCGTGGTGAGCGCCCGTTCCATCCGGTCGAGCTTCCGGCCGGCGGGCGCGATGCCGAGCATGTAGACGAGATAGAGGACGAGACAGGCGCCCCCCAGCATCAAGATGTTCCGTTCCCGCTCGGAGAGTTGCATCGTCTTCCTCCCGCGTCAGGCGTCCTCGCTCTGTGCGTCATCGGCCGTCTTGAGGGTGATCGTCAACTTGAACTTCACGCTGTCGGGTTTCACCCCCCGCTCCGGTTTCGCATTGATCTTTTCGACCACCTCCGAGGTCTCGAGGGCTTCCACGATCCGATCGACGGAGGGGAAGGAGTCGGTTTCGCCCTCGATGATCACCTTCCGTTCGTTCATCCGGAACTCCATCTCATCGACGTTGAGGGTCAAGGGCCGTTCCTCTCCCTCCTCCACGACCTTTTCCGGGATCCGTTCGGAGAACTCTTTGAGGAGATCGAGCGGTGTGATGGGACGACGGGTATCACCCCAGATCACCTCGAGTTGCTTGTCGATACGCGCCTTGGCGCTCTCGAGGATCACCATGTTCCGGTTGAAGTCCCCCGGTTTGAAGGACACGTCGGGCGCGATCGATTGGAAGATCTCGAGGGTCGTCTCGTTGAGGCGTGCGATCTTCTCCCGCAGGATCGAATAACGTACATACGTATCCGCCCCGACGAGGAGCAGGAGGATCATGGCCATCACGGCCACGGAACGAATGAGCGCGCGGATCTCACTCTTTTCCCGGTAGAATGCGAATTCTCCCTGCCGGAAGTTGACCGGTGAGACGTTCTTTCCCCCCACGCCTTGCAGGGCCAACCCGAGACTCACCGCCGCGGCCCCTTGCGGAAATTGCTGGACCACCTTGTTGAAGGGTTGCGTGTAGAATTCGAGGGGCTCCACGGGGATGCCGAGCGCCTCCTGGAGGAAGGCGGGAAAGTTCCGCAACTCGGCCGACCCCCCACAGAGGAAGACCTTGACCGGACGCTGATGCGCCTCGACCGTGAAACGGTGGAAGGTGCGAACGAGTTCCCCTGCGAGGGGGGCGAGTCCCTCTTCGAGGAACGCAGAGATCTCCAACTCCTCCTCGGAGACCGAACCGGGAGGTACCGTATCCGCATCGTGGGCCACGAGGCCGACGTGATGCTTGCACGCTTCCGCCTCTTCGAGCGAAAGGTTCATCTTCGCCGCAAGCCGTTCCGTGAGCATCCGCCCCGCCATCGGGATCACCCGCACCCCCTTGCAGCTCCCTTCCTGGACGAAGGTGACCGTCGTCTTCGAATGCCCGACATCGACGATCGCAACCGGTCCCGCGATGTTGCGGGGCAAGAGGGCGTGGAGATTGAAGAGCGCAGCGGCATCGGCGGTGACGATGTCGGGATCGATACCGCTCGATCGGAGTTCCTGGAGGAACTGCGCCAGTGTCTCCTCGAGCACGATGTGCGTGAGAAGCCGCGACTCCCCCTTCTTCTTCGCAGTCGTCTCATAGGCGGCGACGATCTCCTCGATATCGAAGGGGATGAGGTTCTCCAGGGAGAAGTAGAGGACGTCCTCGATCTTCTTGCGCTCCGTGAAGGGGAGGACGAGGGGATGGTTCGAGACGCGGTTCCCCGGCATCGCGGTCACCATGCGGTCACCGGCGACCGGCATCTCCTCGAGAATCTTCTGGACCGCCGGGGAGAGGAGAAGCCTGGGGGGCTCCTCGGCGGCTTCCCCCCCCCCCGTTTCTTCCTCCCCGCTGGTCCGGGTCGTCTCCTCCTCTGTCTCCGCCGGCTGCGGCGCTTCCATCTCCCCGGCTTCGTCGGGGAACGGCGTTTCCACGGGAACCCGCCACACATGATGGTCGATCCAGGCATAGCCGCGGATGCCCGATTCGAACACCGCGACCTTCACCGCGTAACTACCGATGTCGAGACCGATGATCTGTTGCGCCATTCATCTTCCTTTCCGGTTTTCCGCAACGGAAGTGGGGGGTGCGTCGATGTGGCGGACGGCGAGATGGGAGAAGGCATCCGCGATGGCGTCGAATGCCATCTCCCGGGGATCGAAGCCGGGAATTCCGATCTCGAGGAACGCCGCTTCTTGCAAGGATTCCGGTCGTTCCGGCGCCCCATCGGCCAGACGGGGCACCTCGATCCGGTTGCCCGATGCTGCCGGTTGCACGAGTTCCCAGGCCAGTCCCCCCCCGAAGCGGAGCCGAACCCAGAGGAGATCCCCCGAAACCTCGAAGTCGATCCCCGCCCCAGGCGCCGGAACCGGAAGCTCGTCGGGATCGGGAAGGGGCAGGAGCGCGGGGAGGGGGTGAACCCCCTCCGGGCTCGCCACGTAGCCCCGCACGAGGGAGAAGTCGAAGGAACCCGCAAGGAGGGTCGTGAGATCGACCGCGATCGAGAAGGGGAGGAAACGTGATTCCCCCAGGATGTTCTCCGGGGAGGGGAGCGCAATGGCGACCTCATCCGCTGGATGGACGCGGAACCCCAACGGAAGAAGGATCGCTCCCCGCTGTGCCATCATCCCCACGAGTTGAACGCCGGTGTGCGTTGCGCTCCCCGAAGGGGGATCGAGCCCCTCGACTTCGATCCGGGCAGTCTGGTGCGGCGTCCGCTCCCCCACCACTTCGTTGAGGGGAAGATCGAGGGCAACCTCGAGGGGATCCTCCCCCTCGGTGAAACGACTCCCCCCCCGCTCTACCACGACGGCATCGAGAAGCGCGGGGAGCTGTTGCGCCAGGGCCTCGGCGGGGAGGAGACTCACTTCACCGCTCGAGATCGCCACGAGCAGCGCAAGGGGATCGTTCACCTCCTCCCCCGTCACGGCGCCAAGAAGGGTGGCCGGATCGATCGAGGCCGCCAGCGCGGAGATGCAGGGGGGGGCCCCCGCAACGACGAACGAGAAGGGGTCGTGCTCTCCCCCCGGAATCCCGGTCGGAGGGATCCAGACGTTCCCCGGAAGCTCGATAGCCCCTTCCCCCGATCCAAGCAGAAAAGGAGGCGCCAGGATCTCCGCCGGCTCGAAGCGCAAGAGATCCGCCGCCGAGAAACCGTCGAGCGCGAAACCGAAGACGAGCGGCTCGTTCGCCGACCATCCCGCGGTCCCGTCGAGCTGCGGGAGGAGATCCGAGAGGGCCGCACCCTCCGCGGCCCCCGCCACGAAGGTCCCTTCCCGCGTGACAGGAGCCACCGCCTCGGAGACGATCGGAGGAAGGGGGAGGACCACCGAGGCCGATGCGGCATCCCGGATCGTGAAGTACCCGAACCCGTTCCCCCCGGCCGTGAGCGTCACGGCGGTGACCCCCGAGAGGGTGAAGCGCCCATCCCGCGCCCCATCCTCCTCGTCGAGGTGGACGACCGGCTCCCCCCCCGGCCGCTCCACCTGAAGATAGGCGCCCCGCACCGGTTGCGCGTCCTCTGCGGAGATCACGGTGACCCGCATCTCCCCCCCGCTCGCTTCCGTCGTTCCGGAGAGGCCACCAGCGATCGTGATATCGTTGGTGAGCGTGTATTCGATCCCTTTCGTGTTCGGATCCGCGAAATCCGCCCCATCGATGCGGGCCACGCGGACGCCGAAGTGGTGACTTCCCGCGGGGAGCCCCCGGATCTCGACCTCGGTGCGGGAGACCACCGCGGCGGCCGGTTCCCCTTCGAAGTCGAGGGAACCCTTCCCCACGAAGATCTGATAGACGACCCGCTCGTGGTGGGGCATGAGGGGGGGCCAGCGGACGATCACCGCCCCGTTTCCGATCCCCTCCACGCTCCCGATCCCGGGGAAGACGATCTCCTCTGCGGCGGTGGAGAGGGCCGAGAGGGGGGCGGAAGCCTCCGCGGTGGTGCCGCTCGTCCCCTCCCCGCTTCCCCCTCCACACCCTGCGAGCAGGAGGGGAAGGAGAAAGAGGGGAACGATCCGAAAGCCGATGGCATCCCCGCCGGCGCCCGGGGCGTGTCGCACCCCACTTCGTTCGATCGTCTGGCGCCTCATGGGGCTTCCTCCTGGGCCGCGGACGCACCCCCCTCCCACACCCCGGAGGCGAGCGCGGGCTCCTCCCGCCAGTAGAGCCGCTCATAGCCGTTGCGGGTACTCCGCACGATCGTGCTCACGACCGAAGTGACGCCGTTGACACGGGCCACCGCCCGGATCTTGAAGGTCTTGCTCGTCGTCTGGACGAAGGAGGCGAGCGTCTGCGTGACCCGTCGCCACTGCAGCGGATCGTCGATCAGGTTGCGCTCCCGATTCAGGCAGTCGAGAAAACCGGTGAGTCCCTTGGTGTCCCGGCTCCGCTGGCGGGCGGAACCCTTGGGCGTCTGGAAGGGACCGGAGCCACAGGCCGCCTCGGGGGGCTCGAAGGGACACTGGAGATATTTCGCCACGAGCTGCACCAGGGGAGTCTGGCGCCGCCGCTCGTCGATCGCCTCCATGATCTCGTTGGCCACGTCGAGGTAATCGAAGGGGTTCGTCTCCCCGTCCGCGAAAGCGGCCAGGATCATCGCCCGCAACACGGGCAGGGGCGTTCGATTGACGTTGATCTGAACCGTGTTGGAATCGACCGTGAAGTAACACCCGAGCCGGTCGAGCAGGGCATATTCGGCGACCCCCTTGACGAAACGGAGTTCGTTGAGCGTCTCGAAGGGGTTGTTCTTGATCTCGTAGGGGTAGTCGTAGAAGTCCTCCTCGAACCCCCCCCCGTCGAGGGGAACGTCGTCGGCATCCATCCAGTCGATGATCGCGTTGGCCAGATGGGTGGGGGTGAACTCCTGCTTCCGGAACCCACCCAGTTCGACCTCCGCGATCTCGGGCGCCCCCGTCTCCGGGTCGATCAGCGTGGTGAGGAGGAAGGCCTCGAGGAGGTTCCGAAGCGAAGGGACGACACGGCCATTCGGATCGACGAGAGCGTTCAAGTTGATCTTGCTGTCCTCGTCCTCGAAGGAGATGTCGAGGCTGTCTCCTTCCCCCACCTCCGCGAACTTGTAGAGTTCCACGACCGGCAGAGTGGCGGGGGCACCGCACCCCGTATCGATCCCACCGGCACTCAGGTCGATCGGGAGGTTTTCGAGCCCCTCCGGAACACTCTTTCCCGAGGCTTCTGCGGCCTGCGCGCACGCCTCGGCCAGGAGCCGGTTGATCTCCTCGATCGAGGGGACGTCGTCGAAGGTCACCGGGTCTTTCCCCGCCAGAAACTGCTCGAAGAGGAGCTTCTCCGCCACCCGGATCCCGGAGGAAGCGATGAGGTACGCCTTGAAGCCGTCCCGCTTCCCGAGGGCCACCTGCATATCGACCTGGCTCTCGAAGTGGAATTCGAGCGTGGTGACCGTCAGAATCGTTACGACGAGGAGCGCCACGATGAGGGCCACCCCCCGTTTCCCCTCGGGGTCCCCCTTCCGGAGAGCCTGCGATGTCGTCGGATCTCTGCCCATCGCGATCATTTCCTTCCCGTGGCGAACCCCGCCGGCACGGCCACGATCGTGCGGAAGAGGAGATCCGTGCCTGCGCTGCTCTCGAGCACGAGCGTGATCTCGACCGCCCGGGGTACCCGGTTGTACTGCTCCTCGTCGCGCGCCGATGTCGAATCCCATTCGTCCTGATCGAAACGATCCCCGAAGCGGTCATCCGTATAGTAGCGGAAACCGATCCCGCGGATTCCACGATAGACGACGAAATCGGTACAATGGAGTTCCGCGGTGCAATCCTCCCGTTCGACATCGACGTCCCCGACCGGCATCTTGTACTCCCGGCGCCGCAACACGATCTCTCCCGTCTCCCGGTCCTCGACCGGATAGTAGATCACCTCGACGAGGTCGGATTCACGGGCATCGGGGGTGAAGACGAAGTTCGCCGTCGTCGTGAAGATGAGCGTGTCGAGGGGCGTTTGGCTGTCGCCGTTGTGACGGCCGATGAAGACCGTCTGCGAATCCTCGCTCTCCTGTTTCTTCCGGAAGCGGGAGCGGTTGCGCCGGCTGCGCCGCCGTCTCGAGGAAAGTGCGGACTCGTCCGCGATCACGAAGAGGCTCTCGCGCCGGATGTAGGTATTCGTCAACTCGTAGTGGAGCCGGTCGAGGATCACCCGGGCCGCATGGTAGGCCATGGCATCCTCGCTCACGATCTCCTGCGAGCGGATCGTCCGTACGAACGCCTGATAGACGAGGGAGAGGAGGAGCGCGAGGATCGCCAGCGCCACCGTCACCTCCATCAAGGTGAAGCCCCGGCATCCCGCCGCAGGGGAGATCCTCCTCCGGCGCTTGGAGAGGGGAGGCTGGCCTTGCTCCTTCATTTCACCCTCAACGTCGATTGCGCGGGAACCTGTCTCCCCGGTTTCGTGAAGAAGCCTTCGAGTTCCTCCACCTGCTCCGTCTCCCCTTCGCGCCAGTAGACCCGTAGGTTCACGCGGATCCCATCGATCTCGACCGGGGGGAGGCCGGGATAGATCGTAAAGGAGAGGGTCTCCTCCTCTGCATCGTATTCCCAGCGGTAGCCGGGGAAGTCGGGACCGAAGTCCCCCGATTCGAACCCCTCGTCGAGTTCGTCATCGATCTCGATCTCGGCCATCTTCATCCGGGAGAGTTGGGTGACGACCGTCATGCGCCGCGTGATCGCGTGGATCTTGAGGGAGGCCGCGTTGTTCTCGATCAGGACGGCGAGGCCCGTGCCGAGGATGAGGAGCGCGATCATCACCTCGAGGAGGGTGAATCCCCCTCTTCTTCGTAACGCTCGTGAACGCCGTTTCATCGCTTCACTCCGGTGCCGCGACATAGCCGGTCTGGATCGTGCAGATCCCGGTGAGCGGCGCCACTTCGAGCGTCATCCGATTCTCCGCGGTGTCGATCAGGTGGATCCAGACCGGTTCCGCGAACCCATCGGGGCGGAAGAGGGAGTAGGTGCGTCCCTGGGTTCGCCGTTCGAAGCCACTCTCGTAACTCTGCACATCCTCGAAGGCCACCGAGTCGGGGAGGGCGTGCCGGCTGACGAGTCCACTCGTATCGTCGGTCCAGACCGGCTCCGTCCCCTGAAAGGAGAGGGACTGGACGAAGTACGCCTCCTTGTCGAGGTCGTAGACGAGGGCGAGGACCTGTTTCTGGAGCACGGCGTTGTTGAAGAGGTGGCGCACCGTTCCGCACAGGAGGCGCGCCTCCCGCTTGAGGTTCGCGTGGGTGATGCTGCCGAACTTCGGCATCACGAAGAGGGCGGCGAAACCGAGGATCACCAGCACGATCGTCAACTCGATCAGGGTGAATCCCCCTTCGCACGTTTCGTGAATGCGCCTTGCGATCATCCCTCGCCTCGGAGAAGTCGGGTGGATCCCTCCACCTCGTCCCTGCCGCCGGTATGGGGGAGGAGGGGCCCGGCGTCGTTTCCACGCTACTCCCGGAAGTCGCTCAAGTGGATGTCGGCGTCTTCCCCCTCTCCGCCCTCGACGCCGTCGGCGCCGTAGGAGATGATGTCGTAGGGGGCGCCCCCGCTTCCAGCGATATAGACGTAGGGGTTGCCCCACGGATCGAGGGGAATGCTCTCGATGTAGCCCCCCGGCGTGAAGTTCTTGCACTGCCGGCCCACCGAGGGGGGGGAGAGGAGCGCCTCGAGCCCCTGTTCGGTGCTCGGATAGAAGCCGCAGTTGAGCTTGAAGAGGTCGAGCGCCCCCTTGAAGGTGTTCATCTGGACCTTGACGGCGTCACGCTGGCTCTTCTGGAAGATGCCAAAAACCTTGACGCCCACGAGACTTGCGATCATGCCGAGGATGAGGACGACGACCATGATCTCGATCAGCGTCATGCCTCGTTCGGCCGCGCGTCTTCTTTCCGTTCGTTCGTTCATCGTTTCGCTCTCCTTCGAGCTTTCGAAGCGGGAAATCTTCCTTCACGAGCTGATGCCGCTGGTCAGTTCGAGCATCGGCAGCAGGATCGAGAGGACGATGAAGCCGACGATGCCGCCCATGAAGACGATCATGAGGGGCTCGATCAGGGAGGTGAGGCCCGTGATCGCGGCTTCGACTTCATTGTCGTACGCATCTGAGACTTTTGCAAGCATCTCTTCGAGATGTCCGGTCTGTTCCCCGATGGCGATCATATGGATGATGATGGGGGGGAAGACCTTCGTCTCCTTGAGCGGTCCGGAGAGGGAGGCCCCCTCGGTCACGTCCTCCCGGACTTCCTCGATCGCCCGGGCAAGGATCACGTTGTTGACGATCGTCTTCACGATATCGAGCGCCTTGACGAGGGGCAGACCGCTGGCCAGAAGGGTCGCCAGCGTCCGGGAGAAACGGGAGACCGCGATCTTCTGGATGAGCGGCCCGAAGAGGGGGAGTTTCAGCTTCAAGCGGTCGAAACGCTCCCGCCCCTTGGGGGTCTTGACGTAGCGCCGCAATCCCACGATCCCCACGACGAGACCGGTCAGGATGAGCCACCAGTAGTCGCGGGTGAAGTTGCTCACCGCGATCATCACCACGGTGGGGAGGGGGAGCGCCTGTTTGATCGTGGCAAAGAGCCGGGTGATCTTCGGGATCACCACGGTCATGAGGAAGGAGAGGATGCCGATCGAGAGGAAGAGCATCACCGTGGGGTAGGCCATCGTGGCGCGGATCTTGTTGCGCAGCGCCACCTGCCCCTCGATGAAGTCGGCCAGCCGCCCGAGCACGATGTCGAGCGCGCCGCTCGACTCCCCGGCCGCGATCATGTTGACGTAGAGGTCGGAGAAGACACGGGGGTAGCGCCGCATCGCCTCGGCGAGCGAACTCCCCTCGTTGACCCGCTCCCGCACCTGGGTGATCACCCGTTTGAGGAGGTCGCTCTCCACCTGTTCGGAGAGCGCGGTGAGCGCGGAAACGACCGGAAGGTTCGCGCCGACGAGGGTCGCGAGCTGGCGCGTCATGATCGCGATCTCCTGAGGCTTCACCCGGCCGAAGTATTGCGAGAGATCGAGGCCGGGGCGCTCCGGGGCACTCCCGCGGCCGCCGCGCTCCTCCACGAGTTCCTTGGGGAAGATCCGTTGACTGCGCAGCTTCTGCCGGGCGGCCTTCGGGGTCTCGGCGTCGATGATCCCCTTGACGCCTTTGCCCTGGCTGTCGAGTCCCTTGTAACGGTAAACGGGCAAGATTCACATCCTCCCTCGCCCACTCCGTGGCGCAGAGGGGCGGGTCCCTGGTCGTGTCGCCGGACGAGTGCGTGTCACACGCGCCGGCCGCGGATCAGAAGACATCGTCCTGGGTTACCCGGAAGATCTCCTCGACCGTCGTGATCCCGGCGACCACCTTGCGCACGCCATCCTCCCGCAGCGTGATCATCCCGCTTTCGATCGCGGCCTTCTTGATCGAGGCGGCATCCGCGTTCTTCATGACGAGCGAGCGGATCGCATCGTTGAGCGTCATCAGCTCGAAGATGCCGGTCCGGCCGGCATACCCCGTCTTGTTCTTGCACTGCTCGCACCCCTCCCCCTGCTTGTAGAGGACGCCATCGGGGAGATCGACGCGTTCGAGCTGGAGTTCCTCGAGCAGGACGTCGCTCGGCCGGTAGGGGACGCGGCAGTGGGGGCAGACGACGCGAACCAGCCGCTGGGCCATGATCCCGATCACGGAGGAGGAGACGAGGAAGGGCTCCACCCCCATGTCGATGAGGCGCGTGATCGAGCTTGCCGCGTCGTTCGTGTGGAGCGTGGAGAAGACGAGGTGCCCGGTGAGGGACGCCTGGATCGCGATCTCCGCGGTCTCGTAGTCACGGATCTCGCCGACCATGATGACGTCGGGATCCTGGCGCAGGAAGGAGCGGAGCGCATTGGCAAAGGTGAGGTCGATCTTCGGGTTGACCTGCATCTGTCCGATCCCGTCGATCTGGTACTCGATCGGATCCTCGGCGGTCAGGATGTTCTTGTCCGGGGAGTTGATCCGGGAGAGCATCGCATAGAGCGTCGTCGTCTTTCCACTCCCCGTGGGTCCGGTGACGAGCAGGATCCCGTGGCTCTTGTGGATGAGCGATTCCACGGTCTGAAGCCTGGGACCGGTCATCCCGATATCCTCGAGGTCGAGGAGGACCGCGGACTTGTCGAGGAGGCGCATCACGACCCGCTCCCCGAAGGCGTTCGGAATCACCGAAGTCCGGATGTCGATCTCTTTCCCTGCGATCTTGATCTTGATCCGGCCGTCCTGGGGGAGACGCTTCTCTGCGATGTTGAGTTTCGCCATCACCTTGATGCGGGCCACGATGCTCGAGTGAAACTTCTTCGGCGGGGAGATCACCTCGTAGAGGATGCCGTCGATCCGGAAACGGACCGAAATCTTCCGCTCGAAGGGCTCGATGTGGATGTCACTGGCCCGCTCCTTGACCGCCTGCACGAGGATCGTGTTGACGAATCGGATGATCGGGGCGTCCTCGTCGGAGTCGAGGATGTCCTCCGACTCCTCGATGTGGTCGAGCGCATGTCCGATATCGACATCCTCGTCGATCCCGTCGATCATCTCCTTGCGCCGCTGTTCCTCGGCCGCCTTGTCGTAGACGAAGTTGATCGCATCCTCGATCCGTTGTGGGGTGGAGACGACGGCCAGTGGGGTGGCATCGAGGAGGATCCCCACGTCGTCGAGGGGACCGAGTTCCAGGGGATCGGCCACGGCGACGCGGATCGTCCCGTTGTCCCGCGAGATCGGCAATACCTTGTACGCCTTGGCGAAACCGATCGGAAGGCCGGAGATCAGGGCAGGATCGATCTCCGCTTCGGGGAGCCGATCGAGGAAGGGGAGCGCGAACTGCTCGGCCAGCGCCCGATGGAGTTCCTCGGGCGTGAGGTACTTCCGGGCAAGGAGGATCTCGCCGATCCGCCCCCCCTTCTCGTCCTGGATCTCGAGGGCTTCGTCGCGCTGTTCCGGGGCGATGACGCCCCTTTCGATCAAGATCTCTCCGATTCGTTGCATCGCTTCTCTCCTGGTCTCTCCCCCTCAAGGCGCAGCCGGCGGGGGAGCCTCATTGCCCACCGGAGGGGGGGCGACGTCACCCGGCGGGGGGGCGACGTCACCCGGCGGGGGGGAATCGCTCTCGAACGGAGGCGTGTAGACCGGTTCCTCGGGGGAAGGAGCGGGTGTCGTCCCGGAGCGTTCCTCCTCCCCGCGGCCGCGGCGCTCGCCGCTCTCGTCTTCCCCCTCCCTCGGCACGATGCCCAGCGTCCCCTCGATCGTCTCCTCCGTGTCGCGGGGGCGTTCCTCGATCGGCTCCTTCTCCTGCTCGAGGATCTTCTCCATCTCCTCACGGGACAAGCCAAGATCGAGGAGGTGCTGGGCCGCTTCCATCTGGGCCTTCTTCCGGTTCGTGATCTGGCGCAGGTCCTCCCCGCGGCGGATGATGTAGGGGGTCAGCAGGATCATGAGGTTGACCTTCCGCTTGACCCGCGAGTGGTTCTTGAAGAGGAATCCGAAGATCGGGATGTCTCCCAGGATGGGGAGCTTCGATTCGACCTCCGAGACCTCGTCGCTGATGAGCCCCCCGATCACGATCGTCTGCATGTTGCGCACGATCACCGTCGTCTCGGCAGAGCGCACCGAGGTCGTGACCCCGAGCGCGTTCGGATCGAGTCCCTGGGGGGAGCCGACGACCGAGGTGATCTCGTGGAAGAGTTCCAGGCGGATGTAATCGCTCTCGTTGATCTGGGGAGTAAGCCGCAGCGTGATCCCGACATCCTCCCGCTCCACCGTGATGCTCGGCGTGTTCGTCCCGAGGGAGAAGACCTGGCCGGTGGGGAAGGGGATGTTCTGCCCAATGACGATCTCGGCCTCCTCGTTGTTCGTCGTGAGGAGCTGCGGCGTGGCCAGGATGTTGACGTCGGTCGTCGATTCGATCAGGCGCAGGAAGACCCCGATGTTGGGCAGATCGACCCCGCCGACGTTGATCGTGCCGTCGGCCGCGCCGAAGATGAAGCCGGTGGGAAGCCCTCCCTGGCCCGTGGCGAGCGTATTCTGGACCCCCTCGATCAGCCCCGAGTTCGACCCTCCGAAGAAGCTCTTCCCCTCCGTCGTCTGTTCCAGGACATCCTTGACCTGCCGGAACTCGAATTGCCAGTCGAAGTTGTCGTCGTAGCGGATCTCGAGGATCGCGGCCTCCACGAAGACCTGGGGACGGGCGATGTCGAGTTTCTGGATCACCTGGCGCAGCGTCTCGTACTCCTGGCGGCCGGCCACGATGATGAGCGCGTTCGTGTTCGGATCCGCGGTGATCACGATCTCTCCCTCCAGGTCGGAGATCGAGCCGAGTTCGCCCCGTGCACCGGGGACCGCGGACGGCTGTCGATCCCGAAGGCGGGAGCCTCTCAGCCCTTCCGAACGGGTTCTTCCACCACGGCGGCGCTCCTCCCTTCCTCTCGCTCCCCGGCGGGTTCGGGTATTCCGATCCTGGCGTCCGCGCGTGGTGGAGGACTGCCCGCCCCCTCCCAGCAACTGCCCGAGCGTGCCGGCGAGTTCCTCGGCATCGGCGTTCTTGAGGTAATAGACATGGATCTTCCCCCGTTCGCCGATCACATCGATGTCGAGCTTTTCGATCAGATCCTTGATCTTGGCCAGCGCAACCGCGTTCGCCAGGACGATCAGATAGTTCGTCCGTTCATCGGCGAGGATCTTCTTGACCGACTCCTCTTCCTGATCGAACTGGGTGGTCCGTCCCCGCCGTCTCGGCCTGCGCCTCGTTCGTCGGGATCTTCCCTGGTCGCTCGGCGCAAAGATCTGGGAGAGTTCCTCCGCCAGGGTGGCCGCCTCGGCATACTTGATCGGGATCACCTCGAGCCGGTCCTCGGTCGATTCCTGGTCGAGTTCCGTGATGATCCGCAGGAAGCGGTTGAGGTTCGCAGTGGTATCGGTCAGGATCAGGATGTTCGCCGGCGTGTAGGGGATGATCGAGCCCTTCTTGGAGAGGAGGGGTTTGAGCGCGTTGGCGATGTCGTTGGCCTGGATGTACTTGAGACGGATCAACTGCGTGATGTAGGCATCGCTCTCGGAAAGATAGCGGGGTTCCCCCGAGGTCATCGTCGGGATGTTGCTCTCCTTGGCCTGATCGACCTTGATGATCTTGATGATCGAACCGATCTGCACGGTCGTGAAGTTGCGCACCTCGAGGATCGAGAGGAAGATGTCGAAGGCCTCCCGCTTCGTCACCTTCGTCGGTGCGATCACCGTGATCTTCCCGCTGATCTTGTCGTCGAGGATGAAGTTCTTTCCGGTCCACTTGCTGAAGCTGCGCACGACCTCCTTGAGATCGACGTCCTCGAAGTTGACGCTGATCTTCTCCCCCCCCGGCGGGATGTCGTTGACCGGACGCTGGGCGAAGAGGGGGGGGGTCAGCCAGAGAATGCCCGAGATCATGAACGAGACGATCCACCCTGCTTGCTCGTATCTCCTGGAAGGGAGCGCTTCGTTTCGCTTCATCCGCTTTCGACTCCTCCGCTGGTTCGCTACGATGAGATACCGGTCGAACATTCCGTTATCGAATCGAATAGTTCAACGTCTCCGAACTGCCCCGGCGATCGACCTCGAGGGAGATGCTCGTGGCGTTCTTGAACTCCTCGAAGAGTTCGAGCGCCCGCTCCGGACTATCGATCTCCATGCCGTTGACGCTCTTGAGGATATCGCCGTTCTTGAGTCCGATCTTCCGGAAGAGGCTGTTGGGCTTGATGTTGAAGATCTTGAACCCGTCGATCTGACCGTCGGTGAGGTGAGGGACCACCCGGGCGTCCCGAAGGATCGAGCCGAGATCGGAGAGGGCATCCTGCACGACCCGTTCTTCGATCTCATAGTCGTTCTGCGAGACCCGATAGATCCCTTCGGCGACCGTTTCCCCCCGTGCGGAGCGACGGGTAGGCTTTCGGCCTCTGCGGGCGAGGTTCTTCTCCTTGTCGGCGAGCATGAGGAGTTCCTCGGTCTTGCCATGCCGTTCGAGGAGGACCCGCCGCGGCTCGATCAGAACGACGGTGGCCACATCGAGGAGTTTCTCGCCGATCCTGAGGATATGGACCTTGTTGTTCCCCTTCTCCTGGATGATCGCCAGGGAATCCTCCACACTACCCGCGATCGTGCCGATCAGCCGGACGTTGAGGTCGGTCTCCTCCACCGCCTCGGCATCGGGTTGCTCCGGGGATTCGGGTTCCGGGTGATGCGCCGCGTCGAAGAGGAAGCGTTCTTCGATCACCTGATAGGCCTCGATGCGCTTTTTCCTCGAACCCAGCCGTGCCCCCCGAAAGGGTTTCGTCCTCTGCGCCGGCGAGGCGATCGGCCCCTCTTCGAGCCTGGCGACGGCGATCGTATCGACGATCCCCGCGGTCAGGAAGGCGCAGAGGCCCGTGAAGGCGAGATGGAGGAGGAAGATGTAACGTCTGAGGTCGAAAGACATCGTTTCCCTCCGGCTCCGTGCCGGTTCGCATGAGGAGGGGAGTGGGGAGACCTGGGATGGAACACCACCCCGCCGCTCCATTCCGCAAGAAGCATACCACATCCCTGGCGTTGCACCAAACCAGGGGAATCCCCCATTTCATCGACTCTTTTCCATCCCATCGATTGCAGAATGCCCCTGGCGAGGTGCGAAAAGCGTTTCCCCCTCCCCCCGAAGTGGGTGATCCCTTACGCACCCTCAGAGGCTTCGTGATGACGCCCTCCGACCTTCCCGAAGTCCTCCGGTTTCCAGACCTACACGACGCGCGGGCCCCACCAGAACTCCGGTCATTGGTGAATGTCGGAGGGAAGGATGGTCGTGACGAGCCTCATCCTTTCCTCGCCGGAAGGTGCGTGGTATATTCAAGGAGGGAGATGGGGGAAATGGGAGGGTCTTGCCCAGGAGGAAGGCGTCCGGGGAAAGGAGGGGGATCGTGAAGTTTCCATACGGCCTGTGCGACTTCCGCAGTATCATCGAGGATGGGTACTTCTACGTCGATCGCACGGATCATATCCGCCGTCTCGAGGAAACGGGGCGAACGCTCCTCTTCCTGAGGCCCAGACGCTTCGGAAAGAGCCTGCTCCTCTCGATGTTGCAGAACTACTACGACATGGCGCGGGCCAGGGCGTTCGAGGATCTCTTCGGGCACCTTGCGATCGGGAGGAATCCGACGCCGCTGCACAACCGCTACTTCATCTTGAAGTGGGACTTCTCCTGCGTCGATCCATACGGGAGCATCGCGGAGATCAAACGGTCG
>CAZTSL010000062.1:0-11346 GCA_964616915.1 uncultured bacterium
GGGAGGGGGGCAGGGGGAGGGCCACCCGAACGCTCCCTCGGATCCCGGGATCGATGACCTCGGCGAAAAGGGGACCCACAGCGGTCTCGAAGGTCATCTCCCTGGGGGCGATCCCGAGCCGGTGGGCGAGGAGGGCCACACAGCGTGCCCCGTTGCCGCACATTTCCGCCTCCCCCCCATCGGCGTTGTAGTAGCGCCAACGGAAATCGGCCGTCTCCGATGCCTCGATCACGATCACGCCGTCGGCGCCCACGCCGGTCCTGCGCCGGCAGAGGGCGCCGACGAAGGCGGCCCGCCCCCGCTCCTCGAGGAGACCGGTGCGGTCGTCGATCACGATGAAGTCGTTGCCGCAGCCGTTCATCTTGAAGAAGGGGATCTTGCGCATCTCTCCCTTCCCCGCTCAGAAGGAGATCACGAAGCGGGCCTGGATCGTGAAGAGGATCTTCTTGCTGAAGGTGACGCCCTCGCCGTCGAAGGGGTCGGTGACCGCAACGAGGTTGTCGAAGAATCCCCCCGGGATCGCCAGCCCGGTTTCGATGCCGAAGGTGAACCCGTCACGGATATGGTAGGCCAGATCGGTATCGATCTCGAAGCCGAGGATATTCCCCACGGGAACGAAGTCTCCGAGTTCGGGGAGACCGTTCTCATCCTGGGCGATCTCGAAGCGGACCTTTTTCACCTGGGTCGGCGTGCCATCCGGGCCGACGACGTTGACGCAATCCTCACTGTTGGGCTCGGTCGAGCAATCGGTGGTGATCACGTCCTGGTAGGTGGGCAGATCGATCCTTCCGTCGCCGTTCCTGTCCCGAGCGCCCCAGAAGAAGCCGTGGTTGGCATTGAGCCAGGAGAAGATCATCGCCCCTTTGAGGGTCAGGCGTTTGTCGTAGAACTTCCGCTGGGCGAACAAACGGAGGTATTGGGCGTTGTAGACCCCGCCGTTCGTATCGTCGGTTGGGGTGGGGGTGAGCTGGGTGTAGAGGTCGAGGAGTTCCTCGAAGACGATGAGATCGACGTTGTAGTTGCGGTCGAAGCGTCCACCGTTGAGGTGCTTCTTCTCGTAGATCGGTTCGGCGATGATGAAGTTCCCCTCGTTGGGGTCCCCCTGGTTCGTGATCGGCTGGGCACTGAGGATCTCCTGGAGGGAGGGGGGGAATTCGGTGTCGGAGACGGGGGAGGCGTAGCCATATTCGAGGAAGAGATCACTCGTGCGGCTCTGCCATCCCGCCCGGAGCGCGCCGTTGTACTGGCGGAAATCGACCTCGTCGAAGAGGATCTTCTTCCCTGGAAAGAGGGGATGATCGAGCACGAAATCCGCCTCCCCGAGCCAGAGGAAGACCTCGGAGGAGACGAAGAGGGGGCCGAGGTGACGCCGGAAGTAGAAATCGATCGCGTAGCTTCGCCCCTCGTTCGTCTGTTGCTGCCAGGAGCGCGACTCGTTGTTCTGCCAGCGGTTGACGAAGTAGAGCCCGATCCAGTTCTCCTCGTTGCGCCGTTGCCAGAAGGGGCGTTGGGCCTGTTCGTGGAGGTCTTCGTTCGTGTGGAAGATCTGGACGAACCACTCCTTGACGTCGTCGCTCCCCACGAAGATGTCCCCCTCCCGGTGGTTTCCGTACCCCCCCCCGATGTAGAAGGGGGTGGCGTAGTTCCCCCACAGGGAGGTGGGGCGGGTGAGGTAGTAGATCTGGTCCACCGTGGTCCCATCGTTGTCGTCGAGGCCGTCGCCCGGATTGAAGAGGAGCCCCATCCCCCAGGAGAGGGGCATCCGGCCGAAACGGAGCATCCCCACCGAGAGGCGCGCTTCGCCGTAGACCCGGGTCGCCTCGATCTGTGGGATCTCCTCGTTCGGCTCCCCGAAGAGGTTCTTGCCGTGACTCGATGTGGGAGACCCGAAGGAGAGAAAGGTGAAGTCGTCTTCGCCGTTGTTCCCGAAGAGCGTATTTCCCAGGATGTCGAACTGCGTGTAGAGGGATACCCGTTCGTTGATCCGGAAGGTCGGATCGAGCCGGAATCGCTGATCCATGTAGGCGGGCTCTCCGCTTTGGGTCACCTCGCCGGAGAAACGGTTGACCGATGGGTCGAAGGTGAAACGGGTATATTCGAGACCGCTGAAATAGTCCATTCGCAAGCGGTAATACCCGTGGAGATCGACCTCGAAGTCCACCGCCCACGCAGCGGGAGCCATCGAGAGGATCAAGAGGAGGAAGAAGCCTTTCTTCATGGAACCTCCACGAAGCGTGTCAACACCTCGAAAGTGCGTCACGCTAACACTTCGCGAAGGAAATGTCAAGATCGAATTCCGTGGGAATCTCCCGATTCATCGCACTTTTTCTCGATCCCAGGGAAGTTGCCCAACGAGCTTCCATCCATCGCTCGGGTCGACGTACGAGCCTTCGACCGATCCAGGATGGTAGCGCACATGGCGCTTTTTGTGTTAGAATCCTCCTCCCACGCATCACACCTGGAGAAAGGCGACGAGGAACGGCATGAGAAGAAGGAAACCGAAGATCCTGGCGATGGTATTGGCAGGGGGAGAGGGCAGGCGCCTCTACCCGTTGACCCGGGACCGGGCCAAGCCCGCGGTTCCGATCGGCGGACGCTATCGGCTCATCGATTTCGTCCTCTCGAACTTCGTCAACTCCGGCATCTTCAAGATCAAGGTTCTCACCCAGTTCAAATCGCACTCCTTGAACGACCATCTCTCCCGGGGGTGGCGGCTCTCGGCGATGCTCGACCACTACGTCGCCCCGGTGCCGGCGATGATCAACATCGACAACGAGTGGTTCAAGGGGAGTGCGGATGCGATCTACAAGAACCTCAACGTGATCACGGACGAGAAACCCGATTACGTCTGTGTCTTCGGGGCCGATCACATCTACAAGATGGATGTTTCCCAGATGATCGACGAGCACCGGGAGAAGGGAGCCGAACTCACGGTGGCCGCGATCCCGGTGCCGATCGAGGAGGCCACGGCCTTCGGCGTGATCGAGGTCGACGACACGGGGAAGATGATCGGCTTCGAGGAGAAACCGGAGCATCCCAAGCCGATCCCCGGCAATCCGAGCATGGCGCTGGCCTCGATGGGGAATTACGTCTTCAACACCGATGCCTTGATCCGGGAGGTCAAGGGGGACGCGGACAAGAAGGACTCGGCCCACGACTTTGGAAAGAGCATCGTCACGAACATGTGGCCTCAGGGGCGGACCTACGTCTACGACTTCTCCAGGAACGAGGTTCCCGGCCAGGAGGAGAAGGAACGGGGATACTGGCGGGATGTCGGTTCGATCGAGGCCTACTGGCGGGCATGCATGGATCTCGTGGACGTGACGCCGATCTTCAGTCTCTACAACGAAGAGTGGCCGATCCGCACCGTCTACGACTTCTACCCCCCGGCAAAGTTCGTATGGTCCGACGAGGTGACGAAACGGATGGGGATCGCGACCGATTCACTCGTCTCGGAGGGGTGCATCATCAGCGGCGGGCATATCAACCGGTCGATCCTCTCCCCCAACGTGCGGATCAACAGTTTCTCCTACGTGACGGAGTCGATCATCTTCAACAACTCGAACATCGGGCGTTACGCGAAGATCCGCAGGGCGATCATCGATAAGAACGTCAAGATCGCTCCGCATGTCACGATCGGTTATGACCTCGAGGCAGACCGCAAGCGCTTCTTCGTCTCCGAGAGTGGCATCGTCGTCATTCCGAAGGGAACGGTCGTGGAGGCGTAGGGAGCGCCGGGGAGCGCTCCCCGAAGAGGGAATGGAGGACCGCCTCGAGCACGCCGCCGGCCACGGCCAGCGATTTGTCGGAGATCGTGAAGCAGTAGGCCGGATCCCCACGCGGGTCGATGTCCCCGAGTTTCATCCGGCGCCGGACCGGAAGACCGGTGTGGAGGAGGCCGCGCACGATACCGGAGATCTGGGCGCGCACCGGCATACCCTCGACGTCACCGATGACCTCTCCTGCCTGCACGGTGGTTCCGATTCGCCGGTCCGTCCGGAAGATCCCGTCGCGTCCGGCGCGCAGGACGCGGCGTTCCGACTCCCCGGCGATGACGCCGGGCCTTCCCGTATCGGGGGAAGCGGATCCGTGGTAGAGGACCCGCCCGAGATGGTGCCCCCGCTGCGTCTCCACCACGACATGGACATCCGTTCCCGCATCGAATCCGGGGCCCAACCCCACGACGAAGGGGGCATCCTCGAGCCGGGTCGGGCGATCGTCGAGGCGTCCCTTGAGCATCCGAGCGTCGATGAGGATCCGGGGGGAGAGGCGGGGAAGGGTGGCGAGTTCGGGATCGACGAGGATGGGAATCTCGCCGGTGGAGAGGACGGCCTCGATCGCCGCCGGGGGGATGCGGCGGGCTCGGATCCCCTCCACGATCGTTTCCCCTTCGTAGATCGCCTCGGCAAAGGCAACGCTCCGGCGCAACACGGTGGGGCGCTCGATCTCCGTCATGACGACGGAGAAGCCACAGCGCGCAAGCCGCCATCCCACCCCGGTGGCCAGGTCGCCCCCCCCCCGGATGAGGATCCGGACGCTTCGCGGATCGGGGGCAGTACGTGGCCGCTGCGTTTCCCCGCGCGGCGCTTCCCCCCTCATCGAAGATCTCTCCTTTTCCTTTGGCTGCTTCATCGGGAACTGCTCGTTCATGTGACCTTCGGGGTATTGAGGTAGACCGAGACGAGGAGCATCAGGTTGTAGAGGCTGTGGGTGATGATCGGAGCGAGGAGGGAGCCGGTCCTCGTGTAGAGATGGGCCAGGATGATCCCGAAGAAGAAGAGAACGGGAAAACCACCGATCGTGAGGTGGAAGAGCGCAAAGAAGAGTGCTGTGGCCAGAATCGCCTTGATCTCCCCATGCCGGGCCTTCACCCCGGGGAAAACGACCCCCCGGAAGAAGGTTTCCTCACAGACCGGCGCCAGCACCGCGGCGGAGAAGAGGGCCAGGAGGTAATCCGTCAGGGTGCGCGCCGAGGCGAAGAAGGGGGTGTAGGTGTTCTCCTCGATGACGAGATAGACGGAGAGGAAACGGAGCAAGCGGATGACGAGATACCCCCCGCCCAGGGCAAAGACGATCGTGTAGAGGAAACCCCGAAGCCCCCAGTAGAAATTCAGGTTGAGCATCGAGCGGGAAAAGGTGGGCAGCAGCTTCCCCTCCTTCAGATACCGGTAGATCAACGTGACGCCAAGGAAGACCGGAAAGATCACATAGTCGAACTCGAGCGCCGCCCTGGCCTGGGCGAAGGGATCGAAGGGCATCTTCCAGAAGAGATGGATGAGGTAACCGTTGCCCGCAAGTGATATCAGGAACCAGAAGGCGATCAGAAAGCAGATCCATCGGGCCCGATAGACGAGTAAGGGGACGTTGGCCTCCTCCCCACTCCCCGCCTCCCCTGGCAGAAGGAGCGCGATGTAGAGCGCGATGAAGAGCGCAGAAATCAGCCCCCACCAGAAGAGGAAGCGGGTGATCCCGAGAAAGAGATCGCCGTTCATGAGATAGAGGACACTGAGCCCCAACTGCCGGTAACGGCTGATCAGGGAGAGACGGAGCAGATGCCGCTGGTACCGGATCGCACTCTCGAGGTCACCGAGTTGCACGAGCAGAGCGATCATCCCCTCCAGGGGGTGCGAAGCGGTCGGGTTCAGCGCGATCGCCCGGAAGTAGTCCTCCTCCGCCAGACGCAACCGGCCGAGGTAATGTTGCACCTGGGCGCGCCAGTAGTAGATCTGGTAATCCCGGTGACCGATCCGGATCGCGGAGTCGAAATCGGCCAGCGCCTGCTGAGGTTCCTTCTGATTGAAGGCGATCCGCCCCCGGTAGTAGAGCGCATCCGCGTCGAGGGGATCCAGGGCCAGAAGACGATCGAAGATGGCACGGGCCGCGGGGTAGTCCTCCACGCTCTCGTAGAGGAGAACGCCGAGTTCGAAGAGGATGGTCCGGTTTTTCGGGGAGAGTTCATGGGCACGGCGCAGCGCCGCTTCCGCCTTCCTGGGATGACCGAGTGCACGATGCGCCCGGGCGAGATTGAGGTAGATCTCGGCCTGAAGGTCCCGGTTCTCCCGGTAGATTTCGGTCCGGCTCACCCCTTGAAGGGCATGTTCGAGGTAGGAGAGCGCCCGTCCCGGATGCTCCTCGATCAGCGCCCGTTCCGCCACGTTACAGAGGAGATCGGGGGGCAGATCGGGGATCGGGGTGGAACGGCAGGCGATCGGAAGGAGCGCGAGGAGGAGAGAAAGGGAGGAGAGGATCCGCGGCATCGACCCATCGTGTCCTCATTCTCCCAGCCGGGAGGGATACCCGGAGGTCGATCCTTCGGAACTCTGCTGCGTGGGGGTCTCCGGCGCGGGAGGGGTGGTGACGAAACCGATCGTCTTGGCGCCCGCGCTCCGCAGTGCATCCATCACGGCGATCGCCTCCCCGAAATTCGCATCGTCCTCCGCTTCGAAAAAGACGATCTTGTCCGACTTCTTCAGGAGGAGGGCGCGGACCGATTCCTCCAGTTCCTCTCGGGGAAGGGGCTTGTAGTTGAGGAGCACGCTTCCATCCGCCTTGTAGCGAACGAGGAGTTGGATATCCTGGTCCGGGGCGACCTCCACGACCTGGTCGTCCTGTTCCGGCACGCTGACGGGGAACTCCTCCTGCATCAGAGGGGTCACGACCATGAAGATGATGAGGAGCACGAGCACGACATCGATGAGGGGGGTGACGTTGATCTCGTTACGCAGCCCTTTGCCGGTGGCCATTCCCATGGGGGTTCACCTCACTGGTTCTGGTTCTTCTTGACCTCGATCGCCAGTCCAACCGATTTGGCACCCGCCTTGCTTAGGATGTCCATGATTTTCCGGGCGGCCTTGAACTTGTGGCGGATGTCGATCTTGAGGTAGATCGGCTTTCTGGGATTCTCCTTGACGAGGGTCTTGAGTTCTTCGGGAGAGATCGGCTCTTTTTCCCGTTGTACGAAGATCTTGCCATCCTCGTCGTTGCGGTCCCAGACGAGAGCCACGATGAGCTGGTCCTCGCTGCCGGCGCCCTTCTCATGGTTGTCGGTCCTGGGGAGCTGGACGGCCTTCCCCTTCTGGAGCATCGGGGTGATCACCATGAAGATGATCAGAAGCACGAGCACGACATCGACGAGGGGGGTGACGTTGATCTCCGCACGCAGCCCCTTCCCTCCGGCGGCCATTCCCATGGGAGGTCCTCCTTACCAAGAGCAAGCGGGGCGGGTTCAGACGGCTTCCGGAAAGACGGTCGGATTCGTCGGAAGCGATGTACGCCGGGCTTCCTCCTTCGTGAAGAAGTCGAGCAACTCCGAGGCGGATTGTTCCATCTCCGAGTTCATGATCTCGAGGCGGCCGGTGAAGTAGTTGTAGAGCATGATCGCGGGCAATGCCACGAAGATCCCGAACGCGGTGGTCACGAGCGCCTCGGAGATTCCTACCGACACCGATTCGAGACCGCCCCCCCCCGATACGGCCATCTGCTGGAAGGCGTTGATGATCCCGACCGTGGTGCCGAAGAGACCGACGAAGGGAGAGGTCGAGCCGATCGTGGCCAGGGCCCCCGTCCCCTTCTTCAGGCGGTTCATCTGCCGATCGATCGCCCGTTCGATGCTGTGCTTCGTGGCATCGATGATATCGAAGGAGACCCCGTTTTCCTCCTGGTCCCGCCGCCCGGTGAGGAGTTCCTGGATCCCTGCGGAGATGACCTGGGCCAGATACCCCCCTTTGTGCTGCTCCGCGAAGTGGACCGCTTCCTCGTAGTTTCCCGTCTCCAGGAATTCCTGGACGCTCGAGACATACTGCACCGAATGGCGCTTGGCCAGGATGTAGGTGATCCACCGTTCGATGATCACGAAGAAGGAGATCGTGGACATGAGCACGAGAACGCAGACCACGGCCTTGGCGAGAAAGCCCATGTGTGCCCACATTTCAGCGTAACTAAAGGTCATTTTCAGACACTCCCTTGCGAATATAGAGATGATGGTGAACGGATCGTATCGTATCGCCGGCCGGGAACGGAGAGGTCGGATCTTCTCCTTTCCATTCCGATCGTGCGGAGAGGGAATGGAGCCTTTCGGCGGAGAAGAGAGCCGGCATTGCTGACCATCTCCGTTTCGGCGTCCTAGATGTCGAGCTGAAATCGGAACGTCTGTCTTATCTTGATTGCGATCGGCTGGCCATTCGGATCCAATGCTGGTTTGAACTTCCACCGCATGACCGTTTTGCGAATGGCATCTTCCATCATTGGACGGGTCTTGAGGAACTGGACGTCGATCACATCTCCCATCGAACTGATCGTAATGAGACAGATGACCGTCCCTTCGATGCCTGCGGCTTTGGCCTCGGGGGGATACTCGGGATCGAAGCCTCGGATCCGGACGGGTTTGACGATCCCCATCCCACTCCTGTAGATGGGGGCCTTCTCCTCGATATTCATCTGTTGTCCGCCGAGGACACCGCCGAGGACACCGCCGACCACGCCGCCGACCACGCCGCCGACCACGCCGCCTTCGACGCCCCCTTCGACGCCGTAATCCTCCCCTTCGACTTCCTCCTCGTCCGCTTCAGCGGCTTCGAGTTCCTCCGGTTCGACCTTGGGGATCTCCTTGATCTCTTCCACCTTGACCGGGACGGTCAGCTTCTTGGGCGTCTTCGGTTTCGGTCTCTTCTTCTTGTGGCTCTTTTTCTTGTGGGATCTCTTCCTGGCCGGTGGCGGGGGGGGTGGCGGCGGTGGCGGGGGTGCGAAGAAGGTCACCGACACTGGTTCCGGCGGTGGGGTTTCCGCCTTGTAGAGCGAGGCGAGGATGATCGCCACGACCAATCCCACGTGGGCGGCGATGGAGAAGAAGAAGGAGAAGCCTTTCTTCCCCACGCCTTCCTTGCGCTCCGGATGTGCTACGCTTTCAAACACGGCTGACCTGCCTTTGCAAGACTTAGGCGATCCGGCCGGCGCTCCGGAAATACCGGAGCGCCGAAAGAGACCTCAGAACGACAGCTTGACGCCGAGACGAATTCGCCACGGGGCCTGCACCGCCGTTTCCGTCTGATAGCCGGTGTTGTACGAGGCGAAGCCCGTATAGGCATAGGCGCCCCGCGACCCATAGACGCTGAGCGGATTGCCGTCCCGCGCATCCTCGACGTCGGAGACCCGTTTGAGGAGGACGACCTCGCCGGTCGTGTCGAGGAGGGGCTGCTGCGTCACGTGGCGGAGGTAGCGGTCCGCGTTCTGTGGAATCACCGGATCGAAGGTGAAGTTCTGGTCCACATCCATTGTAACCTGCTGGTTGAAAATGTTGAAGACCGTCACGTTGAAGTTCAAGCGGGTCTTTCGCCGCAGGTTCACGTTGTAGCCGATGAAGAAGTCGGTCTGAGAGAAGGCAGGGAGCCGGTTGTCGAACTGGAGCGATTCGGTATCGGCCGGCACTTCGCCGCGGGGGAGGATGAAGGCTTCTCCCGAACCGTAGATCGCATGCGCGCCCAGCGTGTTGATCGGTGCCCCCGTGATGATCCGGTAGGTCAGACCGGTCGTGAGGTTCTCGAGCGCGCTGATCCCGAAATGTCCCCACGTGTACGAGCCGTTGAACTTGAACTCGTGGCGATGGTCGCCCGGCAGGGGGCCATCCCGGTTGACGAGGAGATCGATGAGATCGAACGCCGAGGTGATGTTCGGATCGAGCTGCCCGTTCTCCGGTGTGAAGAGCCCCGCGTAGTTCCCCCGCAACGAGGAGAGGACATACGAGGTCTGGAATTGGTACCAGTCGGAGAAGCGTTTGTTGAGCGTCAGTTCGAGCGCATGGTAGGTTCGGGTCGGTTTCGGGAAGAGCGTGGAAATCCCGCTCCCCGGGTTCGAGACGATGTAGGTGTTCCCCTCATCGGGGGAGACGTCCTCGATCACGCGCCCGATGTCCCGGAAGGTGTACTTGACACCCCCGGCCAGATCCCGGATGATCTCGTACTCCGTGCCCACGATCACTTCGTTGACGTACTGTCCCTTGAGGCTCTGATCGACGATGGCATTCTCGCCGCCGAGGAGGATCCAGCCCCCGTTGGTCTCGTCGAGGGGGATCGAGACGTCGTCGTAGATCCCGTCGTTGTTCGCATCGATCCCCGCTGCCGGACTCCCACAGGGCACATCGGGGTTCTTCCCATTGTCCCGGAGCGCCGCACATGAGGCCGAGTTTCGCGGATCCGTCGGAACGCCGTAGGTGAATGCCAGGCCCTCTCCGCCGAAGGCGCGGTCGTTGATGTCGAGCGGGATCGATTCGTAGAACTGGCCGTAGGAGGCGTAGAGTTTGGAGCGGCCGTTGTTCAGGAAGTCCCAGATCAACCCCACCCGGGGGGCGATGTTGAAGGGGAGCGTGATCACGGGGTTCCCCAGGTAGTCCTGGACCTGCTGGACTTCCCACCGGAGACCGTAGTTGAGGGTCAGGTTGTCGAAGAGGCTCCACTTGTCCTGCCAGAAGAGCGAGGTGTTGAGCGTCACCGTCTCGGCGAGCAGCCCCCCATCCGGATCGAAGTAGGAGCCCTTCATGAAGTTGACCACCGTTCCCTTGGCCTGATCCTGCTGGGAGGGATTCTCCTGAACCCGCGCGAAGCGCACGCGCAGCGGAAGGTAGTCGTCCGGATCGTTCTCGCCGTTCTTGTTGAGATCGTCCACGTAGATGAGGACATCGAAGTACCCGCCGGAGTACCCGCGCCGGTCGCTGTAGAAGTTCCGCTCGAAGTCGAAGCCGTGCTTCATCCGGTGGCGACCGAGGAGGTTGAAGAAGGCGGTGAGGTTGAGCCGAACCGCGTCACGGCGCCGCGTCTCGTCCTGGAAGAAACCGTTTCCCCCCACCCGGTAGTTGAAGACGGGGCAATCGTCGTAGAGGGTGTTCGGATCGTCCACGCATTCCTCGATCGAGGCCGCTCCGAGCCGTTGCTTGATCTCCTCGGGCGTGATGCTGCGGACCTCCTCCTCCTGTACTCCAGCGATGCCGTTGTGTTCGAGCAGGCTGTTGATCGTCTGCTGATCGAGGATGATCGGCGTTCCATCCGGCTTCAAAGGATTCCCGTCACTGTCTTCCCGGTATCCGGGGAGGTTCTCGTAGAAGGCCCGGCGGGTGAGCGGCAGGTTTCCGAAATCGTTCGCGGGAAAGACATCGACATTCGTGAGATGAAGGCCATACATGGCGTCGAAGAGAACGTGTTTCTTGAAAAGCTTCGACTTCCATTTGACGGCGAGATCGTAGTTGTCCCGTTCCACCTTCGTCATCGAGCCGAGCACGTCCCGCTGGACGCCGACGAGCGGACCTTCCCGGGTCAGCGGCGTCCCGATGAGGGAGACCTCCGCGCTGTGGTTCTCCGA
>CAZTSL010000062.1:11446-23626 GCA_964616915.1 uncultured bacterium
CTACACTTCGTGAAGGCGTAGAACTCTGCGCCCGCGTTCTTGTTGTTGTTCTCGATCTCTGCGAGTTCCAATCCTTCCGGAATCGGGTTGAGCCGGTAGTACTGCTTCGTTACGATGCTCCTGCTATAGAAGGGAACGAAGCCCACGAAGAACCAGAGCTTGTCCTTGACGATGTATCCACCGAGATCGAAGCCGAAGTCGGTGGAGATGTCGAGGTCGGTCTTGTTGACCACGGCGTTCGAGATTTCCCCCAGGTTCCGGGGGTCACCCTGCAAGCCGCTGCCCGTCATGTTGAAGAAGACGTCCCCTTCGAATTCGTTTCCACCCGATTTCGTGACCACGTTCACCACGCCTCCGGTGGCGCGGCCGAACTCCGGCTCGTAGCCTCCCGTCTTGACCTCGATCTCCTGGACGAAGTCCATGTTCACGGCGGTTCCCTGGGTTCCGAAGGCGGGGTCCGTCACGTTGACGCCATCGACGAGGAAGTTGTTCTCCGGGGAGGAGGCGCCTCCGAAGGTAACGCCGAGCCCGTCGTCGTTCGCCGTTGGGGTGACGCTCAGCGCCGCGGAGAAGTCACGTCCCGTGGGGATCGCCTCGATGAACTCCTTGGAGAGGACGGTCCCGGAAGTCGTGCTCCCCTGATCGACCACGGGTGCCCGTGCCTTGACCACGATCTCCTTGCCGGCGACCGCTTCCGGAATCAGGGCGAGGAAGACCTTCACCGTCCGGTCGGAGTGGAGCACGATCCCTCCCTGCTCGAGCGGTTTGTACCCTTCGTGTTCGATATAGATCGTGTACTCCCCGGGCGGCAGGCCGTAGATCGTGAATTTCCCATCCTCGTCCGTCAGCGCGGTCTGTTCCCCCATCAGGTTCGGGGAGGTCGCAATGACGACCACATCGGCCAACGGCTTTTGCGTATCCGCATCCGTTACCGTGCCGATGATCGTGCCTGTCGACATCTGGGCATGAGCCGGAACCCCGATTCCGACGATCAAGCCCAGCATCAACAATACGATGCGTCTGGCAGAGAAGAATCTCGGTTTCTTCATCACGTTGGGCTCCTCCTAAACGAAAGTTGCGATGGATGGTGATGGACACCTGAAGATCGTTCTTCCTGGCCTACCCCTCCGAAAGTAAGGCTTCCTCCAGGAGTCGACCCCTCCCTGGCTTTGCGGATTCTACGTCATAAGGGAAATTTTCTATCAGATCTCTCTGGAAAAGTCAATCGCAAATCGTATCTGGCTGATTTCGACAGCGCGTGGGTCAGAATTCCAGGCGGGATCATCCCTCTTGTGTATTCCTCTTTCTCCCATGATTTTCAGCTGTTCCAACGATCAGCGCATGGGGTGGCCGGTCCGTGTGCCTCCTTTCCCCATTCTCGCATCCCCCCCACCGTGCCGGGTGCGCACCCCAGGCAGCAGAGGCTCACTCTTCCTTTTCCCCAGGGGATTGTTTCTCCCGGGCTGCTGTGATCCGAAGCGGCGTTCCGGCGGAACAACGGAGCCGATCGGCCAGGTTTCCCCGATTCACCGCGCATTCGATCCTCCCTCGGCTCTCGGGGAGACAGAGGATCGTGCCCGCCGGCACCGCCCCATAGGTTGAAACGAAAGGCGCCGTGAAATGTTGCGCGCCGATCGTTACCGCGATCGGATCTCCCACCTCGACGCCGAGGACGTGCAGGAACGTTACCGGAATGTTGGAGACGATGTTTCCATAGCGATCGATTCGTTCGATCTCTCCCACGAGTGCGCCCTGTTCAAGAGCTGGAGGGGTGTAGGGGAGCCGGATGAAATCCCGCCGCGGGGGGCCGAGTTCCGCGAAATTCCATCCGGCGGCCAGCCGGGCGGCCACGGGGGCGAAGATGTCCCGAGCGTGGAAGGTCGTGGAGGGCTTCCCCTCCCGGAACCATGCGGGGTTCGTGATCTCCCGCACCTCTCCCCCTCCATGGGCCGCGATCGCCAGGCTGAGGAGCCCGTTGTCCGGACCGACGAAGAACTTTCCATCCGGCGTCCGGGCCGCGATCGCCTTGCGTTCCGTCCCTACCCCCGGATCGACGACTGCGCAGAAGATCGTCCCCCCCGGATAGAGGAGCGCGGCGTTACGGAGCGTCACCGCTCCCTCCCGAATGTCGTAGGGCGTCACCTCGTGCGTCAGGTCCTCGATCCGGGCATCCGGCGCCAGGGTGTGGATCACCCCTTTGAGCGCCCCCACGTAGTAGTCCTTCTCTCCGAAATCGGTCATCAGGACGATCAGTGGCCTCCGTTCCCCTGCGAGGATCGGGGATTCCGGCACGAAAAGGGCGAAAACGATCCCACACCACCCCGCGATCACCATCCCTCGAACCCAACGCTTTCCTCTCATCGAAATCCTCCCGCGGCAAAACTCGCCAAGAAGGGGCAACTCATCTCTCTCCGGCCCTGTGCCCCTCCCTGCAACGGATTCGGGGGCAAACCTTTCGGATCGAGCCTTTTCCTCATTCTCCCCTGCACCCTCTTTGGTCGATCGAGTCGAACTCAGCATGATAGGGCAATCGTATTTCCAATCCCCATGATTTGCGGAATCCGCATGGCATCGGAGCATCCGGCGCGAAAGGGCAGGAACGCCTCTCCCGACCCGACGCCGTGGAGAGCGACGTCTGGCATGTGAGAAATCCCTTGCTTTCGAGATCCCACGGGATCGCAGATCCCAGCGGGAAATTTCATGCGATTCCCCTGGCCAGTATGAAGTTTCGGGTTGACAGCTCCTGAATTTTCTGCTAGCTTCCACTGGATTTTTATCCCGTTCTCGAACAGTATCATAGACGTGTCGGATCGAGCAAGCCGAAACGAGCCTCCGCCGCATTTGAATTTGTCATTGCGGAGTCGATCCTTGTCCGGTAGACGGGGAGGGGTCTCGAGAATCGAGGGAATCGTCATCTCCCAGCGCTTTCGTTCTTCTTAAGGAGGAGCCTCATGAACCATAACATGCTCAAGGTGTTCTTGCTTTTCTCTTCCGTTCTTTTCCTCTCCACCTATGTGGCATGCTCCGATGAAAAGACGGATGTGGAAGAAATGCTCTTCGTCACCTGTGATGAGATCATCTCCGGTTCGATCCCCGAGGGACAGGAAGCACCGCCGGAACCGACAGCCATCTGTTGCCAGGCATTCACCGACTACTGCAACGAAATCGAAAGTTGCGGTCTTCTCCGGGAAGATGAAACCGTCTCGGAGTGTATCCGGGGGCTCCAGGAAGACCAGGTAAAGGATGCCTTGATCGAGGATCCCTTGACGGGGCAACCGCTCAATTTCCAGACGACGGACGTCGGTTGTGGACTCCTCTCCTACTGTCTCGAGACGCAGATTTCTTGCAGCACGACCCCTACGGAAGACAGTGATCCCTCCAACGGAATCCCGGACAATCTCGATCAGAACCTCGCGCAGGTCGAACGCTGTCTCGGAATGCAACCCTCCGATCTCGACGGAGACCAGATCGTTGCGCGAGAGATCCTCTCGGCGGGAGAACCCTTTTTCGAACTTCCCACCCCCTGTTCTACAGGCCAGGCCGATCCCACGGATGCCTGTTACGACAACTGTCCCTCCGTCCCCAACGGCAACTGTGACCGCGATCCCCTCTTCTGCGACGCCAATGGTGACAATACCGTCGATGCCGCGGAACTGGCCAACGGCTTCCAGGCCGACACGGATGGAGACGGGGTCGGGGATGCCTGTGATCTCTGCCCCGATGCTGACGACAACCTCGACACGGATGGAGACGGGTTCCCTGACGGTTGCGACAATTGCCCCGACTTCTTCAATGTCGATCAGCTCGACAACGATGGAGACGGCCTCGGCAACGCCTGCGACAACTGTCCCGATACCGCCAATCCCGACCAGGCCGACAGCGATGGCGACGGGATCGGAGATGCCTGTGACGCCTGATCCACGCCACGTCTCCTGAAACTCGGCTTCACGTCCCTTCCCTCCCCACGCTCCGGGAACTCCTCCCCTCTTACACGGATGCTACCCGGCCCCCAAGAATCCTCCAGGAAGGCTCACGCCGCCCTACGACTCCATTACGTCTCGATCCCTGAGCCTGGGATTCGGGTGGAACCTCGCGTCAGCTCAGAAGGAGAGTCGAACGCCCAGCCGGATGCGCCAGGGGGCCTGAAGGGCGGTGGGGCTCTGATACCCCGGATTGTACCTCGCAACACCGCTGTAGACGTACGGACCGAGCGGGCCATAGGGGCTCACCGGATTGGACGCGCGCCCAACGCGCGATACCCGTTTGAGGAGGATCTGGCCCCCGTCGGGATCGAAGAGGGGTTGCTCGATCGCATGGCGAAGGTAGAAATCCGCGTTCTGGGGAACGACCGGATCGAAGGTGAAATTCTGGTCCACGGCCAGAGGACTCTGCCGGTCGAAGACGTTGAAGAGCGTCACGTTGAAGTTCAAACGACTCTGACGCCGCAACTTCACGTCGTAGCCGACGAAGAGGTCGGTCTGCCAGAAGGTCGGCAACCGGTCCTCGAACTGGAGGAAGGGGGTATCCTCCGGCACCTCTCCCCGCGGTAGGATGAAGACCTCCCCGGAACCGTAGCGGACATCCGCGCCGAGGGTACTGATCGGGCCACCGGTGCTCATCCGCAGCGAGATCCCGGTCGTGAGGTTCTCGAGCGCGCGGATCCCCAGCGAACCCCAGGTATAGGCCCCGTCGAACTTGAACGTGTGGCGGTGATCTCCAGGAAGAGGCCCCTGCCGATTCACCATCCCTTCGAGGGAATCGAACGCCGTGGTGGTGTTCGGTGCGAGCTGGCCGTTTTCGGGGGTGAACCCGCCCACGTAGTTCCCCTCGAGCCTGGCGCGGAGGTACGACGCCTGGAACTGGTAACCGTTGGAGAAGTGCTTCTCGAGGAAGACCTCGAGCCCCTCGTAATCCCGGGTCGCCGGGGGGAGTGAGGGCGCATCCGCTCCCCCTGGATCGACGACGACGAAGTGCTGCCCATCGGGAGAGAAATCCTCCACTGCCGAGCCGATCCGGCGCCGGGTATATCGCGCCCCACCGACCAGATCCCGGACGATCTCGTATTCCAGCCCGAGGAGCCCTTCCTCCACGTACTCCCCGTCGATCCCCTCCACGGAGGGGTTCTCCTGCACGATCGGGCCGGAGAGGAACCACCCTCCATTCGTCTCCGAGAGGGGGAGGACCACTTCGTCGTAGATTCCGTCGGTGTCGGCGTCGGTCCCTGCCTCCGGCCCCTGACAGGGCCGGGTGGGGTTCACCCCGTTCTCCCGGATCGAGGCGCAGGAGGCGGAGTTCCTCGGATCGGTGGGAACTCCCAGGGTCCGGCCGAGCCCGTCATCTCTGAAGAGGCGGTCATCGATGTCGAGGGGAATCGAACCGTAGAAGCGCCCATAGGAACCGTACGCCTTCGAGCGCCCGTTGTCGAGGAAGTCCCAGATGATGCCGACACGGGGTGCAAGATTGGAGGAGAAACGAAGCACCTTCTCTCCCGTGTCATCCTCGAACTGCTGTCGCTCCCAGCGCAGGCCGTAGCGCAGCGTGAGGTTCTCCAGCACCCCCCAGGAGTCCTGCCAGAAGAGGGCCAGGTCGAGGCTCCTCGATACGGACCGGCTCCCCCCCTCCGGATCGGCGTAGGAGCCCTTCCGGAAGTCGAGCACCGTCCCCCGGGCCACATCCTCGGGAGAGGGATTCTCCTGGAAACGGACGAAGCGATAGCGAAGGGGAAGGTAGTCGTCCGGGTCGTTCACGCCGTTCCTGTTGAGATCGTCGATATAGATGAGCGTATCGGAGTACCCCCCCGAATAGCCCTCCCGGTTGCTGTAGAAGTTCCACGAAAGGGCGACCCCCGGTTTCATCCGGTGGCGCCCCAGAAGGTCGAAGAAAGCCGTGAGATCGGTGGCCAACGTGTTCCTGCGCCGGGTTTCGTCCTGAAAGAAACCGTTTCCCCCCACGCGATAGCCGAAAACGGGACAGTCGTCGTAGAGCGTCGTGGGATCGTCCGCACAGACCGCCCGGACCGTTCCATCCTCTCCGGTCACGGTCACCTCCCCCGCACCGAGGCGCTGCTTGATCTCCTCGGGCGTGATGCTGCGGATCTCCTCCTCCTGCACCCCGGCGATCCCGTTGTGTTCGAGGAGCCTGGCGATCGTCCGCTCGTCGAGGATGATCGGTGTTCCGTCGGGACGCAGCGGATTGCCCGATGAATCCTCCCGGTACCCCGGAAAGTTCTCGTAGAAGGCCCGGCGAGTCATCGGAAGGTTGCCGAAGTCGTTGGCCGGGAAGCGGTCGTAGGCCGTCAGGTGGAGCGCGTAAGTCGCGTTGAAGAGGAGACGCTCGTGCAGGAGCCTCGATTGCCATTTGAGCGCCAGATCATAGGTATCCCGCTCCAGCTTCGCCATCGAACCGAGCATGTCCCGCGCCACCCCACCGAGGGGTCCCTCCAGGGAAAGGGGGGTGCCCAGCAGGGAGAACTCGGCCCGATGGTCGTTCGTGGGATTCCACGTCAACTTCGTCAGAAACTGGTACTGAAGCCAGGTCCGGGTGAAGGGCGTCTGCGTCGCCGGCGTCGCCTCGAAGTCCGGCAGGCCATTGCCATCGAGATCGAGACCGATCGACCGCCCGAAGTTCCCTTCGGTGAGGTCCGCCGGAAGGATCTCGCCGTATTGGACCGCCCCGTCTTCATTCCTGTCGATGAAGGCAACCGGTTTCCCCTGCCACGTCCCCTCCGTACAACGATCCCGGTCGAGACGCCGGTTGGCGAAGTATTCGTCCCTGATCTCGGCGCAGTTCGCAAAGACATAGAACTCGGGCCCCGCATTGCGGTCGTCGATATCGATCGTGGTGAGTGCCAGGTCGGGAGGGATCGGCGCGAGACGATAGAACTCCTTGTGGATCGTATCCCGCCGGTAGAAGGGAGCGAACCCCACGAAGAACCAGAGCTTGTCGCGCACGATCGCTCCACCGAGGTCGAATCCGACATCGGTCGAGAGATCGAGTTCGCCCTTCCCCTCCAGGGCGTTGTCGATCCGCCGGATGTCACGGGGATCACCCTGAAGCGCGCTTCCCATCACGTTGAAGAAGACGTCCCCATGGAAGTCGTTTCCCCCCGAGCGCGTGGTCACCTCCACGATCCCCCCGGTGGCCCGGCCCGATTCCGGGGCGTACCCCCCGCTCTCGATCCGGATCTCCTCGACGAAATCGAGGTTGACCGCGCTCCCTCGGATCCCGAAGACCGGATCCGTGACGTCGATCCCATCGATCGTGAAGGCGTTCTCCGTCGAGGAGGCGCCTTGGAGGGTGAGGCCGAGTCCATCGTCATGGGCGGAGGGGGCCACGTCGAGAACCGAGGAAAAATCCCGCCCCACCGGCACCGATTCGAAAAAGGGTCTGGAAAGGACCGTTTCGCTGGCCGTGCTCGTGGGATCGAGGGGGGAGACGTGCGTCTTGACGACCTCCCTTTCCCTCCCCCCCCGGGAGGCTGGAACGAGTTCGAGGCGAAGGTGAAGGGTTTTCCCATCTCGTACCACGATCCCTTCCTGCGTGAGGGGGAGGAATCCCGTTGTCTCGACGGAGAGACGATATTCCCCGACCGGGAGGGCGGGGAAGAGGAAGCGTCCCTGTGCATCGGTCGTCACTGCGTCTGCAGGGGTCTCCGGCGCTCGAAGGGCTGTCACGACGATCCCGGGCAAGGGGCGCAGGCTTCCAAACTCCCGCAGGCGTCCCTCGATCGTTCCCGTGGAGAGATCCCCCCACGCAAGACCGACCATTCCCCCGGAGAGGAGGAGCACCCATAACGCGATCCATCCGGTGAGACGCCATTTCTTCCACTTCATCGACATGAGACCTCCGCGAAGTAGACCACGATGTGACACCCTGGCTCGGTTGGCACGGTTCCCCTCCCACCGTGGGGCACCGATCACCCTCACGAAAATCGCACAAAACCCATCGGATTTCAAGTTCCCCTGGGGGGGGAAGCCAGGGCGATCGCATCTTGTTTTCCGGTAAAATCTGCGATCCCGGGGCATCTTGAAATCAAGAGGCTTCTCAGATGACAGAGGCCGCTCTCCACTTCGTCGGCTCCATGACGCTTGTTTCCCCACCCACGAAAAGGTATAATGGGGATTCCAGCGGTGTGAGGAACTTCAACGACCCGAACCAAAGGAGGCCGCGCGTCCCTCCCCTTCTTCTGCCGGGGGCGCCAGCGCGAAAAGATGAAACCACCGATCGTGACGCTTGCAACCGACTTCGGGGAACGTGATGGTTACGTGGGCGCGATGAAAGGGGTGATCCTGCAGCGCTGTCCCCACACCCAGGTCATCGATGTCACCCATGCGATTCCGCCACAGAACGTCGATTTCGGGGCATTCATCCTCCGGACCTACGTTCCCTTCTATCCGGCGGGGACGATTCATGTCGTGGTCGTCGATCCCGGGGTAGGGAGTACGCGGCGCGGGATCGTGATCGAAGCGGGGGGGCACTACTTCGTCGGGCCCGATAACGGTCTCTTCAGCTTCGTCCTCGCCCGGGGGAAAGCCCGCGTCTTTTCCCTCACGAACCGGGCCTATTTCCGTGATGGGGTGAGTCAAACCTTCCATGGTCGCGACATCTTCAGCTCCGTGGCGGGGTACCTTGCCGCTGGAACGCCGGTGACCGATTTCGGTCCCCAGATCGACAACCCGGTCGTCCTTCCCGGCGTGACGCCTCGCATCGAGGAGAACCGCATCCACGGCGAGGTGATCCACGTCGATCACTTCGGCAACCTCATCACGAACATCTCCCCCGAGGATATCGCCTCGATCGCCCGCCCTGGCGCCAACTTCCGGCTCACGATCCTCGGCCGCCGCCTCGACATGCTCCATACCTGCTACGCGGACGTACCGGAGGGGGAACTCCTCGCACTGCTCGGAAGTTTCGATCTCGTCGAGATCTCCGTGAACAACGGATCGGCCGCGCAACACCTGATCGCCGGCGTCGGCGATCCGGTCGTCGTGGAGGTGGCATGAGACGGGAGCGGATTCCACTCCTCTTCTCCCTCTGCGCTCTCCTCGCGGCGGGGATGGGGACGTACCTCCAGGGAGAGGGGGGGGCAGAGATCGAGATCCTCGATCCGGAACTCGTCACCGTCACGGACACCACCTTCATCCTCACCTGGCGTACGAATCTCCCTACCGACGCACGGGTACGCTACGGAACCTCCCCGCGCTGCTGGGAGGAGGTCGTCCGGTCGGCGGAGGAAGCGACCCGCTACCACATGGTCGAGGTCGGAGGGCTCTCCCCCGGCGTCACCTACTTCTATGAAATCGAGAGTGGCGGGGTTACGGGGCGACCCACGCCCCTCTCCCCCGGCGTCGTGCAGACCCTCGTCCCCCCACCCGGTCCCCTCCGCTTCCGTTTCGCCACGATGAACGACATGCATGTCGGTGAGGAGACCGCGGGACTCATCCTCCTGCCTCCAGACATCGAACTCTGCCCCGGATTTTCCTGGCCGGACCCGCAAACCCCTTACTGGCGCTTCATGAACGAGGCCGCGGTGGCGGAGATCAACGAAGCGGGAGTCGATTTCGTCGTCGTCAAGGGTGACATCACCGCCGAGGCGCGGCGGGAGGAGTTCGTCTGGGCCAAGGAGATCCTCGATGCCCTGACGGTTCCCTACTACGTCCTGCGTGGCAACCACGACCGGCAGGGGGAACGTCTCGACGATCCTTTCCTCGAAGTCTTCGGTCTGGACCGTTCCTTCTACACCTTCGACGAGCAGGACTACCGGATGATCGCCCTCGACTCGGTCGAGCCCCGCTCCGGGATCGGGGAGATCTCGGAGGCCCAGTTCGAGTGGCTTGCCGAGGTCCTCGACGAAAGCCGGCAGAAACGGGTGATGATCTTTCTCCACCATCCCGTGGCGCTTCAGGTCGTGACGCCCGGTATGGCCGTGCGGCAACCCGACGCGGCCCGCCTCCTTGCCCTCCTTGCGCCCTACGACAACATCGTGGGGATCTTCTCCGGTCACACCCACCGCAACCAGATCCGCTTCGCTCCGGCCTCGACTGGACGGGCGCCCCTCGCCGAAACGGCGGCAACGAAGGAATACCCCGGTGGGTATACGGTCTACTCCGTCTTCGAGGGGGGGTACATGCAGTCCTTCTACGAAGTCCGATGCCCCGAATGCCGCGAGTGGTCCGAAACGACCCGGCAGGAATGCTACGGCACCCTCGCGCGCAACAAACTCGGCACGCTCCACGAACGCAACTACGTCTTTCGCACGATCCCCTGATCGATGACGCCGACCGGTTTTCCGCGTCACCACAGAGACGCAGAGGACACAGAGGTTTCCTTCTCGTTCAGAACTGCTCCCTTTCCGCCAGTACGAAGGTCCAGGGAAGGGGCGATGCGACCTCGCGGATCGTGAAGAAACGGGAGACGAGCGCCTCGAAGCCCTTCCTCCCCCAATGCTGGAGATGCCCCGGCGTGTTCCCCAGGTCGGAGAGGTAGCGCAAACGGGCGATGTTGAGGAACCGCCAGAGCGGCTCCCGTGGCACGCTCAACACGCAGTAGCGACGGGTGACACGACGGATCTCGGCGAGCGCGCGCTCGGGGGCGTCGAGGTGTTCGAGCACTTCGCACGCCACGACGAGATCGAAGGCGGCATCCGGAAAGGGGAGGTCATAGACCGAACCCGCCACGAAGGTGATCCGGGGGTAGGCCCTTGCGGCCTCGGCCACGAGGTCGGGGGAGAGTTCCAGGGCGGTGATCGAAGCCGCCGGCATGATCTCGGCGAGCTTCGCCGAAAGGTGCCCCTCCCCCGCACCCACCTCGAGGATCGTCTCGGCCCCCGTCCGGCGGACGTTCTCTGCGAATTGGCGGAGGAACCCTGCCATCAGCCGGCGCACGATCGGATTCCTGGCGTGATACTTGTCGTACACGTTCCCGACGACGACGTTGCCGTGCGTCTTCACCGTCCCCCCCTCAATCCCACAGCGGCGTGCTGAAGTACCGCTCCCCGATATCACAGAGCAGGGTGACGATCCGGCCTTTCCCGATCCGCTTGCCCAGCTCGTAGGCGCCCTTGAGATAGGCACCCGAGGACTGCCCGACGAAGAGCCCGCGGTGCGCGAGACGATGGCACATCTCGTAGGCGTCTTCGATCACCACCGGGAAGCGGCCGTCGATCACCCCTTCATCGAGGATTTGGGGAACGATGTCCTCCGGGCTCCCGAGCGGTTTCAACCCCTCGATCCCGGGAAAGGCGTCGGGTATGACGCAGTGGACCTCGATTTCGGGATCGTATTCCTTGAGCCGCCGCCCCACCCCGGTGATCGTTCCCCCCGTCCCAACCCCGGCCACGAAGTGCGTGAGCCGCCCTTCCATCCCCTCGAGGATCTCCTCGGCCGTCGTTTCGTAGTGGGCACGCCAGTTGAATTCGTTGCCGTACTGATCGCAGAAAAAATAGCGCTCCGGCTCGGCCTCGTAGCGTCGCCGTACTTCCCGCAGCGCCTCGTCGTAGCCCAGGAGGGGATCCGTGAAGACGATCTCCGCCCCATGCGCCCGGATCCGTTTCTTGCGCTCGAGGCTGGCATTCTCGGGAATCACGAGCGTCACCTTCCGGCCGATCACCCGGCCGATCATCGCGTAGGCGATCCCTGCGTTCCCCGATGAGGAATCGAGGATCGTCCTGTCGGGAGGGAGGGCGCCGGAGGCGATCGCTTCGGCCAGCATCCAGAGGACGGGACGATCCTTGAGCGATCCGCCCGGATTCACCGATTCCACCTTGGCCCAGATCTCGACCTCCGGCAGTTCGTCGTCGAAGAGATCGATCCGGACGATCGGCGTCCTTCCGATCAAGCCCAAGGCCGGGTGCCGTTCGATCAATCGTCGCACGGAGCGAGGAATTCCCATTTCTCTTTCGCCTCCACGCTGCGACACAGGATACCCCCCGCCCCTCCCCCCGGCCCGCTCATCGAGACCGCGGGGGAAGGGGCTTCCCCTGGCGGATTCCCTGTGTCCAGCCGTAGAATGATTTCGATCGAGCTATTTCAAGGGGTGGGGGAAACGCAACGGTGCGGTGGTGCTCCCCGTGGTCCCGCCGGTGGTAGAGCCGGTCGTCGTCCCCGTGGTCCCGCCGGTGGTAGAGCCGGTGGTGCTCCCCGTGGTGCCGCCGGTCGTGGTGCCGGTCGTCGTCCCCGTGGT
>CAZTSL010000062.1:23726-27577 GCA_964616915.1 uncultured bacterium
GTGCCACCCGTGGTAGAGCCGGTCGTGCCTCCTGTGGTGCCGCCGGTGGTGCCGCTCGTGGTCCCTGCCGTGGTGCCACTCGTGGTCCCGGTGGTCGTTTCGCCGGTGGTGCCGCCCGTGGTGCCCTCCGTCGATTCCGTCCCGTTGAGTGCGCAGAAGATCGCACAGGCGATGTAGATCGGGACGAGGCAAAGGAGGGCGAAGGCACAGGTGGAGGGATCGATGAGACAGGCGATCAGGAGGACACCACAGATCGTCAGGGCGTTCTCGAAGAAACAGCGGTTGAAGCAGACCGCGCCGGGTGGGATCCGATAGGTCTCGGTCTCGACGAGGGTGTTGTTCTTGTAGAATCCCACGGCCTGTGGGGTGCCATCGAGGGCGGAGAGGGTGAGGGAACCGGTGAAGGCGCGGGTATCGGAACTCGTGACCTCGGCGGTGATGACGTGGGCCTGGATCTCCCACGTGTAGGGGTCGAAGGCCACGAAGAGGGCGGAGAGCGTACGCTCCTCACGCGCGAAGGGGATCATCACGAGTTCGAGATCGGTGCCGAGAAAGGTGAAGTGCCGCGCCTCCTGCCACTGGAGTCGATGGCGGTCGCCCCCCTGATCGAGGATCCAGGATTGGAGCTTTTGCATCTCCCGTTCCTTCCAGAGCACCCTTCCCTGGGTGGCGATCGGGTACTCCGCCTCTCTTTCGATCTGTTCGGCGAGCGTTGGGGCGGGTCTCCGCACGCCAGCCTGGACGGGCTCGAACATGACGAGGGAGAGGAACGTTCCGGCCACGAGCACCGCCACGAGCGAAAAGCCGTTGTATCGCAATCGCATCATTTCTTTGATCTTCATTCTTCCGCCTCCTTCAAGGGAGCGCCGAATCAGAGTTCTACGGCACCGTTCCTCGGATCTTTGCCTCAAGCAGTGTCAAGATGTCTTCTTCCGGTTCTCTGCGCTGCGAACGCCATCCGGTTTCGCGACTCGCAGGGTGTTCGGCCCGCCGGGGCGATCACGTCCCCTTTGGCTCCGAAGAGCGGCCGGATGGGACCGAGCGCGAGGTACGTAGGGCAACGAAACATCACTCGTTACCGAAAGAGAACCCTTCTTTCCCCTTTCGGATGTCGTGGGTGAATTCTTTAGCAACATGATGGCTCGATCTCCCGTAACGATCATCGAGATCCCCACCGGCCAGGGGAGCCGGATCGGCCGACATCTGCTCGGAAAGGCATTCCGGGCCTCGGGACGATCGAACGAAATCGCGGTCTGGCCCGCTCCTTACTGGCGCAGAGGAGCGTGCTCGGGGAGGAGAGGGATCGGATCTTCCGAGGAAGCAAAGTCCACATGCATCATCGGTGGGGAACGTACCGGTCTCGTTCCATCGGAGAGCATTCTAGCGCAAAAATGGGGGAACTGCAATGTTGCGGAAGCACGCGACGGAGCGTCTTTTGGGTGAAGTGCGGTATCGCCCCCTTCAGGTGCGCAGCAGCTTGACGAGTTCGGCGTTGGCTCTCTTTGCCGATTCGAGGGAGGCGCGGAAGTGTTCGATGCTCGACTCGACCTTTCCGGTTTCCCCGCCGACGTCGAGTTCCTCCGGCAATGCGCTCGTTTCGAGGATCGCCTCCTCGAATGCCTTCAGGATGCGCTCGAGACTCGTGATCAGTTCGGTGCGGTGGGCCAGGAGCCGCTCTTCCTCCTGGGCGGCGATCTTGCGTTCCAAGGCGTCGGCCAGGGTCGCTTCGCTTGCGATCCGCCGCCGTGTTTCGATCGCTTCCTCGAGGTCGAGCCAGCGTTCGAGGAGCCCGAGGCCGTTTTCGAGCATGTCGAGCGCCTGGGCCCGGAACTCCTCCGAGCCGAGGATCGGAGTGCCGGGACGATCGAGGATCTCCACGAGGCGCGCGTAGCGATTGCGCAACTGCATGAGCATGCTGTAGCCCTTGTCGAGATGCGCGGCCTGGAGCCTGCGGGCGAGCTCCTCGATGCGGGTTTCTCTGGCCGCGGCCTCTTCGGCCCGCCAGCGCGCGATGATCTTCTCGGCAAAATGGTCGGAGCGGAAGAAGAAGTTCGTGATCCAGGCGGAAACCGCCACACCGGTGGAGAGGAGAAACGCGCCGAACGCCTCGAGACTCGGGCCGGTCGCGAACATGTAGAGCAGGGCGAGCACCCCTCCGGCCGCGGGGAAGAGGGTCGCCGGGTGCTGCAATGTCTCGGAGAGCACCGCCTTGCCGATGCTCGTTCGTTTCTTCCCTGACGCCTTTTCCTGCATCGAACGCCATCCTTCCTTCGGACTTCGTCGTCGTCGATCCGACGGGATGAAAAACCATCCCCCGGCTTCGCGCCTCCATGATACACGAATTTCGCATCGAAATCTTCTCTTCTCTTTTTAACTTTTCCCGTCTCGGCGTATCGAATGAAGGAAAAGGGAAGATGCGCAGTGGGAAGCCTGGATATGGAGCGTGCCGTGCAACGTCTCGACCGCGAGCCTCCGAGCACCGCCGGGGAGCAAGAGGACGACTTCTCGTTGATCGATCGGTTTCTCGGGGGAGAGACGTTCGCCTTCGAAGAGATCGTTCGCCGCTATCAGCGACGCGTCTACCGCTTCCTGTGGGGAATCGTGAAAAACCACGACGATGCGGACGAACTGGCACAGCGGACCTTCATCCAGGTCTATCACAACCTTTCCCGCTTCCGGAAGCGATCGAGCCTCTCCACCTGGATCTTCCGGATCGCGATCAACGAGGCGAAACGCCACTTCCGTGCCCGCAAGGGGGTGGAGCAGGTCGGGATCGAGGCGGAGACCCTTGCCGTCTCCCCCACAGCCGAACGTGCGATGATCGAACACCAGCAGGATCGGGCGCTGGCAGCGGCGATCGAGCGGCTTCCCGAAAAACAGCGGATGACGGTCCTGCTCAGAACCCAGCAGAATCTCTCCTTCCAGGAGGTCGCCGCCGTGCTGGGCTGCTCCGTGGGGAGCGCCAGGGTCAACTTCCACCACGCCGTCAAGCGGCTTCGGCGGGAGTTGGCCGGATCGTGAGGAATCGAGACGATGAAGTGTGAAACGATCGAGCAAGCATTGATCGAATCGGCGGGGATGACGCCGGAGATCGTGGCGCACCTCGAGGGGTGCGCCGCATGCCGATCCTTTCAGGCCACGCTCATGGCCCTGGAACGAAGCCTCGATCCAGACGGGGTTCCCGATCCGGGTCCCCGATACTGGTCGGATCTCCCTGGCCGGGTGCGTATCCGCCTCGCGCAGGAGCGGGTGACGCGAACGCTCTGGGAGCGGATTCTCGATCTGCCCCGTTTCGTGTCATTGGTTCCCGTCGCCCTTCTCCTCCTTCTCCTCCTTCTGCGTCCCGGGATCGTACGATGGCAGGGAGAAGACACGGTTGCCGTGCAGGATGCGCCTTCCGAAGCAGAGATCGTAACATTCCTGGAGGAAGAGGAAGGTGCAAAGCGTCTCTTCTCCGTGGTGGACCTCGAGGAGGTCGATCCGGCCCGGCTCTCGACGGGGATGCTCCTTGCGATCAACGAGGAGATCCAGGGGGGCGATGATTCCCTCCTCCTCTCCACCTCCACTGGACTCTTCGACGACACAAGCCTCTCCGGGACACTCGACGAACTCGAGGGGGAAGAACTCGAAGCCCTCGCAGCGATGCTCGAGCGTTCGTGAGACGTGGAAGCGGCATCGAGTCGCTTCCCGAAAATATCGGAGGCCACGATGAACAAGCGACATACCCCGATTGTCCTCACCCTCTTCTTCCTCCTGGCCGGTGTCGGCATGCCCCAGACCCCGGAGTCATCCCCCCCCCCCCCCCCCCACAACAAAGAAAAAACCCCCCCCCCCCAACCCCCAAAAACGGA
>CAZTSL010000063.1:0-27299 GCA_964616915.1 uncultured bacterium
TCGACCTCGTCGGATTCGGTCCCGAGTCGGTCCTCGTGGTCCCCCACATGATGGTCGCCAACGACACGAACATCGATTGGGATCTCACCTACGCCGATTCCTCGGTGGCCCCGCGCGTGATGGTGGAACGCTACCACCGCGTGGGCGAGATCTTCTCGGCACGCGCCTACGACCAGGGCTTTCCGCTGGGAACCCCGACGCTGACCGCCTTCGAGGGCGCGGAGGAGAACCCCGGCCCCTGGAGCTACCGCTACGGGTGGCAGCACTGGGGGGCCCGAATCGGTGCGATCGGCTCCTCCGACAATCATGCCCAGATGCCCGACGTCAACGACGAGACACGAAGCGACGGCGAAATCTACATCGGCAACGAGCCGGGGGGGATCGCGGTCGTCCTGGCGGAGACGCACGACCGGGACGGCATCTACGAGGCACTGCGCGCGCGCCGCACCTATGCCACGAGCGGGATCCGGACCTGGTTCTCCTTCACGATCGACGGCCACCCGATCGGTGAAGCCTTCGCCGCGAGCGGGGAAGGTCTCCCCACCGAGATCGAACTCCTCGCCGGGGAAACGATCACCCGCGTCGAACTGTGGGGCGTCCCCATCGGCCCTGAGGATGCGCCCTACCAGCGGCGCTTCGTCGCCGAACCCGGCACGGAGCGCTTCAACGCCGCCTTCACCCTCGAGAACCCCCTCGATGTGGGGGAAGAAGCCGCAACGTGGCTCTACTACGTGCGCGCCTTCTTCGAAGCGCCAGGGCTCGAGGATGGGGAACCCGACGACGCCCTCTGGTCGAGTCCGATCTGGGTCTCCTGGTCTCGCTGAGCTGGCTTCGGGAGATCAGGCCAGCCCCCACCGGCGCCGCAGATACCACTCGAGGGAGAGGAGGGTGACGAGGAGGAGATAGAGGGGGAAGTGGTTCCAGAGGAGCACCGTCTTCTGATCCGTGACCTCGATACGCCGGGCTTTCTTCAGGGTGGGATCGAGTTCGAATCGGCGCTCGTCGGCGAAGGAGAAGGTGCCGCCGCTTTGCCGGGCGATCCATCGCAGAAGATCGGCATGGATCTCGGGATCCCGGATCTCCTCGTCCTGGCCGGGGATATGGAGGAGGGTCCCGGCGGTTCCGATCCGTTCGTCCCCCTTCATGGCGCTCACCTCGATACGCCACGTTCCCCCCCCCTTGGGGGGGAGGAAGGTCGTCTCCGCTCGACCCTCCGCGTCGGTGTGCAGGGTTTGCGGACCCGCGTCGTCCCGATCGCCAGCATCCTCGATCGCATTCTCGATCGTGAGGGAGAGCGTGGCATCGGGAAGAGGGGCGTCGTGCCGGTCGCGGACCCGTACCTCGATGCGCACCGGTTCGCCGGCACCCCCGCCATGGGCCTCCACGCTCACCCGTTCGAGGGTGGGATCGCGCACGAGCCATCGGATCGCATTCTCCCAGAATTTGAGGTAGCTTCGGTTCTTCCCCCCCGCGCCGACATAGGGGAGGTTCCAGAACCAGAGGGCATCGGTGGCGACCGCCATCGTGCGCCCCCGCCCGACCTCCATGACGGAGACGACCGGCAGGGGCACGCCTCCGACCTTCAGGGTGGGATGTTCGAGGAGCACGGTCGCCGAGGGGCGGGGAGGCCCCACCAGGTTGACCCCGGCCAGCGGGGGAAACGCCGCCCATTCCGCGAGATTCTGTCGGGGGTCGGAGAGGAGCTGCATGATCGGGTGCAACCGTCCCACCTCCGTCAGACGGGGAGAAAACGCCTCCTCCGTGGCGACCTTCGAGGCCGGCGGAAGGGAGACCGGCAGGATCTCCTCGATCACGGAGTTGCGATACCCCCCGCCGAGAAAGGAGAGATCCCCCCCCACCATCACGAACCCTCCCCCCGTGTCCCGAACGAAGCGTACGAGATTTTCGAGATACGTCCGTGTAAATCCGTAGGGGCGGTAATCGAAATTCTGGAAGATCACGACGTCGAAGCTCGGCAACTCGCTCGTGAAGAGTTCGTCCTTGGGGAAGGGGATGAGGGAGAGTTCGTGCGTGGCGGCCATCGGCGTGTCGATCATCGTGCGGAGGATGAAGAACGAGATGAGATCGATGTCCGGTTTCGACTTGAGGAACTTCCTCAAAAAGCGCTCGTCCCACGAAGGTCTGCCGCACACGTGAAGAACCCGAACCTTGTCGCGGACGATCTCGGCCACGAAGGAGGCGGTGTTGTTCTCCCGGCTCGTCTCCCCTTCGTAGACCGGCACCGAGACCGTGTAGAGGAAGCGTCCGATCCGATCGGGACGGAAGGTCAAGGGGATCTCGTAATGGGTCCGGCCGGCCGTAAGTTCGATCTCCCGGGTCATGAGAACGTGGCCGTCGACCTCGAGGGTGAGGGGAATCCGCTGGGGTTCGAAACCGAGCGCGGCAAGCTCGACGTCGAAGGTGAGCGGCGTCTTGATGAAGCCGAACTCGTCGAAGGTGACCCGGCGGATCGCGATGTCCCGGACATCCTCCGCTCTGGCGACCGCCACGGTGTGGATCGCAACCCCGGAAGGGAGACGAAAATCGAAGGACGCCCCCTTCCGGAAAGCGGCGGAAAGTGCCCCCCGGTCCGCACCATCGGAGATGAGATAGACGGCATCGGGGGGGGGACTCACCCCTTTGAGATCGAGGATCCCCCGTCCAAGATCACTCGCCGTCCCCACCGGCCGAAAGTCGGGGGAGAGGAGCGCAGGGAAACGCATTGGCACGAGCCGGTCGGTCACCCCGAAGAGATCGAAGGTCACCTCCCGGGAGAGGGATCGACTCGCCGCGGCGACCTCTTCGAGATAACCACGCACCGCATCCCAGCGGGAGCGATCCCCATCGGAGAGGGCCATACTCGCACTCGTATCGACGAGGATCGCAACGTGGTTCGTCTGCGCGACCCGCTCCTCGATCCGGATCGCAGGCTCGAAGAGGAGGAGGGTGGCAAGGAGGATCGCCGCGGCACGCAGCCCGAAGAGGAGGAATCGCATCCACCGCTCCTGCAAGCGGCGTGTGGCGGGCCAGGCGAGCAGGATCGCGGCGGCGGCAAGGAGGCAGAGGAGCCCAAGGAGCCACGCCGGCCAGGGGGTAAGCGTTACGAACGTCCACTCCGTGAAGGTCATCTCCGGTTATCTCCGGCGTTTGAGGATTGCGGGGAGATGAACGAGATCCTCCTTGTAATCCGTGGTGAGCGCGTAGAGGACGACGTTGATCCCGAGTCGGATCGCCAGTTCCCGCTGCCGCTCCCCTCCTGGCACGACCTCGTAGCGCCAGTTGCCGAAGGGATCCCTGGCCCAGGCCCCGGCAAGATCGTTTCGCGAGTAGATCACGGGGGTAAACTCGTCCAGCGTGATCCCCTCCAGGACGGGTTGGACGATGACCCGCCCCGAAACGCGGTCGATCAGGTAGTAGGTCTGAAAGAGGGTGTGATCCTTCGGGAGGATCGCCAGCTTCGTATAGGGGAAGATCCGGCCCAACTCCCGCCGCACGCAGCGGTCGAACTCGGAATCCCGGCTCCCGCTGCAGTCGTCGATCAGGAGGAACCCCCCAAAGGAGAGGAAGCGTTCGAGGCGCTCGCACGCCGCTTCGGAAAAGGGTGCAAATCCCCGATCCCCGGCGAGGTAGAGGAAGGGGTGATAGAAGAGGCGGGGATCGTCGAGCCGAATCGAGGGGGAGGAGAGATCGGCATCGACGCTCGTGCGGCGGCTCACCTCCCACAAAATCCGCTGCGCCGCCGAAGGGCGGGGATTCCAGTTCCCCCCCGGGGTTTCGAGACGGGTGAGCCGGAATCGGGAGGTCGGTCCGAAGGCATACGCGATCGAAGGGAATGCACCGAGCAACGTCAAGAGGAAGGTCCGCCGCGTCATCGCCATGTGAGCACTCCTTCCAGGAAGAGGAGGGGGATGAGAAGCATCAACAGATGAGGCCAGAGTTTGGGCCCCTGCTGCGCCACGGCGGCGGAGACCCCTTCGGTGACGATCTCCGTCTCCTCCCCCATGATCTCGTGTACTTCTGCGGGCGTGGCCCGCTCGAGGTTCGATTCCGATGGATCGGGATGGATGCAGAAGAAGGGGGGGATCCCCTTCGTGCCGGGGGGGGAGACGATCTCGTAGCAGCCGGTCTGGTTCGTCTCCGTGAACCGGAAGAGCGCGTGGTCCCCCGCCTCGGTCGTCTCGACCAGGAGCCTCTCTCCGTCCGGTGTGACGACCGGAAGGGAGAGTCCGGCAAGCTCTCGCGGCAGGTAGCGTTCGATCGGGTGGTGGATCACCCCGTGGGGAAGGTCACGCTCCAGCGGCTCCCCCACGGCATAGTGGATCAGCTGCTGCATGAGGGGGAGGAAGGCCGGATCGATCGGCAGATCGTTCCAATCCCGGTCGATCGAGGAGGTGAAGAGGAAGACGCGTCCCTTCCCCTTCCGCGCCTCGAGGAGCGCCGGTGCTCCGGTTCCCCGGAAGCGCAGGAGGATCTTCCCCTTCCCGCCAGGTTCGAGGAAGAAGTAGCGCCGGAAACGAGGACGAGCGAGTTCTCCCCGGAAGATCGAAAAGAGCGGATGGTTGGGATCCGCGACCCCGAGGGTATCCCCCCCTTCCCCCTCCACCTCGTGGACCCCGCGCAGCGCCGCAGGAAGGAGCCGGCTCATCCGCCGGTCGTAGAAGTCGGGATCGACCCGGTCGCCGAGGGTGACGAGGAGATTCCCCCCCTTCGCTACGTACTGCTCGAGAACCTCGATGATCGCGGGTTTCAAGCGGGTGACGTTACAGAGCGCAACGAGGGCGAAGTCGTCGAGGGTGGCGGGATCGAGCCCCTGCGGTGTCTCCACCGAAGGAACGATCCGCGTGCTGGCCCGAGCCCCTGGGTAGAGGGCCCGTTCGAGATAGAAGGTCTCACTCGCATAGAGGTTCGTGCGCATGTCGCCATCGATGAGGAGCACCGGGATCGGCGCCCCGGAGAGGACGACGAAGTCGTAGGCATCATCGACGGGGAGCCGATCGGGCTGGAGCGAGAAGCGAAGGTGGTCCCGTTTTCCCTTGGGGATGAAGGAGAAGCGTTTGCGCACAACCGAGGCGGCCGGTAGATCGGCGAAACCGGAGAGGACCGTCTCCCCCCCGCTGCGTCGCAGCACGATCGGCACGTCGTGCGCCGGCGTCAAGGTATGGTTGCGCACTTCGACCTCCACGCCGAGACTTCGGGAACGGCGCACGAAATCGGTTCGCACGTCTGCGATCGTGCGGTTCGGGAGTTCGCCGATGCCGGCTGCGACATCGACGATCCGCAGGCGGGGCCTCGGGTCGGAGAAGCGAGGGGGATCGAGCGAGAGGCCCTGGAAAGCCCGCGCCGTAAGATCGGTGAAGAGCACGATCTCTCCCCTTCGTCCCTTCCCCTCCGCCAGGAGCGCGGTCGCCTCGGCAAAGGCACATGCGTAGTCCGTGGCGGCTTCCCCCGCCCGCAGGTCCGAAAGCGCAGCGATCACACGCCTCCGATCGCTCGTCAGGGAAGGGAGGAGACGGGTGCAACGGTCGTCCACGGCAACGATCGCCACCCGGTCCCGCTCCGAAAGATCCGAGAGGATCTCCCGCACCATCCGCAGTGCCCGCGACAAGAGCGTCCCCTCCGGCGTCGTGAAGCCCATGCTCATCGACGTATCGACGATCATGACGAGATCACGGGGGAGCCGCTCCACGGGCGTCTCACTCGCCTGCCAGACCGGTCGGGCTACGGCCAACGTGAGGAAGAGGAGGATCGAGATCCGCAGCAGGAGCAACAGCAGCCGTTTCAGTTCGAAACGCCGGACCATCCGCCGGTCGGTCCGCAGCAGGAACGCCAGCGCCGCGAAACGATGCACGATCGCATTGCGACGGTGAATCAGGTGGATCACCAGCGGGATCGAGAGACTCACGAGCCCGAAGAGAAACGCGGGGTTGAGGAAGGAGATGCTCATCGGATCCGTCGTTGCCCTGCGTTGCGGTGGATGAGGTAGCGGATCAACATCGTCTCGTGCGGCGTCTGCGTCGAGACCTCCTCATAGTCGATCCGGTCGGCCCGGCACTTGCGACGAAAGCCTTCGATGAAGGCCTCGATCGCCGCGAGGTAGTGCGTCCGGATCTGCTTCGGATCGACGAGCACCTTCTCCTCCCCCTCCATATCGACGAAGAGGGTCGGCGCGTCGAAGGGGAAGGTGCGTTCGAAGGGGTCGAGGATGTGGAAGACGAGGATCTCGTGCCTGCGGTGGCGGAACATCTTGAGCGCCCGGATCACCCCTTCGGGGTCGTCGAAGAGGTCGGAGAAGAGGAGGATCATCGAACGAGGGTGGACCTTCTCTGCGAATTTCGAGAGGACCGAGGGGATATCGGTCCTTCCCGAGGGGGTGAGCCGCACGAGCGTCTCCGTGATCCCCTGCAGGTGCGCCGAGCCCGAGCGGGGGGGGACGTAATGGACGAGTTTCTCGTCGAAACTGAGGAGGCCCACCGCGTCCCCCTGATGGAGCATGAGATAGGCGAGCGCGGCCGCCAGCTCCACCGCGTAGGTGAACTTGCTCTCCCCCCGGGAACGGTAGTCCATCGAGGCACTCGCATCGAGGAGGAGGTGACAGGTCAGGTTCGTCTCCTGCTCGAACTGCTTGACGTGGTAACGATCGGTTCGTCCGTAGACGCGCCAATCGATGTGACGGATCTCGTCTCCAGGGGCATACTCCTTGTACTCCGCGAACTCGATGCTCGCTCCCCGCTGGGGGCTCCGGTGGATTCCGGTGAGCGCCCCCTCCATCGCAAGGCGCGCGCGCAGGAGCATCCGGGCCAGCCGGGCCTGGAGATCTGGAGAGAGGGGGCGGGACTTCATCGCGCTCCCGTGTGCCGGGGGCTTTGAGGTTCTCGTGCCCCTTTCCGGAACGCGCCATGCGAAAATGAACGCTCGATCATGTGACCTCCTGACTCGTCGGATCCCCCTGCGATCCGCCCTGCAATTATAGGGAAGAATCGCACGAGAGGCAAGGCGTCGGGGCATCCTGAATCTCACGCCCCCCGAAGCGTGCGACCGCTCATTCCACCCCCGAGGCTGCGCCGAGGGGATCGATGTTGCCGTAGGGGGTCTGGGAGAGATGCTGGAAGCCGTGCAGGGCGATCGGAAGGAAGAGGATCGTGCTCGCGGAGAGGAAGGTGAGCCCCGTGACGATCAGAGCGACCGGAAGGGCCAGGATCTTTCCGAGCGCAGGGTGGCGTTTTTCCCCGAGGAAGACCATTCCCCCGATCGCAGTGGCGAGGAAGACCGTCTCCACGATCAGGCGTCCCATCGTCACGAGGAGATCGATCGGCTCGGGATGCAGATGGTAGACCGGCCAGAAGAGCAGGAAGGGGACAGGAAGGGCAAGGAGGAGGGCACCATAGACCTTGGCACGCCAGAAACGCTCGAAGGGAACCGCAAGGGTCCGTTCCACCCAGAGGTAGGGGAGTTCGAAGCGCAGCAACGAGGAGACCTGGGTGGCCTGTGCATAGACCGCCAGCATACATCCCACGAAGAGGAGGAAGTCCCCCCGGTTGCGGGAGGGATCGACCCACGGCACGAGAAGGGTGAGCCCGATGACCACGAGAAGCGAAAAGGCCGGGCTCATCAGAAAGGCCGGGCTCGAACGCCGAACCACGAGGAGGAGATCCCGAACGACGAGGGGGCGGACATCGGCGGGGAGGAGGCGGCAGATCCCCCGGATCGTTCGCGCTCCCCATCCCGCGCGAAACCGCCGTTTCCCCGAAATCGGGGAGGTTTCCCTCGTCAGATCGCGCAGGAACGCGATCCCCACGACGAGCGGTCCCAGCAACGACCACCAGCGGCCGAGATGGAGGATGAGGAGCACCCCGCCGAGGACGCAGAGGAAACGCCCCGCTCCCCCCTTCCCGATCGGGAGGAGGGGGATGAGAAGCGCCATCGCCGTGATCCCCAACGTGTGGGAGAAAAGGTATCCCATAAGCTGGCCGAAGGCCCCCTCGACGCCGGCGATTCGCCAACTCGCCAGCCGAGCCAGCGCCACGAGCCCGCCAGGGAGGAGCGCGCTCAGGAACGTCACGAGGGTGAGCGCCATGAAGCGGGCCGCGCGATCGACCGGCAGGATGTGTAACAAGGGGTCCCGCTTCGGATCGAGGTCCCCCCGCCGGTGGGCCTCGAGGATCGAGACGGAAAGGAGGAGAATGAAGAAGAGCACGACATGAAAGGCACGATCTGCCAGCGTCTCGTCGATATAGAGGAGACGCCTGCGGGCATCGGCGAGGAGGTAGGCGAAGATCCCGCCGATCCCCCCCACCTCCACGGGGAGGAGGATGAGGTAGACGGGCCACTCCGCAACGAGCCGCCGAAGCGACCCGCGAAGACGCACGGCCAGGATCGACCCGGTCTGGCGAGAAACCTGCCGCAGGAAGGGCGCCGGATGCGTCATCGTCCGACCGCGTCGGGATCGACCCGGACGACCGGCGCGATCGCTGCGAGTTCCCCTTCGATGCGACGGGCGTTTCCCACGACCACGATCGCGACGCGCTCCGGCACGAAGTGCTCCCCGGCCACACGTTCGATCGTCGCCCGGTCGAGCGTCGAGATCCGGTGGTGGTAGGTACGCCATTCGTCGTCGGGGAGGCGATAGACCCTTCGGCGGGCGATCATCTGGGCCATCGCCAGGGGGCGTTCGATCCGGATCGGAAAGACGCCGGTGAGGTAGGCCTTGGCCGCCTCGAGTTCCTCCTCGGAGATCGGGGGGACGTGGGCCAGAATGTCGAGGATCTCCTCGAGGGCGGCGCCCGTCACTTCGGTGCGCACATCCGCGGAGGCGATCCAGGGCCCCCCCTCCGAGCGGGGGAGCAGGCGGCTGTAGGCCCCGTAGGTGTACCCCTTCTCCTCCCGGAGGCGCAGGAAGAGCCGCCCCGTGGTTCCCCCCCCGAGGATATGGTTGGCCACGGTGAGGGCGAGATGATCGGGATCGTTCCTCGGGAGGGCGACGTTGCCCAGGAAGATCGTCGATTGGACGGACTCGGGTCGATCGATGAGCCAGATGCGGCGCGTCTCGATGGGCGTCGGCTTCGGGAAGGGAGAATGCAGGCCTTCTCCCGACACCCAGTCGCCAAAGAACCTCTCGATCGTTCGGAAGAACGCCGCTGGTTCGATCCCCCCCGTCGCGGCGAGGATGGCACTGCCCGGCACGAAGAAACGATCGCGGTAGGCGACGAGGTCGCTTTGCCCGATGCGGCGAAGCGCGTCGGGCGTGGGAGCGATCACGGCATAGGGGTGGGTGCCGAAGAGGACGTGGAAGAGCTGCGTCTCGGCCAGGAAACGGGGATCACCGAGCCGGTTTTCGAGCGTGGCGAGTTCCCGGCGCCGTGCCTTTTCCACCTCCTCCGGGGGGAAAGCGGCGTTCCGGACGACATCGGTGAGGATTTCGAGGGCCACGGAGAGATGAGTGGGGAGGATGTGGAGGGTGAGTTCCGTGGCATCCTCGAAGGGGGTCACTTCGAATCGAGCACCGATCCGCTCGATCCCCTCCGCGATCTGCCGGCTCGAGCGGGTGGGGGTTCCCTCCTTGAGGAGGGTTCCCACGAGTCGGGCAAGCCCCTCCCTGCCGGGCGGATCGTATTTCGTTCCCCCAAGGAAGGTGAGGGAGAGGGCGAGGGTGGGAACCCCAGAGAGTTTCGTGGCGACGACCTCGAGGCCGTTTTCGAGGGTTCCTTGCTCCTCGTCGGGGAAGGGAATCGCCGCAAGGGGCAGGGCCATGGGACGCTGGCGAACGACGGGGGGAAGGAGACGCGCAGGCGCGGGGTGGACTTCGAGGATCGAGACGCTTCGTCCGACGAACCACGTGCGGGCCACCCGCTCGATATCCGCGGGGGTGACGGCGAGCATCCGTGCAAGATCGAGGTTCACGATCTCGGGATCGCCGTAGTAGAGCGTCGTCTGGGCCAGGAGTTGGGCGCTTTCGAGGTTCGACTCCCCGCGGAAGGCGAACTCGGCTTCGATCTGGTTGCGAATCTTGGCCAATTCCTCCTCCCCCACACGTTCCACCTTGAGACGTTCGAGTTCCTCGGCGATCCACGGCTCGATTTCGGAGAGGGGGGTGCCGTTGGAGAAGACCTCGATCGTGAAGAGATCGGGTCCCCGCCGGCCATCGGTTCCCCCCTCGACCTCGACGGCGAGGGCCTTCTCCTTGACGAGCCGCCGGTAGAGGCGACTGCTCTCTCCGGAAAAGAGGAGCCGCCCCACGACACCGAGCGCGATATGATCGGGATGGCGCATCGGGGGGATGTTGAACTCGCAGAAGAGGGCGGGGAGCCGGGCATGGGGGTCGAAGAAGGACTCCCGGCGGGGTGCGGTGTGGGGCGGCTCGATGAGACTGACCGAGGGGGGCGTCTCTCCCCTTGGAATCCCTTCGAAAAAATCACGCGCGAGGGCAAGCGCCCCCTTTGGATCAAAGTCCCCCACGATCGCCAGTACGGCGTTGTTCGGGATGTAGTAGGTCCGGTGGAAGGCCTGCACGTCGTGGAGGTCGGCCGCATCGAGGTCGGCCATCGAGCCGATCGTGGGATGCGCGTATTCCCAGATATCGTAGGCGATCTCGTTGATCCGGTTGAGCGCGTTGTTGTAGGGGCGGTTGTCGTAGCGCATCCGCCGCTCTTCCTTGACCGTTTCGCGCTGGTTCTCGAAGTTCTCGCGGGTGACCGCCAGCGCGCGCATCCGGTCCGCTTCGAGCCAGAGGCCGAGGGGAAGCTGATTGGCCGGAAGGACCTCGAAGTAAGCGGTCCGGTCCACCGTGGTGTTGCCATTCATGACGCCGCCGTGCCGGGCGATCAGCTTGAAATGTTCGGTCTTCCCGACATTCTCGGAGCCCTCGAACATCATGTGTTCGAAGAGGTGCGCAAATCCGGAGCGTCCCCGTTCCTCGTTGCGGGATCCGACGTCGTAGTAGACTGCGATCGCGACGGTGGGTGTCGTATGCCGCTCGGAGAGGACGACGCGCAGGCCGTTTCTCAAGGTGTGGAGGGAGGCCTCGATCCGGAGGTCGGAGCGGGTACGGGGGGGGAAGGATTCCCCCAACGAGGCGCAGCGTAGCGGAGACATGCCGCGATCTCCTTTCACCTCAGGGCTTCTTCGGTTTCACCTTTTCGAGTTCGACGAGACCGCCGCCATTGAAGACGTGCTTGTAGCCCCGTTTCGTGAGGATCGTGCGCGCGATTCCGGAGCGTCGTCCCGTCCGGCAATAGACGACGATCTCGCGCTCGAAGTCGTCGCCGAATTCCTCGATTCGTCGTTCGATCTCGCCGAGAGGGATGTTCTTTGCGCCTTCGAGGTGCCCCTGTTCGAATTCTTCCGGGGTGCGCACATCGACGAGGAGGGCACCGGCGAGGATTTTCTCCCATGCCGCTTTGGCGCGGGCGTCGGCGGTTTCCTCCTTCGCATTCGAGGCTTCCTCTGCCGAGAGGAGGAGCGGGCAAAGGAGGAGGGGGAGGAGTGCCAGGAACCATTGGGATGCGGAAAAGGATCGACGGATCATTGGAGATCTCCTTGCCTTTCGAGTGATCATCGTTCGTCGTTGCTCGTGAAGCGGATCGGGATCTTGAGATAGGAGACGCCGTTGGCCTCCGGGTCGGGGAGACGTCCCCCTCGGATGTTGACCTGGACACTGGGGTGAAGGAGGCGGGGGGGGAGGAGCGTTGCGTCGCGGGCCCGACGCATCCGCACGAATTCCGCCTCGGTGTGTTCGAGCCGCAGTTGCAGGTTTTCCCGTTTCGAGCGGCCGATCGTGGTCTCCCAGGCGACCGGCCGGCCGCCGGGCTGGTAATCGTGGCCGACGAAGACCCGGGTTTCGTCGGGGAGAGCGTAGAGGCGCTCGTGGACGCTGTGATAGAGGGCGTGGGGATCCCCCCCCGGAAAATCACAGCGTCCGGTGCCGTAGTCGTGCATGAAGAGGGCGTCACCGGTGAAGACCGCATCCCCGATCCGGTAGGAAACGCAGGCGGGCGTGTGGCCCGGGGTGGCGAGCACCTCGAAGGAGAGGGAACCGGCCTGGAAGCGTTCCCCATCGGCGAGGAGACGGTCGAACTGCCGTCCGTCGCAGGGAAAATCGTCTGGAAGATGGTAGATCCCCTTGAAGAGGCGCTGCACTTGCGTGACCTTCTCCCCGATCACGACCGGGACCCCGAAACGTTCGGCCAGCCATCGCGCCCCGGAGAGATGATCCGCATGGACGTGTGTCTCCATGACGGCCCGAAGCCGAAGTCTTTTGCGCTCGATCGTCGCTGCGATCCGCTCGACCGACGTGGTCGCGAGGGTGGATCCCCCCGGTTCATAGTCGAAGAGAGGGTCGATCACCACGGCATCGCGCTCTTTGGCATCGAAGACGAGATAGCTCAAGGTGTTCGTCGCCCGGTCGAAGAAGGGCTCCACCTCGAAGGGGAGCGATGCCTCGGAACGATGTTCCGTCATTACCATTCCTCCTCGTTGGGGGGGGGAGTCGATCCGCTCCACTCCTCTGGCTGGGATGAATGGGGGAAGATACCATATTTTCCGGTGTTTCGTCCAGTCTCATCTCCATCCGGATCCACGATCCACGAGTTGCCCCACGAAAGGGGGAAGACGAGGGAACGCGACGGTTTTGCAGATCGTCGGGATCTATGGTAGAGTCTGCCCGCCTTGGCAAGCCTTCTCCCCCGTGGCGTGTGATGCGGGAGGTTTGCGCCACCCAGGATCTCTCCAGTCATCGGATCATGCAAGGGACGACCATGAAAGAAAGCGCCATACCGGCTTCCCGATTGCGTTACCGTTGCGACCCCGACCTCTTCGGCGTGGAGGACACGCGCCAGATCCCTCCCCTCACGGAGATCATCGGTCAGGATCGGGCCCTCTCCGCGATCCGCTTCGGCCTCGAGATGAAGCAGAAGGGCTACAACCTCTACCTCTGCGGAGCGGAGGGGGTTGGCAAGACCTCGAGCATCCGCATCCTCTTCGAGCAGATCCGAAAGACCCTTCCCGTGCCGAACGACCGCTGTTACGTCCACAACTTCAAGGAACCGGAGGCGCCGATCCATCTCTCCTTCAAGGCGGGGGAGGGGCGGCGCTTCCAGAAGGATATCGCCCAGCTCATCGACGATCTCCTCGACCGGGTTCCCCGTCTTTTCGCCGCGGAGAAGCACAAGGGGACTGCCCGGCGCCTCTTTCACGAACTCCGGGAACTGGAGGCTCGGCGTTTCGATCACCTCGACGCGAAGATTCGAGCGGAGGGGTTCACCCTGGTGCGGCTCCCCGGCAGCGACACCCCCCAGATCCTTCCCCTCCTCGATGGGATGCCGGTGAGCATCGAGCATTTCGACGAACTCTGCCTGAACGGATCGGTCTCGCGGGAGCAGATCCGGCATCTCGAGCAGGTCTATCCCCAGGTGCGGGAGGCGCTCGACGACGTGCTCGAGGAACTGAGGGAACGCCGGGAGCGGATCGAGGAGGAACTCGCAAGCCTGGCGCGAACCCTCATCCGTCCCGAACTCGCCGAACGGATCGCTGGGTTCAAGGCGCGCTACCCCGATCCGAAGGTGGCGCGTTACCTCGATGCGCTCGAGGCGGATATCCTCGAACATCTCGACCTCTTCCGGAGGGAGGTGCCGGCCGAGGAGGAGGATGGGGAGACAGAGCCTTCCCTTCCGTGGCAGAAGAGGGAGGAATGTCTACGCAACTACCGCGTCAACCTCATCGTCGACAACGGAGAACTCGATGGGGCGCCCGTGATCTTCGATACGCATCCCACCCATGAGGGGCTCTTCGGAACGATCGAGCACACGATCGATCGTTCCGGTGCCCAGTTTACCGACTTTACGCGGATCCGTGCCGGCACGCTCCTCAAGGCGGATGGCGGCTTCCTGATCCTCAACGTCAACGATCTCCTCAAGGAGAACCTCTACGACGCCCTGCGCAACACGCTGCGCTACATGAAGCTCGAGATCGTGGATGCGCCCACTGCTCCTGCCACCTTCGTCAACGTCTATCTGAAACCGGAGCCGATCGATCTCTGCGTCAAGGTGATCCTCATCGGAGACTACGAGCACTTCGAGGAGCTGGCGCTCATCGACCAGGATTTTGAGAAAGTCTTCAAGGTCAAGGCGGAATTCGACGACGAGATCGTGGTCTCGAAGGAGAACCTCGTCCATTATGCCGCCTTCGTCTCGAAGATCTGCCAGGAGGAAGGGCTTCGTCCCTTTCACAAGAGTGCCCTGGCCGCGATCGTGGAATACGGTGTCCGGGTGACCTCGGATCAGCGCAAGATCACGAGCCGTTTTCGCCTGATCGCGGATCTGATCCGGGAATCGGACTACTGGGCGGCCAAGACGGGCAACGGCCGCTGCGTCATGCGGGAGGACGTGGAACGGGCGATCCGGATGCGGGAGGAACGTTTCGGCCTCCTCGCCCAGAAGATGCGGGAGGAGATCGTCAACGGCGTCGTCCACATCGAGACCTCTGGGCGCAGAAAGGGGCAGGTCAACGGTCTCACCCTCCTGGGGAGCGGCCCCTATGCCTTCGGGCTCCCCGTGCGGGTCACGGCCGCGGTCTCCTTCGGCACGGAAGGGATCATCAACATCGAACGGGAGGTGGAACTCTCCGGAAGCTCCCACGACAAGGGGGTGATGATCCTCGAAGGGTTCCTGCGCAACAAGTATCCGATCCCCGCGCCGATCTCGATCTCGGCGAGCATCTGTTTCGAACAGTCCTACAGCTTCATCGACGGTGATTCCGCCTCATCGACCGAGGTCTTCGCGCTTCTCTCGGCCCTTTCGGAGATACCGGTGCGCCAGGGGATCGCGGTCACGGGGGCCATCGATCAGTTCGGCAACATGCACCCCGTCGGGGGGGTCAACGAGAAGATCGAGGCATTCTTCGATCTCTGCGCCCACCGGGGACTCGATGGAGAACAGGGGGTGATCGTGCCCGCCCGTAACCTCGACAACCTCATGCTCAAAGCGGAGGTGGTCGAGGCCGTGGCGGCGAAGCGCTTCACGATCTGGGCGGTCCATGACATCGACGAGGGGCTCGAGATCCTCACCGGCCTGCCGGCGGGGGTCCTTTCCGAAGAGCTGAGCGATCCGGTGGTGGCGATCCATGGGCGGGTCTATCGTCGGCTCCTCGATATGGCGCAGCGGATGATGCGCTACGCCTGAGGGGGTCACGATTTCTCCGCGCCTTCCCCTTCCGCCGCCTTCTCCTCTCCCCCCTTGGCCTCTTGTGGCGGGGTCTTCCCTTCGTTGGGGTCTCCCCCCGCCTTTTCCGGGAGCATCCCCATTTCCCGCTTCAGTTCGAGGAGGGCGACATCCGCGCCCGATTCGTCCGTCTCGAGGGCGAGGAACTTCTCTTCGAGGACCTCGGCGCCGATCTCTGCGGTGAGTTCCACCTGGGCGTCGGCCCGGGCCTCGATCTCCTCGACCTTTCGCTCCATCCGTTCGAAGTTTTCGAAGGCGCTCGTGTCGGAGAGGGAGGACATCGTCTCATGGATCTTCTTCTGGGCCTCGGCCCGTTTCTTCCGGACGACGAGGAGTTGCTTCTTGCGGTTGGCCTCTTCGATCCGGTTGTTGAGGCGGCGCAGGGCCTCCTTGAGCTTGTGGGTGCTCTCCTTCTGGGCTTCCCACTGCTTGCGGTACTGCTCGGCGAGGCGTTCGTGCTCCTGTTTGCGCACGAGGGCCTCCTTGGCCAGGGCGTCGTCCCCCTTCTGGACAGCGTATCTCGCCTTCTTCTCCCACTCCCGGGCCTGGGCGCACTCGGTTTCGTACTGTTTCTGCATCCGTTTCTCGTCCGCGATCGCGGAGGCGACCTCCTTCTTTGCGTCGGTGAGCTGCTCCCGCATGTCGAGGATCGCCTGGCTCAACATCTTTTCCGGATCCTCGGCCCGGTTGATCAGTTCGTTGATGTTCGACTTGATGACGTTCGTGAATCGGCTCCAGAGTCCCATCGACTTACCTCCACCCCTTACCCGAGGGGGATGATTTGCCATTCCACTTGCGGCTCCCCGATCACAGGTACGCCTTGAGTTGTTCGTAGTGGCTCGTGATCGCCAGGGTCAACGCATCGAAGGTCGCGAGGAATTCGTTTCGATCGAGGTGTTCCGATTCCAGTGCTTCCATGATGATGACGCTGTCGTCCTCCAACGCATAGCGGCCGTGCAGGAGTTCTGCGTTGAGCCGAAGGAGATGCTTGAGGAAGGCCACGGAGACATTTTGGGGGAGATCCATCACCTTGACCCGGAAGAAGAGGACCGGCGGGGTATGACAGATGACGATGTTGTCGATCCGGTCGAGGTGGTCGTTGACGACCCACGTCCCTTCCCCCTTCTCCTCGTAGGGAAAATCGAGTTCCATCAGATAATGTTCGATCTGTTCGTTCGTTGCCACGATACACGCTCCTTGCAGGGATTCGGCGATACCTGGGAAGACGTTGCGCCTTCCGGCGGACGCTGGGCGTTCTTTCCTCGATGATACTCCAGTCGGGGGGAAAAAACAACATTCGACCCAATCCCCCGATCCTCCGCCCGATGACGTCTCTCCCGGCCGTTGACGCGCACCCCTTCCCTCTGGTAAGTTGGCGGCATCATCGCAGGAGGGAGGAAGGGAACGAACGAGATGGAAACGGAAGTCTACAGCGTAAGGGAGATCAATGAGACGCTCCGACTGGCCTTGCAGGCCCGTTTCCCCCGGCCCGTATGGGTCTGCGGGGAGATCAAGGGGTGCCGTATCCGCCCCAACCCCAACGAGCACATCTACCTCTCCCTCGTCGATCGGGATGAAGCAGTATGGCAATCGAGCGACATCCTCGCCGAGATCCGCGTGAACATCTGGCGTTCGGTGAGGCGGAAGATTTTCGACCGGATCCGAGAGAGTTCGGTTTCCTTCGAGCTTCAGGACGGCGTGCGCGTCAAGTTTCTCGTGAAACCCGACTTCTACGTCAAGGGGGGGAGCGTCTCCCTCACCGTGCTCGATATCGATCCTTCCTACACGCTGGGGCAGCTTGCGGCGAACAAGGAACGGATCCTCAAGGAACTGGCGGGGATGGGTCTGTTGCACCGCAACGAACAGACGTCCCTCGTCCCCGTTCCGCTCGACATCGGCCTGATCACGAGCGAGGGGAGCGCGGCATGGCACGACTTTCTCGAGGAACTCAAACGGTGGGGATTCCGTTTCACGGTCCGTTTCGTGCCCGCACGGATGCAGGGGAAGGAGACAGAGCGGGAGGTTTGCGCCGCGATCTCCACCCTCTCGCAGGAGGGGGTCGATGTCATCGCGATCGTCCGAGGAGGGGGATCGCGCAGCGACCTCTCCTGGTTCGACAACCTCGCCATCGGAAAGGCGATCGCCCTCTGTCCGATCCCCGTGATCACCGGCATCGGCCACGAAATCGATGAGAGTGTCGCCGATGTCGTCGCCTGGCGTAGCTTCAAGACGCCCACCGCCACAGCCCAGTTCCTCGGGGAACGGGTCGCCGCCTTCCTGATGGAATTCGACCAGGCCTGGCAGCGGATCACCCAGGGGACGATCCAGCGCCTCGAACGGGAACGCCAGAACCTCTCGCTCTGCCGGCAGCGACTCCTGCGAGGGGCCAGGGAGAAGATCATGCGTCGTAGATCGGCCCTCTCCGAGGCAATCCGCATGGTCCCGACGCGAAGCATGCGGCTCGTGCATCGCTCCCGATCCCGGCTCGACGAAGTACGGGGACGCATCCGTGCCTCGATCCGCCTTCGCCTTGCAGAGGCCGTGCGAAGGATCGAACTTGCTCCCCTTCTGCGTGCGACCCGCCGCCACCTCGAGCGGGCCCGGGGATCGCTCGAGATGGCAGAGGAACGGATCCGGGGACGCGACCCGGCCCGAATCCTCGCCCGGGGCTATGCCCTCCTCGAACGCGCGGCCGGAGGCGTCATCACCTCCGTACGTCAACTGTCACCGGCGCAGCACGTCCGGGTTCGTCTCACCGATGGCGCCTTCACCGCCGCGGTCGAGGAAATCGAACCTGAAGCCGAAGCGCCTGCCCAGGTGAACGGGATGCGAAGATCCCCCGCTCCCAACGGGGATGAATCGTGAAGAGAAGGAGAAAACGGTGAAATTCAGCGAAGCCCTCGCGCGGATCCAGGCGATCGCAGAGAAGATCGACCGGGGCGAAATCGAGATCGATGAACTGGCCGCTTCCGTCAAGGAAGCCTACGAACTTCACGCGCTTTGCAAGAAGAAGATCGAAGAAGCGGAACTCCAGATCGAGAAGATCATCCAGGCCGAGGAATCCTCTCCCTCCCAAGGAAAAGCCGACACCGCTGAAAACGACGAACCAGAGGAGACCTCCGGCCTTCCCTTCTGAGCCCCTGGTTTTCGATGTCCCCGGCAATGCTCTTCGTTCGATCTTTCTCCCCCCGTTCGCGATCACCGGAGCGCCGTGCTAGGCATGGACGACCTCGAATTTACGACTCTCGCATCCGAAGGTGGTGCAACGGGCGCCGTTGAGCTGCCAGCACTCCTCGTGGTGCGGCGTGTGACACGAGGAGCAGGTCCGCTGGGCTTCGTGGGGCTTTATGATCTCCCGGCAATAGGGGCAGCGAAGCGCCCCGGTACCGACCCGGCTCACGTGAACGGGAAGTTCGTTCTGCATCGAGAGCGCCCCTTCCGCAAAGAGCCGGTTCGTCTGCCGTGAGAGGAGCACCCAGAGCATATAGATCGAGATCGCCGTGCCCAGCGGCAGATAGGGAAGGTTCATCGCCGCCAGACAGATCGCCGCGCTCCGTGCCCATGCCCGGTGCCGTTTGAGCGCTACGCCCACGAGAATGTTCGGGATGACGAGGAAGAAGAAGAAGGGAAGGTGCGGGACGAAGGCGACCGAAAAGACGACCCAGAAGAACGAGAGGAATCCCTTGGCAATGAAGATGTTGCCGACGATGCGAACATGCCTCTCCATTTTCACCTCTCTCCGAACGTCCAGATCGCACAAACGACCCGAACGTCCGTGCCGTACGGTGCGTTCCTTCTCTTCCCCGAAGTCAGGTCTCCGCACCGCCGCAGATGCTGCAAAGCACCCCTTGCTTTCGTTCGGCCCCGCAACATCGAATTTTTGATTCGGGATGATCCCGGCCCCCGACACGGTACAGTTTACCAGTCCTCCCCCCAGGAGGTCAACCATGGGGAACGGGGCCATCGCATCTGATTTCTCGGTAACATCTGCGATCCCGGGACATCTTGAAATGAAGGGACTTCTCCTGTCCCAGACGTTCCTCCATGATCGTGCGATCGAGGTTGTCTTTCTCGATCCTGTTGATGTATCATGCAGTCCGCGTCCATCGGGGACAGGCGCCGGCCCTACCCCGGAAGATCGAAGGACCCCATTCCCTCGCCCCTACGCCCCCATTGGACGAGGGGGCCCTCAGGGGGGTCGATGGAGGCGAGGGGAGGAGAGGTACAAGCTTCATGGAATATCACAAGATCCTCTCGAACCTGATCGATCGGTGCTACGAGGAGTGTGAGACGATCGAACTCCTCAAGGGGAGCGTGACCGACCTCGTCGAGGTCTATGGCGCCTATCTCGCGAAGATCTGGCTCGTGGGGCCTCCCGATCTGTGTGCCTCGTGCGCATTGGCCCAGGAGTGCCCGGAGCAGTCGGGGTGTCTCCATCTCGTGGTGAGTGCGGAGAAATACCCCTATACGGAGTGGGGATATCAGCGGGTGCCCTTCGGGCGGCGGCTGATCGGGGAGATCTATACCGAGGGGAAACCCAAGCTCTCGAACAATATCCAGAACGACGAACGCTTCGAGGAACGCAACTGGGCCCGGCGGGAACATCTCGTCTCGTTTGCGGGCTATCCGGTCGGTTACCGCGAGGAACGGTCCGGGGTTCTGGCCGTCCTGAGTCAACAGCGCATGTCGATCGAAGAGTTCGAGATCTGTAATTCCCTCGCAAAGCTCCTCGGGATGATGCTCAGACAGCGCAAGATCGAATCGAAGGGGGGGTGATGGGGCGAGAGAAGGGGGTCAGGGAAGATATCCGATCGTGGCTGTCGTTTTGCGCTCCTGGAAGTCGTGGAGCGAAAGGGAAAACTGCGAGGCGGGGCAGAAATTGCTGGGGAGCACGCAGACGGGGGAGATGCAGCAGGTGTTCACGACGCAGAATCCCCCCTCCGGGCAATCGGACGATCCATTCGGACAAGGACGGAGATCTTCGCAGCGGGTGTCGATATCGACGCACACCCCCCCTCCCTCCGCGACGGAGGCGCAGATTCCCTCGCAGCCGGCGTCTTCGTTGCAGCGGGTGAAGGTGCCGCAGATTTCCCCTGAACAGGAAGGATCGGGAGTTTCGCACCGGTCTCCCACGCCGTCGCCATCCTCGTCCGCCTGGTCCGGATTGGGGACGTCGGGACAATTGTCACAGGGATCACCGACCTGGTCGCCATCCCCGTCCAATTGACGGCTGTTGGGGACATCGGGGCAATTGTCGCAGGGATTTCCGACGTGATCGCCATCGCCGTCCTCCTGGTCGGGGTTCGGATCCTCGGGGCAATTGTCGCAGACATCCCCCTGTCCGTCCCGGTCGGGGTCCGCCTGATCCGGATTCCAAGCCTGAGGGCAGTTGTCGGAGGCGTCGCAGACCCCATCGAAATCGAGATCGGGGCAAAGACCGTTACAGGAAGGGGCCGCCAGGGGAAGGAGGAAGCCCAACAGAAGCATCGCCCCTTCGAGGCAGATGCGCCGGGAGCTTTGCGCCCGTAGCGATGGAACCCTCTGCGTTGTCATGGGAGGAGATTCGCAGCGGGGCCAGCCGGACGCCGCAACGCCTCGACGAGGAGGGGAATCCGGTCGTTTCCCCAGAACATGTTGTCGTGATCGAGGAAGAAGGTGGGCGCACCGAAGGCGCCTCGCCGGATCGCTTCGTCGGTCGTTGTACGGAGACGGTCCTTGATCTCTTGGGCTGCGATCCGCTCCCCCCACACGCTCCGTGGGACCCCGACCTCTTCGGCGAGTGCGGCCAGGACTTCCGGAAGGCGAATGTCACGGTCCTCCTGCCAGTAGGCCTGAAAGACTCGCTTCGTATAAGGGATGAGTACCCCGACCTCTTCGGCCACGTAGGCGCCTCTCAGCGCGGTGAGCGTGTTCGGGGGGAAATTCGAGGGCATACGCCAGGAGATTCCGTAGTGGCGCGCCCAGTCGTTCAGGTCCTTGAGGAGATAGACGGCCTTGGCCGCGATCGTGGCCGGGGGCTGGTTGCCTGTGGCCTTGAAGACGGCACCGAGGAGGAAGGGGCGCCACTGGAGCGTTGCGCCATTTTCTTCGCATACCGCTTCGATTCGATGAAGGGCAAGGAAGCTGTAGGCACTCCCGAAATCGTAGAACCATTCCACGCTTCGCATGGCCGGTTTCTCCTTCCACGCTGTGGGTTTCATGTCGCCTGTCACGATACGGAGGGCTCGTGCCGCGAGAGGCGGGAGGAACGCCGGGTTTGCGGCTTCCTCAAGGCGTCTTCTCCTCCGCCTGCGGCTTTCCGGTCGCTTTCCCCTGTGCGGCGACGGCATCGATGGCCTTTGCGATCTCCTCTGGATCCCCGAGATAGCGATGGGAGAGGGGTCGAAGATCGGCGTCGAGTTCGTAGACGAGGGGGACACCGGTGGGGATGTTGCACTTGACGATCTGCGCCTCAGTCATCCCATCGAGGTGTTTGACGAGGGCACGGAGGCTGTTGCCGTGGGCCACGATGAGCACGCGCTTCCCGGCCCGGATGTCGGGGACGATCCGCTCTTCCCAGTAGGGGAGGAAGCGGGCCACGACATCCTCGAGCGCTTCGGTGTCGGGAAGTTCCTCGGGGGAGAGGTCACGATAGCGCAGATCGTGACGGGGATGACGGGGATCGTCCCGGTCGAGCGGCGGCGGCGGAACGGCGTAGGAGCGCCGCCAGACGAGAACCTGCTCCTCCCCGAACTTTTGGGCGGTCTCCCCCTTGTCGAGCCCCTGGAGCGCACCGTAGTGCCGTTCGTTGAGACGCCAGGAGAGGCTCACGGGAAGCCACATCCGGTCCATCGCGTCGAGGACGATCCAGAGGGTGCGGATCGCACGCTTGAGAAGCGAGGTATGGGTGACATCGAAGTCGAACCCCTCCGCAGCCAGGAGGCGTGCCGCACGTCTGGCTTCCTCGATCCCCCGCTCCGTGAGATCGACGTCGGTCCACCCCGTGAAGCGGTTTTCCCGGTTCCATTCACTCTCCCCATGACGCAAGAGTACAAGACGGTACATCGTTTCCCTTTCCTGCTTCGGTATCTCCAACGAGGGAGAGGACGTTTGCCGCCGGCCCCCTCCTCCTTTCTACCTTTCTTTATACCTTGCCGGCAGGGGAGATTCAAGGGAAGCCCGGCAGGACGATCGCATCTTGAATTCTGATGATTCGCGGAATCCGCATGGCCTCGGTGGTTGGTTGACCCCGAGGTGGGGAAGGGGTATAATCCGCCTACGATCCGCATTGGAAGGGGGTGGTTACCACAATTTTTCAGGACGTGTTCATCGGAATCTTGATCGGTGGCGTAATCGCGCGGCTGGCCGCTCCCATGCTGAAGGATACGCCTTCGGTATGGAACCGGTACCTCGCGATGGCGATGGCGCAGGTGGGGGTGTTCGTGCTTCTCGACGTGGTCGTCATCGGGTGGGGGAGTGCGGACTGGTACCTCATGTTCATCCGGCCGGCTCGGGCGGTGGGGCCGTTATGGATTGCTGCCTCGCTGTTGCTCTATCCTCTGGCCACATGCCTGGCCTTCTCGATCTCTTACGCCTCGATCCGGCGCGCCGAGGCGGGGATGGGGCGATGGGGACGGGTCGTCCTGGGTATCGGGATCGTGGGACTCCTCCTGACGACGCTCTACCCTTTCGATCATCCCTTCGATCCGTGGAACCGTTTCACGCATTTCGGTTCCTACGAGGCCTACCATGCCGGGCAGGCGCCAAGGCTCTGGGAGGTGGGGGTCGTTCGTCGCTGGTCGTTCGTGCTCACCCTCCTCTTCTTTCTTCCAGGCGCCTTCTTTCTGCATCTCATCCGTAAGGATACCCGACGTTGAGCGACAGGGATCGGGACTGCCAGATACTTCCTGGCTTGGGTCTCGCGAGGCGGGGGATCAGGCGAGGGGACCGGTGGCGACTTCGACCGCGGAAAGGAGGCTCCCACTGGCGATCATCTCGCCGACGCGGGTGATCGAAGCAGCAGGGGAACGATCCTCCTCGAGTGGGGGAATCTCGCTCCGGATCACCGAATGGATCGCGGCCAGACCGGGACCGGGAGTGAGATCGGCGGTGGGGTGCAGTCGGCGAAGGAGGTCGAGGGCCTGACAGGCCAGGAGGAGTTCGATCGCCACGATCTGCTCCGTGTTCTTTGCGACCTCGAGGGCTTTGTGCGCACTGTGGGCGCCGTTGCTGACATGGTCCTCCTTGTTCGCGGAGACGGGAAGGGAGTGGACGCTGGCGGGATTGGCCGCATGGCGGTTCTCCAGGGTGAGGGCGGCCGCGGTGTAATGGGCGATCATATACCCGGAGTGGAGCCCCGGCGCGGGGGCAAGGAAGGGGGGAAGACCGCTCAAGGCCGGATTCACGAGCCGTTCGATTCGCCGCTCGGAGACGTTGGCCAGGGTCACGAGCGCGATCGCGAAGGTGTCGAGTGCAAGCGCCGGCGGCTGGCCGTGGAAGTTTCCGCCCGAGAGGATCCCATGCTCGAAGACGAGGGGGTTGTCCGTGGCGGCGTTGAACTCCGTGGTGATCACCTTGCGGACATACTCGATCGCATCCCGTGCCGCGCCGTGGATCTGGGGGACACATCGAAGCGCATAGGCGTCCTGGACCCGGTCGCAGTCCCGGTGGAAGGCGACAAGGCCGCTCTCCTGGGTGAGTGCCCGGATGTTGCGGGCCACCGCGATCTGGCCGGGATGGGGGCGGACTGCCTGGATGTCGGGATGGGCCGCCACCGGCGTTCCCATGGTGACCTCGAGGGTTGCGGCGGCCGCGATGTCGGCGATTCGCAGGAGATCTTCCCCGCGCGCCAGGGCGAGCGCACCCAGGGAGGTGATGAGCTGGGTCCCGTTGATGAGGGCGAGCCCCTCCTTCGCTTCGAGGCGGAGGGGGGGGATCCCGGCGCGTCGCATCGCCTCGGCGCCGGGGAGGCGTTCCCCTCGAAACCACGCTTCCCCCTCCCCGGCAAGCACGAGGGCGAGGTGGGCGAGGGGGGCAAGATCCCCCGAGGCCCCGAGGGAACCCCGCCCTGGAATCACGGGGTGTACCCCCCGGTTGAGCATGGCCACGAGCGTTTCGACGACCTCTCGCCGCACACCGGAATATCCTTTGGCCAGGGCGTTGGCCCGCAGGAGGAGCATCCCCCGCACCGCCGGTTCCGGAAGCTCTGGGCCGACGCCGGCGGCGTGGCTCCGGAGCAGATTCATCTGAAGCTCCCGGATTCTGGCCGGCTCGATGCGGACCCGGCTCAGTTCACCGAAACCGGTGTTGATCCCGTAGATCGTCGTTCCTGTGGCGATCGTCCCTTCGACCCGTTTCCGGGAGGCCTCCACCCGTGCGATCGCCTCGGGGTGGATCGTGACCTCCGCGCCCTCGACCACGGCCAGGAAGCCTGAAAGGTCGAGGGTATTTCCGTCAATGACGACCGCTGACGATTCGTCCATCTTTGATGACGCTCCTTACGTGGTTCTTCCCGAAGTGGTAGATCATGCAGATATGATCCGGGATGTCGAGGAGGATGAGGTCCGCCCGTTTCCCGGGTGAAAGAACGCCGATATCCGTTCTGTGGAGGGCGCGGGCCGCATTTCGCGTCACGGCCGGGATGATCTCCTCGGGCGTCATGCGCATCTGGGTGGCTGCGATCGTCATCACGAAGAAGAGGTTGTTCGTCATGCAGGAGCCAGGGTTGAAATCGCTCCCGATCGCCACGGGGATGCCCGCTTCGAGGAAGCGGCGTGCCGGGGCGTACGCTTTCCCGAGGAAAAAGGAAGTGCCGGGCAAGAGCACGGCCACGGTGCCGGCCTCCTTCATCGCCGCGATCCCCGACGCCGACGTGCAGAGGAGATGATCGGCCGAGACGGCCCCGAGGCGGGCGGCCATCTCCACCCCCCCGAGGGGATGGAATTCGTCCGCATGGATCCGGAGGCCGAGCCCCGCCCGCTTCGCGGCGGTCAGGACACGTTTCGATTCCTCCACGTCGAAGACGCCCGCTTCGCAGAAGACATCACAGAACTCGGCGAGCTTGCGTTCTGCCACCTGCGGGATCACCTCCTCGACGACGAAGCGAATGTAGGCGTCGCGGTTGGAACGGTACTCGTCGGGGAGTTCATGGGCGCCGAGATAGGTGGCAACGAGATCGATCGGGTGTTTCTCGTCGAGTGCGCGGATCACTTCGAGAAGGCGGATTTCGGTGACGAGGTCGAGGCCGTAGCCCGATTTGACCTCGCAGGTCGTCACCCCCCATTCGAGGGCATCCTGGAGGCGGGCCCACCCGAGCGCAAAGAGCGTTTCCGCATCCGCGGCCCGGGTGGCCCGCACGGTGGCCCGGATCCCTCCTCCCCGGCGGGCGATTTCGAGGTAACTCGTCCCCCGGATCCGTTCGACGAACTCCTCCTGTCGGGAACCGGCGAAGACGAGGTGCGTATGGGGGTCGATGAGGCCGGGCATGACGACGTGGCCGGAGGCATCGATGATCTCCTCGGCCTCTTCCCGCATCTGGGGGGGGACGTCGCGGGAGGGACCCACCCATGCGATCCGCGCATCGTCCAGGACGACGGCACCGTCCCGGACGATTCCGAGGGGATTCTCCCGATCCCCCTCTGGGGGGGCAAGGGTCAGGAGTTCCTTGGCGTGTTCGATGATCTTCATCGTTTCCTCCACCTCTTCGGCGAGCCTGTGCCAGGAAGGCTCACACGAGGATCGGAATGCCGTGATCGGTGTGGCGCACCAGGATCTCGAGGGCAAAGGTCTTTTCCGCCCGGAGCGTCACGACCGTGCGTCCACGGCGTTTGAGGGTCAACTCGCCGTCGGCGATCTTGCTGTTGAGGCAATGGGCGATTTCGCCGTTCGGATTCGGGTAGGTCAGCCCCGCGAATCGTTCCCGGGGCGCCCAGATCCGTCCCTCCAGCGTCTCGGCGCCGTTCGTGAGGGAAAATTGCCACGAATCCGTCGTCATCGTCACCGGCTGGCGGGCCATCCGGCCGAAGCGGTCGAAGCGGATCCATTCGTCCTCCAGCCGCAGGAAGCCGATGGAGAGGAAGGGAGAGCGCCACGACCCGAGCTTGAGTTTGCCGCTCAGGCCCTCGAAGACGGCATGGGGGTGGTTCGCGAATGCGTTGCAATGTCCCCACGCGTACGTATGGGTGTGTTCCCGTCCCCAGTTGTGCCCCTGCATGCCAAACGCGCGATCGAGCGTATATCGCTGCTCATGCGTCTCGAAGAAGCCGGAGAAGCGGCTGTCGGGATGGGGAGATTTCGCCTTCGCCCGAGGGAAGGGGAGCGTGTAGAGGAGGTGGAGGGGAAAATGGTGGAGCGGGGGTTGATCGATCGTGAAATCGAGATCCCATTTCAGACGTTTTCCTGATGGATCCTCCAGTTCTCCCGCCGTGTGTCCCTCCATGAAGCGGGCATTCCCCATCTCGATCGCTCCCCCTTCGTGGTTGAGGCGGCATCTGTCGATCGGCCAACTCTGCTTGCAGGCGAAGATCCGGCTCGGATTCTCCGCATCGAAGAAGATCCCCCACACCTCGCCCACGGCGTTTTCGGGGTGTCCGATCGGGGAGAGGATCGTGAACTTGATCCAGAGGGCCACCCCCTGCGCCGGGTCGTTGAGCTTGAGGAAGAACGATTCCACGTGTCCCCGTTTCTCACCGGGGGTCCACACCACACGGTTGTCCCGTTCGTTGGGGGTCATCGCCGTTCCTCCATTTGCGAAAGGTCACGCCGGGATCCGACATCGTCCGAAGAAATGCCGTTCTCCGAAGGAAAAGGGGATTGGAAGTCGAACTTCCCGGGGCGGCACGCTCTCCATTGAGATACAGGATTTCGGTTTTTTTTTCAACGGAGCAGGGAGAACCCGAATCCCTGGGAAAGGAGGGGGCGAAACCCGAAAAGCGTGCATCGGCGGCGCTGGATGGGGAGCGGCACTTTCACCTGTACGATCCTCGAAAGCCGTGGCACACCGCTTTTTTTTCGCTGGCTCGGGGATGGGAGGTGGGCGTGGCAAGAAGCATCGAAGGGGAGGAGGGACGGACGAGAGGGCCTTCCTCGCCAGGGGGGAGAGGCGGCCAGGGG